>JAVEYH010000031.1:22257-30700 GCA_034003585.1 Kiritimatiellia bacterium
TCCAGGTTCACGGTTACCGTTTCGATGCGGAAGTGGAGGGGCCGGCGCGGTCACTCGCCGGTTCCACGCGATACGTGGAGAGCGTGTCGCGTGAACCGAACCCGCGCGTGCGGGTGATCGGGCTGGGCGAGGCGCTGCCGGGCGGCGCGAATGTCGCGGTGCTGCAGGTGCGGCACGCGGGCGCGGGCCCCCTGACGAACGAGGCGCGTGTGGTGTTCGCGGGCGGGGACCGCCCCGTGCGGTCCTATCCCGTGCCCGTCACGTTGCCGGGACCCGGCGCGTATGACGTGCGGATCCCCTATGAAGCGCCGTCGGCTGGCGAATGGGAGATGTCGGTCGAATGGGGTGAGGCCTTTGCGGCGCGCTGCACGGTGAAAGTGCCGTTGCTCTATGACGACTCCTACGGGGAGCGCCTGCCGGTGAACTCGCCGCTGCTGACCTTGTGGCGCGCCGCGCCCGGATGGAAGATCCCGCGTCACCGGCCCGTGCCGCGCGCCTTTGCCAAATCGCTCTCGCTGCGGCTGGCGCGCAAGGAATGGGAGGCGGTGCAACTGGTGGTCTCCCCCCAGACGGCGCTCTCGAACCTGACGGTGACCGTGACGGATCTGGTATACGGAAAAGACCGCATTCCCGCTTCGCAGGTCGGGATCTCGCGCGTGGGATATGTGCCGGTCGAACAGCCGAGCGACGCCGCCGGGGCAAAAGGGTGGTGGCCCGACCCGCTCCTGCCGCAGGAGGGGCCGCTGCTTGCCGCGGCGGGAGAGCATCACCCGTTCTGGATCCGGGTGCGCGCGCCGGATCACATCCCGGCGGGCATCTACCGCGGCACCGTGACGGTTCAGGCCGACGGGATCAGGGTTACCACCGTGCTGAATGCCGAGGTGTATGATTTTACGCTGCCCGACACGATGACCTGCGAAACCGCTTTCGGTTTCAACGCGCATGCGGCCTGGCGGTATCACAAGGCAACCGAACCCGTTCAGCGGCGCGCGGTGCTGGACCGTTACTTGCGCTGTCTGGGCGACTATCGCCTCTCTCCCTACGACCCGGCTCCAATGGACAGGTGGAGCGTGACCTGGCGGAATTTTGACGCCCGGACCGGCAAACCCGATGCCGGCAAGACTGTGGCGGACATCGAACCGGTCTTCCGCTGGGACGAATGGGATGCGGCCATGACCCGCGCGGTCGAGTCCAACCGCTTCAACACCTTCCGGATCCGGATCGAGGGTTTGGGCGGCGGCACGTTTCACGCGCGCACGGAACCCTCGCTGCTCGGTTTCGCCGGGGGCACTCCCGAGTACGAACTGCTGATGGGCAAATACCTGCGCGGTATCGAATCGCACCTCCGGGAGAAGGGGTGGCTGGACAAGGCCTTTGTCTACTGGTTCGACGAGCCGGACCCCAAGGATTACGGCTTCGTGATGAACGGCATGAACACGCTCAAGCGGCACGCCCCCGGACTGCGCCGGATGCTGACCGAGCAGATCGAGCCGAAGCTGTTTGGCGGGCCGGGCATCTGGTGCCCGCTCACACCGTCGCTGAACAAGCCGGGTTTGGAGGAGCGGCGCAAGGCGGGCGACCGCTTCTGGTGGTACATCTGCTGCGGGCCCAAAGCGCCGTATGTGACGGAGTTCATCGATCATGCGGGGCCCGCGTTGCGCGTCTGGCTCTGGCAAACCTGGGCCGAGCGGGTCGCGGGTATTCTGATCTGGGAGACGGTTTACTGGACCAGCGACACCGCTTACCCGGAGGCCGGCAAACCGCAGAACCCCTACACAGACCCGATGAGCTGGACTACGGGATACGGCGTGCCGAGAGGGACCAAGCGGCCCTGGGGCAACGGCGACGGCCGGTTCCTTTATCCGCCGCCTGCGGCCGCGGACGGCAACCCCGCCGGACCGGTGCCGGACGCGCCGGTGCCGAGCCTGCGGCTGGAGATGCTGCGCGACGGGATCGAGGACTACGAGTATTTTGTGATCCTGCGGCGGCTGCTGCACGAGAAGGGCGGCCGGCTGGACCCCCGGACCCGCCAGAATCTGGAAGTGCTGCTGACCGTGCCCGCCGAGGTTTCTGCAGGCCTGACCGAGTTCACACGCGACCCCGCGCCGATCGAGACGCATCGTGACAAACTCGCCCGCGCGATCGTCTCCCTGCTCAAGCTCCGATAAGGATTGTCTGCGTGATTCCGTCCGGGAACGCGAGCGGAAGCAACGTTCACCAGGTGTCGCGCAGTGAGGTGTAACCCGGGCCGCCACCCGCCAGATACCCATTGCTGGCCCCGGAGCGGTTTGAGACCCAAAAGGCATAGAGGCTGCCGGAGGTGAGGTGAAAACGGAAGCGCACCGGCTTGCCGCGCAGGGAAGCCAGGTCTTTTTCGTTTTGCCAGATGATCGCGTGGCGCGTGCTGTCAACGCTCACTCGCGCGCAGGCGTCGCGTGACAGCCCCGCGATCGGGTTGCCGTCAGCGTCGAGCACCTCCACCCGCAGCTCGCCCCGGCGGGTGTCGGCATTAACGTAGAGGCGCGAAGCGCGGGTGAAAGTGACCGGGCGTGTGGTCAGCATGCCGCCGGCCTCATCCGCGTCCAGGGAGGCGAACCCGTCACGCCGCAGGCGCGCGATGCCGGTTGACGCATTGGCGTACATGCCGTTGCGTGCCGCGGATTTCTCCTGCTTGCGCGCGGGGTCTCCGGCGAAGCCCGTGTAGTAGAACCAGAGCTCGTCGCCCATCACCAGACAAAGTGCCGCGTTGGAGTGGAGATACGCCCGGTCCCACGTTCCGGCCTGCCGGCCTGCGGGAAGGAAGGCCGTGCGATCCTCCGGCCGTGACCAGTGGAACCCGTCGCGGCTGAAGCCAAGATGGATCTCCGTCATCTTGGGCACGCCCTCCTCCATGCAGAAGTTATTCTCCGGCCCCTGCATGATCGTGAACGCGCCGAGCAGGAGCGATTCATAGGCCACCGCGTCAAAGTTGTACAGCACCGGCGCGTCGCCCGGGCGTTCCGGACGGCGGTCGGGGAACGCGTAGAACCAGCGGGCACCCCGCAGATCCTTGTCGTCGGTCCGCAGCCACCTGACCCGGTTCTCGAGTTTTGCGCCACCCAGAAAATCCGTGGCTTCGCTGTACTCACGGCTGCGCGCGCGCCATCCCGAGCGGATGCTGTAGACCCAAACTTTACGGAACGGGTTGTAGAAGATCGTCGAGCGGTCGCCGGTCGGTCCCCAGACCACCGGTTCGCTCCAGTTCAGGCCGTCGCGCGAAACAAACAACTCGCCGCCCTGAGGTCGGCTCCAGACCAGCATTTTAAAGCGCATGCCGTCCTGCGGCGCGTCCGGATCGAGAATCACCGCCGCCGAATCGCGGACACCCCGTTGCGGGATCACCCGGTTGGTGCCGGGTTCGGCTTTGAGGTCCGGTCGCTCCCATCGGATGCCGTCGCGGCTGAAGGCGTACGCCGTGCCGTCGAACCAGCCCGCGCAGTACCACATCTTGAAAAGTCTGTCCTGGGCGTCGAACCAGACGCCGCCGCTGAACGGCGCGGCCATGGGGCAATGCTTGTTCGCCGCGCCGTTTTCAAGCGGGGTTTCGGGTTTCAGCACCGGGCTGCGCGGATCTTTGACGGCCTTGTGCCACACCCGTTTCAGCGTGCTCGTTTCGATCAGAAAATCATCCACCAGCAGTTGCCGGCCCAGGTCCACGGGAATCACGGCGGGCGGGTTCTGCAGATAGGGGACCGGCAACGGGTTGTGGTCCGGCTGATCCATCCAGGTACGGTCACGCGGATCACGCTCCAGCACGATTCCGTTATGCAACGTCTCTTTGGGGACCGGTTTGCCGGCGGGGTTCCGGCAGCCGTTCGCAATGGCCCACAACTGTCTGGTTTGTTCGAGCGGAATGGAGCCGACCTCGTGTCCCGTGCCGTAAAACGGGCCGACATCCAGTGTCACCGCGCCACCGTTGGCGATGACCCCGCGAATCCATTCGATCCATTTTTCGTCGGGCGCACGGCAGTCGCGTGATCCCCATGTTTTGCCGAGATAAGTCAGGACATGCCATTGCGAGCCGTCCAGCCAGCGGTCCTTGCAGGTGTAGGAAAAAGGATTGGTCAGCTCGCCCGCGGTGTAGTCCTCCGCGGCGGTCCAGCGTTTGAGGCTCACGCCGGGATTGAAGGTCACCACCGCGTCGGGGTTGCCGCGTTTGACCGCGGCGGCATAGTGCCGCGCGATCGCGTCGTTGAAGCCGATGCGCTGATAGCCGCCGTCGAACCACCAGCCGGCAACGTCCCGGCCGTAGCGCATGGACCACGTTTCGATCACGCGCGCCCACTGCCGCGCGAAGGCCTCGTTGATCTTCCGGTCGCCGTTCACGGGCGCTTCCGGCAGGCCGAAGGCGCGGATCGCCTGGAGGTCGCGGTTGGGCGTCTGACAGGGCAGGTAGAGCATCAGCCGGATGCCATGCGGCTTCAGGGCGGCCGCCAGTTCCTTGGGCAGATCGCGTTTGGCGCAGCGTTCCCCCGGCGCATATCCCGCAATGGCGTCATACACGTCATTCGGGGTATTCATGTAGCCGGAGTTCTGGCCGAGGGTGAAGACAAAATAATCCACTTTGGCGGCAACCAGTTGACGGGTCAGAGACCGCACATGGAAGGCGTCGACCGCGTCGAAATTCTTTTCATTCGGCAGAAAGTGCATGAAGGCGCCGATCTTTCCCGCCATCCAGTCCGTTGCCGGATTCTTCTCTGCCGCATAGACAGCCCCTGCGATCAGCATGATCGCGCCGGATCGCATGACTCGCCTCATTGTGTTCCTCCCCTTTTTGGGTTAGCCCTGTCTGCAGGTTCACGCGGCCAGCCGCTCCGGATCACACCGGCCGCCCGTTCCCCTTCCGATCCGCAGAGTTTTGCCACGAGAAATCCGATCGGGATTCCGATCCCTTACCGGGCCAGCCAGCCGCCGTCCACCGCGAGCGTGTGGCCGTTCAAATAGTCTGACGCGGGTGCCGCCAGGAAAACCACCGCCGCCATCAGGTCTTCGGGCGTGCCCCAACGGCCGGCCGGAATCCGCGACAGGATCGCCTGGTTGCGGGCCGGATCCTCGCGGAGGGGTCGCGTGTTCTCCGTCGCGATATAGCCGGGCGCGATGGCGTTGGTGCAGATTTTGTGGGGGGCGAGTTCGTTGGCCATCAGCATGGTGAGGCTGCGGATGCCGCCTTTGGATGCGGCGTACCCCGGCACCAGAACGCCTCCCTGAAACGAGAGCATCGAGGCGATGTGGATGATCTTGCCGCCCCGGCCCTGCGCGATCATGCGGCGCGCGACGGCCTGGCTCAGGTAGAACGGCGCGCTGAGATTCACGGCAAGCACCTCTTCCCAGTCCTGCGCGCGGTGCTCGGTAAAGGGGGCGCGCCGGATGATGCCCGCGTTGTTCACCAGAATATCCACGCCATGGAACGCCTCCGCAATGCGGGTTACCAGTTCCCGCGCCACGTCCGCGCCGGCGCCCAGGTCGGCCTGAAACGCCTCGGCCCGTCTTCCGGCTGAACGGATCGCCTGTGCGGTCTCGTCCGCGGGCGTGCGGTTGTAAACCAGCGCGACATCCGCGCCGGCCTGGGCGAGCGCGATGGCGCAGGCCTGTCCGATCCCGCGGGCGCTTCCGGTGACGAGGGCGACTTTGCCGTCGAGTTTGAATTGGTCGAGTATCATTTCGGAACCTCTTTCCATTGCGGGTGGGGAACATTGCGGAGACGGTGTGAGTGTACCCGCTTTCCGTTCGGGTTCAAGCCGAAACCGGGGACATGGCGACATCCCGTCCGGACGGGTCTTGAAATGGGGGCCGCGTTCTTTTACACTGATGCGGTTTTTTGTGGCAATCCGTACGAGAGAAGGAGAAGACATGGCGAAGCAGGTGAAGAAGGTGGGCTTTTTGACGGCGGGTGGTCTGGCGCCCTGTTTGAGTTCGGCGCTCGGTTATCTGATTGACGAATACACGCATGTGGCTCCGGATGTGGAGCTGATCGGCTACATTAACGGATACAAGGGGTTGCTGCGGGGGGAGAGCCTGCCGGTGACGTCCGAGGTCCGGCGTCAGGCGCTGGTCCTGGCCGAGCACGGCGGCAGCCCGGTCGGCAACAGCCGCGTGAAGCTCACCAATGTCAAAGACTGCGTTAAGCGGGGTTTGGTGAAAGAGGGGGAGGATCCGCAAAAAGTCGCGGCGGAGCAGTTGGTGCGGGACGGCGTGGACGTGCTGCACACGATCGGCGGGGACGACACCAACACGGCCGCCGCCGAACTGGCCGCGTTTCTGGCGAAAAACGGCTACGGGCTCACGGTCGTGGGGTTGCCCAAGACCATTGACAACGATGTGTACCCGATCCGTCAGAGCCTGGGCGCCTGGACCGCGGCCGAAGAGGGCGCCCGCTACTTCGAGCACGTCGTCAAGGAGAACACGGCCAATCCCCGCATGCTGATCGTCCATGAGGTCATGGGGCGGAACTGCGGCTGGCTGACCGCCGCGACGGCCGCGGCGTACCGCAAAAGACTGGACGGCTTTTCCTATCTGCCCGCGTTCGGACTGTCGCGTTCCCGCGAGGAGGTGCACGCCGTGTACGTGCCCGAGATGGCGTTCGACGTGCATGCCGAGGCGGAGCGGCTGCGCGAGGTGATGGACCGCAACGACGGCGTCAACCTCTTCGTTTCCGAGGGGGCCTGTGTCGGGGCGATCATCGCGGAGCTGGAGGCGAAGGGCGAGGATGTGCCGCGCGACGCGTTCGGCCACCCGCGGCTGGACAAGGTGAATGTGGGCGGCTGGTTCGCCAAACAGTTCGGCGAGATGCTGGGCGCGGAGAAGACCATGGTGCAGAAGAGCGGGTATTACAGCCGCGCCGCCGCGCCGATCGACAGCGACAAAGAGCTGATCCGGGCCTGCGCGAAAAAGGCGGTCGAGTGCGCGCTCGCCGGGATCGGCGGTGTGGTGGGCGAGGATGAGGACCGCAACGGCGAGCTTCGCGCCTGCGAATTCCCGCGCATCCGCGGCGGCAAGCCGTTCGACATCAAAACGCCGTGGTTCACCCGGATGCTGGAGGAGATCGGCCAGCCCCGGGGCGCGGCGGTCGTCGTGCAACACTGAACGGTCGCCGCCCCGCGGCAGAAAGAGGGCTATGGCGGAGGAACGCGCGTTATCCGAAATTCTCGCCGGCGTGCGGGAAAAGATTGCGGCGGCATGCGCCCGCTCCGGCCGCCGCGCGGAAGACGTCGAGGTGATCGGCGTGACCAAGACCCATGGGCCGGAGGTGGTGCGCGAGGCGTGGGAGGCCGGGATCAGCCTGTTCGGCGAGAACAAGGTGCAGGAGGCGGCCTGGAAAATCCCGGCGTGCGGCGGCGGTCCGGTCTGGCATCTGATCGGCCACCTGCAGCGCAACAAGGTGCGGCCCGCGCTGGAGTGGTTCAGCGTGATCCATTCGGTGGACTCCCTGCGCCTGCTGGAGCAGATCGAGCGGGTGGCGGAAGAGAGCGGGCACCGTCCCGAGATTCTGGTCGAGGTCAATGTGGCCGGCGAGGCAAGCAAGGATGGGGCGCGTCCCGAGGCGGTGCCCGAATTGATCGAGACCGCGCTGCGCGCGCGCAACGTGACCCTGACGGGACTGATGACCATGGCGCCGTTCGCGGCCGACCCGGAGCTGACGCGGCCGGTTTTCGCGCGGCTGCGCGCGTGGCGCGACCAGTGGGAGCGCGAATTCGGGATCAGCCTGCCCCGGCTCTCGATGGGGATGAGCAACGACTATCCGGTCGCGGTCGAGGAGGGGGCCACCTGGGTGCGGCTCGGCACGGCGCTGTTCGGATCGCGGCCGAAGTGGAGGCCCCAGGCCGAGGAGCGCTGGGAGCCCTGACGCCGCGCGGGGCCGTCAGCCTTCGGCGCGGCGGACGCGGAAAAACGTCCGCAGCGCGGCGCGGCACTCGGTCTCCAGCACGCCCGCTTGGATTTCGGGACGGTGGTTGAGCCCCGGGTGATTGAGAATCGAGAACACCGACTGGCCGCCGCGCTTGGGATCGGACACGCCCCAAACCACCAGCGGCACGCGGGCCAGCACGATGGCGCCCGCGCACATGGGGCAGGGCTCTTTGGTGACATACAGGATCGTGTCGAGCAGCCGCCAGTCGCCGAGCGCCGCCGAAGCCTGGGTCAGCGCGATCATTTCCGCGTGCGCGGTGGCGTCACGTAGCATTTCCGTCTGATTGTGGGCGCGGGCCAGCACGCGGACGGCGGCGGGGGAGACGTCGGGGTCCGGCGGACGGCGGATGATCACGCATCCGGTCGGGACCTCGCCCGCGGACTCGGCCCGCTCCGCCTCCCGCAGGGCCAGGCGCATGAAATGTGCGTGGAAATCGGGCGACAACATGACCGGGATTGTAGGCGGGCGGGGACGGGAAGTAAAGGGAGCAGCAATTCT
>JAVEYH010000032.1:0-14112 GCA_034003585.1 Kiritimatiellia bacterium
CAAAAAATGTTTCAAGCGAACAACCCAATGCACGTGCCAACTTCTCGATATTCAAAAGAGAGACATTACGGGTACCACGTTCAATATCTGCGATATATGTCCGATGGAGTTCGGCTTTTTCAGCCAAAAACTCTTGTGTCAGGTCAAGGGCGATTCGTCTAGAACGCAGGATTTTCCCGAACTGAATTAAGATACCGGAAGGAGAACTTGTCATGGTTTTATTTTCATCGAATGAAGACTTTGCGTCTATCGACTATAAGTGACAATCAAAAACATTTTGATTGTCAGTGGCCCCGGGTGCGGGCTAAAAAACGAAGGGTCTAGTATTGCAGTGCGATCAGACACGCCCTCTGAACGAATGCGCGAAATTGGTTCCCCTCCCCCTCTCTCCCCCTTCGCGGCCTTCGTGTGAGCAAACAATCGCTCCGGGCATAATCTGCTGTCGCGGCTTGCCCGCATCAGGGAGAGTGCTTTACACTGATTCGAAAAGGCGGAAGAGAGGCAGCCGTGCCCGCCTGGACGCACGTCCGGCCAGCGGTTGCCTGCGGCCGGAACCATTCAAGGAGCGCTTATGCCGGAACTCCCCGAAGTCGAAACCGTTGTCCGCGAACTCCGCGCCCAGGGAATGGTCGGTGCCGTGATCCGCGACGTGCGGCTCCGCTGGCCGCGGATTGCGGCCGGCCGGTCGCCCGCATCGCTCGTCCGCGCCCTGCGGGGCCGGACCGTCACCGGCGTGACGCGCCGCGCCAAGTACATCGTGTTCACGCTCGACACCGGCGACCGCCTGCTGATCCACTTGCGCATGACCGGCAAACTGCGCTTCGCCGGCGCGGGGGAACAGCCCGGCCCCCATGACCACGCGCTCCTGCTCCTGAAGGACTCCCGCAGGCTCGTGTTCCACGACACCCGCAAGTTCGGGCGCTTCCGGCTGTGCGGCGCAGGCGCGGACCCCTTTGCGGCACTCGGCCCGGAACCGCTGGAGCCGGATTTCACACCGGCCGCGCTGCGCGCGCGCCTCTCCGGCAAGCGGCGCAAAGTCAAACCGCTGCTGCTGGACCAGAGCGTGGTGGCCGGGCTCGGCAACATCTACGTGGATGAATCCCTGTGGCACGCCGGAATCCATCCGGAGCGCCGCGCCGACTCGCTCACGGAAACCGAAATCCGGCGGCTGTGCCGGGCCATCCGCGCGGTCCTGCGACGTGCCGTCGATTTGGGCGGCACCACGCTCGGCAAGGGTGAGACGAATTTTTACAGTGTGGCGGGCCGCCGCGGACGCAACGCCGACGGGCTCCGGGTCTTCCGGCGCGACGGCCTGCCGTGCCCGCGCTGCGGCCAGCCGATCGCGCGCAGCGTGGTGGGGCAGCGCGGCACGCATTTCTGTCCGGCCTGCCAGCGGTCCCCTACTTCACCGTGAAGGGCACGGACTGCGTCACCGCCATCACGGGCGCGTCCGGCGCCTTTTTGTCCGCGCAGCCGAGGATGAGGTGTCCGGAGGCGCCGGCCGGCAGCACGGCCGGATCCGCGCGGAGCGTCACCCGCGCGCGCTCCTGGCGGTTGGTCCGCCGCACATCCGAAACCGTGATCCCCCGCTCGGGCCAGACCACCACCGTCTCACACCCGTTCCCCAGGCGCGCCGCCAGTGTGGGGCTGAGCACCGTCAGCTCCACCGGCTTCCCGGCCGGCAGGGAGAGCGGCCTGCGGGGCGCGGCGTTCAGGCGCAGCGCGTGCAGGGTGGGATTGACCTTGGCGGCCGGCTCTTCAAAGGATTGCGCCCGCGCGGCCTGATCCCCCGCGCACCGCCGCACCGGCACGACAGGCCGCTTGACCGGCTGCCCGCCGATCTCCGCCGTGGCGGTGAGCGGCAGACTGAAGACCGTGCGCGGATACCGGACCCCGTCAGTGGAAACGGTCATCAGACAGAAGCTCTTTCCGGCGGGGATCAGGCCGCCCTCGCCGGTGATGCCCAGCGGCGGAAAATCGAGGGCCACCCGCACATCGCCCTCGAACCCGTTCCGGCGCCGCACCTCCACCCGCACCAGCGCGCTGCCGTCGGCGGGGATGTTCAGCGACGCCGGAGTCAGGGTCGCCTCGAATCCCGGGGCCTGCGTTTCGCCGGCCAGATCGAAACGCAGCGAAGGCAGGGCCAGCGCGTCTTCGGTGAGCGTCGCCAGGCACAACGCGCTGTCCTTGCCGCCCGTGAAGAGGCGGAGGCGGTCCCGCTCGAGATTATGGCCGGCCCGGCGCACGTTCAGACTCTCCCCCTCCCGCGCCTCCGCAGGCGTCAGCCCCGTGACCAGCGGCAGCGCGCCGAGTTTGATCCGGTACACACAGCCGTCCCCGCCCTCCGCATCCGGCCGCGCGGCCACCCGCAACCCGTATTCGCCCTCCTCCGGAGCCTCGAACACGAGCACCGGAGCCGCCTCCCCGTCATACGCCGTCACCGTTGCGCACGGCTTCCCCGCGGCATCCGTAAACGCGAGACCAGGCACAAAACGGTTGGCCGGAAGCGTCCGCGACTCCGCAAACGCCACCACCGCGCTTCCGCGGGCGGCGCGGAAACGGTACACATCCGCGCCCCGGCCGTGGATCCGGCCGTTCAGGCAGACCGGCAGACCGGACAGCAGGGCCCCGCCCGCTTCGGCGCGGTTGGTCGCCGGCTCCCTCCACTCCGGCATCCCCCCCACCTCAAACCGCACGGGCTCGCTGACCTGATACGCCGTGGCCACACGCAACGCACGGATGCCCGGCGCGGCCTCGGGAGCGGCGACCACGCGAAACCGGAACCGGTGCGGCAGGACGGCGGGCACCTCGCGCCCCTTGCGGTTCCGCGTCACCGTCCGCGCCGGACCCAGAAAAACCGCCTTGACCCCTTCGCCGCTGATTACCGCCTGCGTCACATTTTCCAGATGCGCCCCGCCGATTTCGACCTCGCATTCCGAGCCCGCGCATACGCCCGCGGGATACGCGTATTCCAGACACGGCTCCGCCGCGAGAATGGTCCCCCATCCGATCAGTACCCCCCACACGATTCCGCTCCGCATTCTGTTTCGCCCCCTTTCCGTCCTCCGCCGCACCCTTTCCCGCGCATCGGTTCTCCCCCACGCGCGGCGGTCGGCCTTTTTTATACCACACCGCGTTGGACACTGACAAGGAACCGGCCGGGCCCGCAAGAAATCGGTTGGCGGCAGGGATGCGCGATGACCACGCGTTTGGGGACGCCCGCGCTCCTGACTGTGCTTCGCTCCAAATACGCCCTCGAATCGCACTCCCCCCCTGCCATCAAACGGTTCCGCGCCTTGACTTCCGGAAACCCATCTGTTCTAATGGCGGTACATTGTTTCAAAGGAAGAACAGTGAGGCGGGTCATGACGGCAGGCAAGGGAAAGCGGGCGCGTCAAACCACCGGGGTCCCCATCCTGGAGCGGACGCTGGGCGTCTTGGAGCATCTGAGCCGGTGCCCCGCAGGTGTGGCGCTGAGCGAGATCGCGCGCGCCCTCGCCATTCCGAAGAACACGACCTACCGCATGCTCAACACGCTCTGCGCGCGCGGGTACGTCTTCCGTAATGAGGCTGAGCTGACCTACCGGCTGACCCGCAAACTGGCGACGCTCGTCTACTCCAGCGCGCAGGACGGAAGCCTGATCGAGAACGCGCTCGGCCCGATGCGCGCGCTGCGTGACCGCGTACGGGAAACGGTGGTCCTCAGCATCCTCGACGGCGCGGAGGGGATTGTGCTGGAACAGGTCCCGGGACTGCATCCTTTCCGTTTTGTCTGCGATCCCGGCACGCGCCAGCCGCTGCACGCCTCGGCCCCGACTAAAGTCCTGCTCGCCTTTCTGCCGGAAGCGGAGCGTGAAGCGCGCCTGAAGGGCGTAGGGTTCCCGCGTTTCACGGAAAACACCCTCACCGGGGCGGCGGCTTTCCGCAAGGAACTGAGCGCGACACGGGCGCGCGGATACGGCATCGACCGCGCCGAGGCGCTGCACGGCGTGCACTGCGTGGCCGCGCCGGTGCTGGACCGGCAGCGCCGCCCCGTGGCGGCCATCACCGTGACCGGACCGGACGAGCGGCTGCGGAAACAGGATTTCACGCGGGTGGGCGAATGGGTGAAGGCGTGCGCGCGGGAGGTGTCGGAGAGGATCGCGTGAGGGAAGGCAGGAACGTTCAACACGCAACGTTCCCTTGTAAAGGGGGAAACCGATGCACCGATGGAGCATAACCTGGTTTTGGGTGAGTCTGGCCGTGCGCGGCGTCACGGCCGAACCCGCGGCGGTCTCCCCGCTGATGCGGGGCGGTATGGCGGCCATGCCGGTCACGGCGGACGTCACCGGCGCGAAGGAACTGGTTCTGATCGCGACGGTGGGGCCGGACGATTATGATTTTGACCAGGCGGTCTGGGGCAACCCGCGTGTCGTGTGCGCCGACGGGACCGCGGTGGACCTAACGGCCCGCACGCCGCTGCAGGCGCAGGTCGGATGGGGCACGCTGCGGGTCAACAAGGGCCTTAGCGGCGCGTTGCGCATCGCGGGCCAGAACCTGGTTTCCGGATTCTGGGCCCACGCGCCCTCCGAACTGATTTTCGCGCTGCCGCCGAACGCGGTGCGCTTCGAGGCGCTCGTGGGCTTGACCGCGCCGCCGGGCCGGGGCAGCGTGGTTTTCGAAGCGCATGCGGGCGAGGCGCTGGCACAGCGCCGCGCGCAAGCGCGCCGGCTGGCGCAAGTGAACGTCGACGCGCTGGAACGGCTGATCGCGTGGCGGCTGACGCGCACGCCGGAACAGCGGGCGCGCCTGCTGGCCGCGCGCGCCAGCCTGAAGGCGGCGCGGACGGGCGCGCTGGACGAGGCCGCCCTTACCGCACTCGAAACGCTGACGCGCACCCTGATGCTCGACACCAACCCGGCGATCGGTTTCGACGAGATCCTCTTCATCCGGCGCAAAGCGGGGCGGTACCTGCCGCAGAACTGGCAGAGCAACTCGGTGCTGCCCAAGAACGGTCACGACAATACGCTGTGCGCGCTGCGCGTGCGGGGTCCCGGCGCCGGCGCGGTGCGCGAACTCCACACCCCGCCGGCCGGCGCTTTCCTCGGCGACGTCGATCTGCACTGGGACGCGGACCGCCTGCTCTTCTCCTCGACCGGGGCCTCCAACGCCTGGCATGTTTTCGAGCTGCGGCTGGCGGATGGCGGGGTGCGGCAGGTGTCGCGCGACAACGATCCCGCGGTGAACCACTACGACGCCTGTTACCTGCCGGACGGCCGGCTCCTGTTCTCCTGCACCGCGCTCCAATACGCCGTGCCGTGCGTGAACGGCTCCACGCCGGTCGCCAATCTCTTCCGCATGAACGCGGGCGGCTCGGAGATGGAGCTGCTGGCGAACGATCAGGAGCACGGGTGGTGCCCCACCCTCCTTCCGGACGGCCGCGTGCTGTACCTGCGCTGGGAGTATACCGACCTGCCGCACGCGAACTCCCGGATCCTCTTCACCTGCAATCCGGACGGCACCAACCAGCGCGCGCTCTACGGCAGCAACTCCTTCTGGCCGAACGGGATCTTCTACGCGCGGCCGATCCCGGGAGACCCGATGCGGTTCGCGGGCGTGGTCACCGGTCACCACGGCCACGCGCGCAAAGGCGAGCTCGTGCTGTTCGACATCCGCCGCGGCACGCAGGAGGCCGAGGGCGCGGTACAGCGCATCCCCGGTTACGGCAAACCGGTCGAAGCCAAGGTGAAGGACCAGCTCGCCAACGGCTCCTGGCCGCTCTTCCTGCATCCCTTCCCGCTGGATGACACGACCTTCCTGGTGGCGATGCAGCCGGATGCCCAGTCCAAAATGGGGCTCTATCTGGCAGACCGTTTCGACAACATCCTACCGCTGCTGACGGACCCCGCCTGCGATCTGGTCGAGCCGGTGCCGCTGGCCGCCGCGGCGCGGCCGCGCGTGCTGCCGGACCGCATCGTGAAAGGTGACCCCGAAGCCACCATCTACATCGCGGACCTCCACGAGGGCCCGGGCCTGAAGGGCATTCCCCGGGGCGAGGTCAAAAGCCTGCGCCTCTACACCTACACCTACGGCTTCGCGGGACAGGGCGGGCTCTACGGTTCGATCGGCATGGACGGTCCCTGGGACATGCGCCGCACGCTGGGCAGCGTGCCGGTCAACCCGGACGGTTCCGCGCTCTTCAAGGTGCCGGCCAACACGCCGATCGCGCTGCAGCCACTGGACGCCGAGGGCAAGGCGCTGCAGGGGATGCGGAGCTGGTTCACCGCGCGTAACGGTGAGTACCTCTCGTGCGTCGGATGCCACGAGCCCGCGTCGTTCACGCCGCAGACCGTGACCGCGAAGAGCGCCGGCCGGCCGGCCGCCATCACACCGTGGCGCGGGCCGTTCCGCAATTTCGAGTTCGCGCGCGAGGTGCAGCCCGTGCTCGACGCCTACTGCGTGCGCTGCCACAACCGGCCCGACCCGCCCATGACCGAGCGTTTCGGCGACAAGCGGTGGCAGCCCGATTTGCGCGGCGACGTCCGGATCACCGACTGGCACACGAAGATGTCGGGCCAGGCGCCCGCCAGCATGGCCGGCAAGTTCTCGGTAGCCTACGCGAACCTGCACCGGTACGTGCGCCGGCCGGGCATCGAGAGCGATATCCACCTGTTTGTGCCCATGGAATTTCACGCCGACACGACCGAACTGATGCTGCTCCTGCAGAAAGGGCACCACGGCGTGCGGCTGTCCGCGGAGGCGCTCGACCGGCTCGTCACCTGGATCGATTACAACGCGCCCTATCACGGCCGCTGGCAGACGATCGTCGACTCCGCCTCGGCCAAGGCCAAAGAGGCGCGGCGGGCCGAAATGCGCGCGCGCTACGCGGGGATCGCCGAGAACCATGAGACGATCGACGCGCCGCCGGTCCGCCTCGTTGCCGCGGAACCGCAGCCGGAACCGGCGCGGCCCGCCGGGGACGAGTCCTGCGAGGGCTGGCCCTTTGATCCGGCCGCCAAGCCGGCCGCGGCCGCCGAATCGCTCGACCTGGGCGAAGGCGTGACGTTGGACCTGGTCGCCGTGCCGGGCGGCGCGTTCCGGATGGGCTCAGCGGACGGCTACCGCGACGAGGCCCCCGTCACGCGGGTCGAGGTCGCCCCTTTCCAGATCGGCCGCATCGAAGTCACCAACCGCCAGTTCCGCCGTTTCCGGGCCAGCCACCACAGCCGGCGCGAGTCGCGGCACGGATACCAGTTCGGCGTGCCCGGATACGATGTCAACGGGGAGGACGCGCCGGCCGTGCGGCTCTCCTGGCTGGATGCCGTCGCGTTCTGCGATTGGCTCTCGCAGCGCACCGGCCGCAAGGTGGTTCTGCCCACGGAGGCGCAGTGGGAATGGGCGGCGCGGGCCGGTTCGGACCAACCGTTCTGGTACGGCGGCACGGAAACCGATTTCGCGCCGTACGCGAATCTGGCCGACGTCTCGCTCGCGGATTTCTCGGGGAACCCGTACGAGCCGGACCCCGTGAAGGCGCGCTACAACAACCCGGAAAACCTCTACGACAACTGGATCCCGCAGATCCCGCGGGTCAACGACGGCGGGTTTCTCAGCGAGGCGTCAGGCAAATGGAAGCCGAACCCGTGGGGTCTGAGCGACCTTCACGGCAACGTGGCGGAGTGGACGCGCTCCGCGTACGCGCCCTACCCCTACCGGGAGGGCGACGGCCGCAACGCGCCCGCGGGCGGTGCCAAACGCGTGGTGCGCGGCGGCTCGTGGTGGGACCGGCCCAAACACGCGACTGCCTCGTTCCGGCGCGCCTACCGCCCGTACCAGCCGGTGTACAACGTCGGGTTCCGCGTCGCGGTCGAGGAGTGAGCCGCCCGGCGGTCCTTTACCGGAATCCGCTCTAGGCCGGCCCTTTGCCGCGGGCGGGGTTGGACTCCTTGCCGCGCGAGACCGCCTGGCCCTCGGGGCCGAGCGCGGCGCGCGAGGATCCGCAGGCGGCGAGCACCTGATCCGCGGTCTTGAAGTGGCATTTGCAGGTTTTCAGAAGCACTTCGGGGCCGGCTTTTTTCACCAGTTCGATGGCGGAGGCCTTGACCTGTTCGGACGCGCCCTTGTGCGCCTGGATCCCGTACGTCTCCCCCAGCCTTCCGAGCCCGCGCAGAAAAGCCTCGCGCGCCAGCACCGACGCCGCCGCGACCGCGATATCCGACTCGGCCTTGTGGCGCTGCTCCAGTTTGATCTTGCGCCCTTTTTTCATCAGCGCGCGCTCGATCACCTGTTTCGCGCCGAACTGGTCGGCCACGGCGCGCGGGCACTCCGGCACGGTCTCCAGCAGGTTTTCGATGCAGCGCGCATGCGCCCAGGCCAGCAGCGAGTTGACGTTGCGGATCTTGGCGTAGAGCCGGTTGTAGGCCTCGGGGCCGATCGACACCATCGCGAACCGCTTCGGGCCGAGCAGTTGCCGCGTTTTGTTCCCGATGAAAAAAACCGCCTTGTCCGTAAGCTGCTTGCAGTCTTTGACGCCGATCTCGGCCATGGCGTGGGCGAGATCGGGATCCACGAACACCGCGCACGCCACCAGCGGCCCGAAAAAGTCGCCTTTGCCGCTCTCGTCAATGCCCATATGCGGGGCCACGAGGTCCGGATTCAGAATCTCCTCATACCCCACGGTGGCGGACTGCAGCACATTCGGCTCCAGAAAAAAAAGGACGAAATCCTCCGCGCCCTTTCCCTGCACCAGGCACTTGCCGCTTTTGTACAGGTTCACCACGCAATCCTGGGCCTCGACCGCGAGGATCGTGTGCGGCACCGTCTTGGGACGGTAATTCCCCATCCGCAGCATGATCTGGAGCGCCTGCTGCTGCTCCTCGTTGAGCGTGAACGTGAATGAATTCTTTTTTTCCATCACGCCGCCATTAGAGCAAAAACCCCGTAGCCTCACAAGGTGGATTGCGCCCGCCGGGTACGCTCCCGTTTTGGAAAACGGGAACGCTCACACCCGGACATTCGACGGTTCCGGATTGCATGCGAACGGCCGAATGCCGTATGCTGTCACTTTTTCCGGAGCGAAACATGAGCGATAAAAAAGTGTCCATGGCGGATTTCGAGTCGTTGCTCAACGCGCAGTTGAGCGCGTACCGCAAAGGGTTCAACCCCGGTGACCGGGTGCGCGGCACGGTCAGCAACATCACGGCCCAGTATGTGACGCTGGACGTGAACGCGAAACGCGAGGGGCTGGTGCCGCTCGCGGACATGACCCTGGAAGACGGCACGCTGCGCTGCAAAGTCGGGGACACCGTCGAGGTGATCTTCGCGGGCATGCAGAACGGCGCGTTCCTCTTTTCCGGCGGCATGAACGCCAGGCAGGTGGTCGACCGCTCGCTGGCGGACGCCTACGCGCGGCAGATGCCGGTGGAGGGGCGGGTCGAGAAGGAGGTCAACGGCGGGTATGAGGTCACGGTCGCGGGAAAACGCGCCTTTTGCCCCTTCTCGCAAATCAGCCTGTTCCGTCAGGAGGGGGCGGAGTACATCGGCCAAACCTTCAACTTCCTCATCTCGGAATACGGCGAGGATGACCGCGGCCCGAACGTGATCGTCAGCCGCCGCGCGCTGCTGGAGAAAGAGCGCGAGGCGCAGCGCGAGGAGCTGATCGCGGATCTGTACGTCGGCATGGTCGTCACCGGCACGGTCACGCGCCTCGTCGAGTTCGGCGTGTTCGTGGACCTCGGCGGCGCGGAAGGGCTGATCCCGCTCAAGGAGGTCGCCTGGGGCCGCGACGTGAAGCCCGAGGACGTGGTGAAGGTCGGCGACAAGGTGGATGTGCAGATCAAGGATCTCGACTGGGACCGTAACCGCATCTCCCTCAGCCTGCGCGGCGCGCAGGCTGACCCGTGGCACGACGCGTTCGCGCGGTTCCCGCCGGGGACGGTGTTCACCGGCAAGATCACCCATCTCGAAAAGTTCGGCGCCTTCGCGCAGCTCCTTCCCGGAGTCGAGGGGCTGATCCCGATCGGACGGCTCGGCGGCGGGCGCCGCCTGATGTCCGCCCGCGAGGCGGTCACCGAAGGCCAGGAGCTGCTGCTGCAGGTGGAGAGCGTGGACCCGGAACGGCGGCGCTTCAGCCTCAAGCCGGTTGACGAGCGCGTCAAGGCGCTCAAGCCCGGCGAGCTGGCCGAGGGCGTCAAGGTCGAGGGCATCGTGGAGTCGATCCAGCCGTTCGGCCTCTTCGTGCGCCTCTCCGAGGAGAAGACCGGGCTGCTGCACATCAGCGAGACCGACATCCCCAAGGGCGGGAACCCGGCCGCCAAGCTGGAGCGCATGTTCCCGCCGTCCAGCAAGATCGAGGTGGTGGTCAAAGCCGTCGAGGGCGACCGCATCTCGCTCACGCTCCCCGCCAAGTGGGAGACGCGGGGCGGTGGCGACGCGGGCAACGACGTCTCGACCTGGCTCGCCAACAACAAAGGCGGCGGCGCGCTGGGCTCGCTCGGCGACGCCTTCGCGAACCTGAAGCTGTGAGATGGGCGGAGACCGTGGCAGCCGGCAGAGGGGCTTCCGGGCCTGCTGTGCGGGCGGCCCCACCCCGGTAGTCCCGGCCGTGCCGGTTGATCGCAGAACGCGCGAGAACCGCGTTGTTTTCAGGGGTTGCCTTCTCCGCAGCCCCTTCTGTAGGATACCGGACGTGTTCTTCCAATCCTCTTTTCTGGAGGTGGCGTGTGAAGCGCGAGATCTGTGTGGAGGAAAGTTCGGGTGCGCGGCATCCTCTCCCCTTGTTTTCTCCCAACCGGCGCGTACGCGCCGAAGTGGCGGTTGAGACCGTATGGCTCGGCGCGACGGTGTATCCCGAGTGCCCGGTGTGGCGCGTGTGGCACGACGGACGGCGGGTCGTGGACACCTCGACCCTCGGGCTGCTGGCGGGGAAAACAGGGCTGCCTCTGGCATATGCCATGACCCTGGCGCGCGTCACGCGGCACCGCGCGCAAACCGGCCTCGGACCCGCGCGTGCCGCGAAACTGCGTTTTCGCGGGCGTGACGGACACGAGCTCGAAGTCCTGATCCGCGTCACGGACCAGAGCGCGTTCTGCGCCTTGCGGCAACCCCGCAAAAGGAACCAGGACGGCGCGGACCTGTCGGTGACCCGTTTTCCGGAAGGCTCGGTGCTGTTGGAGAAGGGGGAAACGCCGAACACCGAAGGGAAGAAGCCCCAGGTGCGGTTCGCGCCCAGCGGGAAGCTGATCGCCTTCTGGCGGCACGGGCTGGAGCAGCACCTCGTTTTCTTCGACCGGCCCGGCGACCTCGCGGAACGGCGTTTCCCCGTATGCGACGCGCCGGATAAGCTGGAGATCGCGGAAGGCCGGCAGGGGTGCGAACATCTCTTTGTGACACTTCCCTTCGCGCGGGGCCCCCTGCCCGCGCCGCGCTTCGGCGATACCGTGACGCCCGCATACCGGGCGGCATTCGGGCTCATGCTCGGGCGCGACGGCGCGGGCGACGATTTTTGGGTGATCCGCGGCGAGCCGGGCGGGTTCGCGGTGGCCGCGCGGCGTCAGGGAGAAGTATGGAAGGTGGCCGGTGTCACCGCCGAGGCACAGACGCTGACCGTGCGCTTCGAGGACGTGTGGCTGCGCACGCCGCCTGCGTTACGCGCGCACTGTTATACGGTGGAGATCCTGCGCGACCCGGTTCCGGGTGAGGTGGGCGACAAGGTTCAGGAGGCCTTCGCGGATCAGGCGCCGGACGTGCGGGTGGCGCTGGACCTGGCCGCGAACGGCGGATTCCTGCTCACCTTCCGGCCTTAGGCGGGGTTCCAAGCGAAACGTTGTTGCGGGCGGGGACGCCCGCGCTCCCGACTGGCCTCTTGCGCAATCATTTTCTGCTTCGCGGTTTCTTTCTTCTCGCCGCCGCTTCGGATCGGCGCCCGCGTTTCTCCCCCGCGGGTTTCCGCGCGCCGCCGCCCCTGCGGGGCCGCTCCGGCCCGTTACCGCGTTCCCCGGGCGCATCGTCACCGATCAGCATGAAATCGGCGCGGCGCTGGTTGAAGTCCACAGACGCCACCTGCACCTGCAGCACGGTTCCGACACGGTAGACCGTCTGACCCGCGCTCAGGGTCTCGGTCGCGGGATTGAAGCGGACGAACTGCCGGGAGAGGTTGGAGATGTGGATCATGCCGCCCAACGCCAGATCGGGGATATCGATGAACACCCCGTAGTTGGTGCACTTCGCCACCACGGCGCGGTACGGGATCGGTTTGCGCTCGTCCAACTGCTGCTGGAGGAAACGGAACTTCTTGATCTCGATCAGTTGGCGCGAGGCGTCGTCCGCGACCTGTTCGCGCTCTGTCGCCAGAAAAGCGGTCTGCACCAGTTCGTGCTGCGGCATCCGCCCGCCCTTGCCGTCCAGGAAATCGGCGAGTTGCCGGTGCAGCACCAGATCGGGATAGCGCCGGATCGGCGAGGTGAAGTGCGCGTAGTACGTTTTGGCCAATCCGAAATGGCCGATCTTCTCGGCGGAATAGACGGCGCGCTTCATGCTGCGCAGCACCAGCATGTGGGCGTGGTAGCGCAACGGGTGTTCCCGCGTGTCCGACAAAAACCGGGCGAGGTGTTTGGGATCGGAGAGGTTTCCGGGGCGGAAACCGAGAATCGCCAGATTGGCCTGCAGCTCTTCGAGTTTCTCCCCGTCCGGCGGCTCGTGCAGCCGGGCCAGGATTTTGATGCCGCGCGTCCACAGTTCGGTCGCGACCGCCTCATTCGCGGCGACCATGCACTCCTCGATGAGCTGGTGGGACGCGTCGTAGGGCCGCGTCAGCAGCCCGGTCATGCGCGCCTGCCCGTCCAGAACCACCTCGACCTCCGGCACCTCCAGATCCAACGCCGCCATGGAAAACCGCCGCGCGCGCAATTGCCCGGCCAGCCGCCACGTGCCTTTCAGGAGCGCGCGGGCCGGTTCGGGCACGGAGGCCAGACCTTCCGGCTTCCGGTCCTCGAGGATGGCCATGGCCTGCTCGTAACTCAGCCGAAGTTTGGAGCGGATCCGCGTCTTGGCGAACCGGCGCGCGATCATGCGGCCAGAGGCGTCGAAGGTCATGAACGCCGAGAAGGTGAGCCGGTCCTCGTCCGGCCGCAGGCTGCACACGCCGTTGGAGAGCTGTTCCGGCAGCATGGGGATCACCTTGTCCACCAGATACACGCTGGTGCCGCGCTCGCGCGCCTCCCGGTCCAGAGGCGCCCCCGGCCGGACGAAGTGGCTGACGTCCGCGATGTGTACCCCCAGCACCCGGTTGCCCCGTTCGTCGCTCTCCAGCGAGACGGCGTCGTCGAAATCGCGCGCCGTGGCGGGATCCACCGTGATGATGTAGCGCGAACGCAGATCCTCGCGCGGGCCGGGGCGGTTCAGGCGCTGCGCCACTTTCTCCGCCTCGTCGATCACCTCGGAAGGGAAGGCTTCGGGAAGGTCAAACTGCTTCATCACCACCAGGGTGTCCAGCGACGGCTTGTCCGCCGGCCCGATCACGTCCACAATCTCGCCTTCGGGCGCGACGTACCGGTTTTCCCAACCCGTGAAACGCACCACCACGCGGTCGCCCTCCCGGGCGCCGTTGGCGGCGGGCACATAAAAATCCTTGCGGTACACCGGGTTCAGCGGCACCACGTAGAGAAAGCGGCCGGTGGTCATCAGCGTGCCCACGATATCCCGCTGCGACCGCTCGACGATCCGGATCACCTTCCCCTTGCGTTCGTCGCCGCTGCGGTAAAGGCGGATCGTCACCAGATCGCCGGGCAACGCGGTGCCGAGATCCTCGGATTCAACCCAGATGCCTTTCCCCGACTCGCGTTCCGTGACCTGTCCCGCGCCGTTGCGAACCATGCGCAGCGGGCCCGTGACCAGATCCGCCTGTTTGCCGAGCGTGTAGGCGTTGCCCTTGCGGATCTGCACGATCACGCCGTCGCGGACCATCTCGCCCAGCCGGTCGTGGAGCCGGCTGATCTGCTTGCCGCGCAACCCCAGGGTCCGGCTGATCTCCTTGGCTGTCCAAGCCTGTTCCGGCTCGGATTCGAACAAGTATTGAATGGCGGTTTTTTCTTTATCTAATTCGTTCATTGGGGTCAGTGTACCGTATCCGCCGCGCCC
>JAVEYH010000032.1:14212-30334 GCA_034003585.1 Kiritimatiellia bacterium
GCGGGCTTGGCGAGGCGAGGCACCTCAGGGCCGCGGTGTAGAGGCGTCCGCCGACACCTTCCCACTGATCCCGCGCGCCGGCCTGATGGCGCGCGGTCATCTGACGGAAAACCCGCGCGGCCTGCTCCGACGCCCCGGCGGAAGCGAAGGCCAGCGTTTTGGCGTAGTCGCGGTAACAATCCGCGATGCCCCCCGGTTCGTCCGGGCTCAGCCGGCCCGCGACCTGCCGGCCCAAATCAGCCAGACCGGCATAGGCACCGCCCGCTGTGATCAGGGTGTAAGCGGTCAGCGCGTCCAGACACTCCGACGGGTTGCGCGTGCCCCGGTGATACGTCACATGCCCGTCCTCGCGCAACGTGCCGCGCAGCCAGCGCAACCCCTTGCGCAGCGGGACTTCCGCCTCCGCGAAGCCGATCCGTCGCGCCTCGGCCAGCGCGCGCACCTGCCAGGAGGTCAGGGCGGCGTTTCCCTCGGAGCCCGGTTCGTAATCCCAGCCGCCCTCGGCCGTCTGGCTGGCGCGGGTGAAGGACAACGCGCGCTCCAGCACCGGTTTCAGGCCGGGCCTGCCGGAGGTCAGCGCGGCCAGCGCGAAGGTCGTCATTGCATGGTTGTACCCCCGCTCGCGTCCGTTGCCGCCGAAGGCGCCGTCCGCATTCTGGAGGGCGGCGAGCGCCTCGCACGCTTGCCCGACGCGCGAGGCGTACTTCCGCGCGTCCGTGCGGTCGAGCGCCAGCGCGGAGAGGGCGGTCAGCGCGGGCCGGTAGGCCTCGGCGCCGCCGTGGTGGGCCGGACGCCACGTGCCGTCCGGCTCCTGCGCCGCAGCGATCCAGCGCGCGTCGTCGTCCGCACGCGCGTCCCGTGAGACCGGCACGCCGAACCGGAGGTAGAGCGCGACCAACGTGAGCGCCGCAACCAGGACGGCCGCGGCCCGCCACAGCGTGGGCGGACGGAAACGCGGGCGCGCGCGCCCGGCCTTCACAGCGCGCAGAATCCGATCCGCCAGGTCCGCCGACGGTTCGCGTTCCGGCAGTTGGCGGAGGCGTTCCGCGATGGCGCGGAGCCCGCGCGCCTCCGCGGGCGGCAGCGTTTCCAAATGTGCGGTAAGATTCATGGCTTCTCCTCCCAATGCGCACGCAATCGCGCGAGCGCGGTGAACATGCGCGATTTGACGGTCCCCACCGGGATCTTCAGAATCGCCGCGATTTCCGCGTACGGCAGATCCTGATAGACCCCGAGCTCGACCACCTGCCGGAGGCCCTCGGGCAGCGCGGCCAGCGCCTGCGCCAGATCCAGGCCGCCGGACGCGCCCGCGTCGGCCGCGGCCGGCGCCGCGTGTTCCGGGTGGGGCTCCGCCGCCAGACCTTCGGCCAGCCGCTCCTGACGCGTGCGCCGGCGCAACTCATCGATCCACACCTGCCGCGCGAGCAGAAAGAGAAAGGTCGTGAACTTCGCGGTCTGCCGGTAGCGGGTGCGGTAGCGGTGCAGCCTCAGGAACGTCTGCTGAACCAAGTCCTCGCAATCGTATTGAACGCCGGCGCGCGCGAAATAGTTCAGCAGCTTTTTCTGGTGCCGGCGGACCAGCACCGCGAAGGCTTCGTCGTCCCCGGATCCCGCCCGCAGCATGAGGGCGGCATCCTCCATCTCTTCCCGTTGCCCGTATGCGCTCATACGCCCCTACCCGTCGGGGCCGGTGATGTTTTTCAGCAGCGGCGCCAGCCACTGCGCGGTCAGCGATTGTTCCGTCAGCCGGGCGCGCTCCTCCTCTTTGGGATTGAGCAGCCCCAAGGCCACAAGGGCGGCGACCACCACCAGCGCCTTGACGCCGCCGATGATGCCGCCCAAAATGCCGTCGAACGGCTGGGCGATAACCAGCCGGATGAAGTGGGTGAGCAGATGGCTCAGGCCGAACCCGATCGCGATGCACAGCACCGCCATCAGAATGAAGGTGACCAGGCGCCCGGCATACGGGTTGGCGCCGAACACCGGCGAGGCGAGCACCAGGCTGGCGATCGGGCGGAACCCGAAATACCCGACCGCCGCGGCGGTCACGGTCCCCACCAGGCGCCCCATCTCGCCGGAACAGCCCCGCACGAATCCGCGGATCACCAGAAAGGCCACGCCGGCAAACGCCAGATAGTCCCAAACGCCCGCCCCTTTGAGGATTGAGATCATAATACCGTCCCGTCCGCCTGCCGTACCCGCGTGCTCATCGGACCGGCAGCGACCGCACCCACTGTTCGTACGCGCGCCGGCCCTTCACGTCCGGCCGCATCAGGGAGAGGGTATACTCGCCGTACGCGCGCGCCTCGGGCAGCCGCGTCTCGGCATACCGAATCCGCGCCATCAGCTCGGCGCTGGCCACTTGGAAGGGGCTGCGCGCGATCGCGCGGTCCAACAGCTTCCCCGCCTCGGCGTAGCGCTTCAACTGGAAGGCCAGTTCGGCGGCCTGAAGATAGCTGTCCTGGTGATCGGGATGAATCTGCGCGGCGCGCCGGAAGGCCTCCATGGCCTCGGCGCGCTGGCCCTGGGCCTTGTACGCCATGGCCAGCCCGTACGCCGCGCTGAACGTCAGCGGGTCGGCGGCCAGCGCGTCACGGAAGGCCTTGACCGCCTTGGCCGACTGCCGGCCGGCGTGCAGCCGGGCGCCCTCCTGAAGCAGGCGGGCCGCGGTGGCCGGATCGCGCCGCAAGCCCTCGCCCGCCTCCTCCCGGGTCCGGGTGAGGTTGAGGCGCAGCCGCTTGATGTTGTTCTCCGCTTTTTCCACATGGCGGTCATCCCGGGCGGCCAGCCGCACATACAGCTCGAACTGGTCCAGCGCCTCCTCCCGCAGATTGAAGGCGTCACGGTAGAGACTGGCGAGATTGTAGTACGCCGGCGCGTAGGCGCGGTGGGCCTGCTGCGCGCGGATCAGGTAGAGGCGCGCGAGATCATTCCGGCTGCGCCCCATCTCGGTCAGGCCGAGCGCGGTCAGGATCCGGGCCCGCTCCTCCGGAGCCTCGGTCGCGGCGAGCGCCTCGCCGAAACAGGTCTGCGCCTTGGCCAGATCGTTCTGCAGATAGGCGATCTGCCCCAGGCAGACTGTGGACGCGGCATGACCGGGCGCCAGCTCCAGCGCCGCCGTAAAGGCCGCCTGCGCCGGTTCGATCTCCCCCTGGTGCAGATGCGCGAGTCCCAGATGGTAGTACAACGGAACCGACCCGGTGAGCCGCTTGCCGGCCCGGTTCAGATGCGTGACCGCCGCCGCGTAGTTCTTCTCGTTGTACGCGGCCAGCCCCTGTTTCAGGGCTTTCTGCCCGGAATCGGTGCCGCACCCGAGTCCTGCGCCGAGCCACACCAAACCGAGCAGCCATACTGTGCGAATCATAACGGACCACCTCGACACGCCCCGCAGCCGCCACCCGACGGCCGGAACGGGAACGGTAAAACAGTTCGTATATTACCGGAGACGCCGTTGCGCCGCAATCACGGAAACGGGCTCCAGCACAAAAGCGTAACCGTATTCGCGTCCGGGCGGCAGTTGGTATTCGGGCCAGGGCCTCGCGCCCCAACTGTTCTCGCCCGCCAGCCCCATCTGCCCGTAATCCAGATTCACCACCCCGTTGCCGCTGGCGACGAGTTCCCACGGGTGTTTGCGCGATTCGAGTTCGCGCGTCGTGTACGGCCGCGCGCTGAAGTTGATTTTGGGATCGCCCGTGACCCGGATCCCTTTGCCCGCCGCGTCCGTGAAGGTCACCCAGAAGGTGTCGGTGC
The DNA here is from genome assembly GCA_034003585.1 of Kiritimatiellia bacterium. Classification (GTDB taxonomy): domain Bacteria; phylum Verrucomicrobiota; class Kiritimatiellia; order RFP12; family UBA1067; genus JAPXSY01. Next base: position 17,963 of record JAVEYH010000032.1, read on the forward strand.
GGTTGCCGCTCTCCTGGGGCTCGACATACGGGAAGAACAGGTCGGCCAACGCGCAGGAGTGCAAGCCGAAAAAGGCCGAGGCCTGGCGGTCCGCATAGCATTCGTGGGGTCCGCGCCCGAGCCATGTCACGCGGTCGTACGCGAGCGGGATCTGCAGGGTCATCCCCACGCGCGGCAGCGGCGGCAGGCTCGCGCCCGCAGGCGTCACCGTGAACGCCACGCGGATTTGCCCCGCCGGGGTGAAGGAGTAGTGGAGCGTGCCGGAAGTCGCGCCCGCTGCGGGGAAAGCCAGCCGGACCAGGATGCGCCAGTTGCCGTCCACCTCCTGCCGGACCGTGACGCCGCGGACCTCGCGCCGCGCCGCCGCCCCGCGCCAGATCCCGTGGCGGGCCGCCATCTGATTGCCGCGGTCGTTGTCGGTCGGCGCCCGCCAGAAATCCGGTTCCAGCGGCGACAGGATCTGCTCCTCGCCGCGCACCCGCCACGAAACGATCGACCCGGTGGCCTTGCTGATCCGCACGTCAAAGTCCTGCCCCGTCGCGGTGACGTCCCGGTCCGTCTCCTCCAGCCGCACCGGCGCGCGCCCCGCGGCCGCGGTCATCAGGACCGGCTGCGCCGCGGCGGGCACCACCACCTGATCGCGCGCCACCGTGAAGCCCCGCTTTGCCCAAGGGGTGTCGCGGAGCGTCAGAAACCGGAAATTCCATGTGCTGACCCGCGCGGCGTAAACCGGGCGGCGTACCATGGAAAGCGGCAGGGCGAAGTCCAGGGAGCCCTGCGGCGGCACGTCGAGCCGCCCGAGGCTCCCGCTGTCGATCACCTCGCCGTTCTCCTCGTACGTCCACCGGCACGCGTACTCCCGCAGCGGCGTGAAGAACGACTTGTTTCGGACCGTGAAGAGCCCGCGCGTCACATCGCGCGCCGTCACCGAGACGTTCTGATAAACGTGCCGCACCTCCGCCAGTTGCGGCGAGGGCCGCCGGTCCGCCTGCACCAGCCCGTTACAGTTGAAGTTGTCGTCGTTCGGGAAATCCCCGTAATCGCCGCCGTACGCCCAAAAATGCTTCGCCCCGCCGTGCCGCACGCGTTCGGAAGGCAACGGCTTGCGCAGGGCCTGGTCCGCGAAATCCCAGATGAACCCGCCCTGCAGCGAGGGGTGGGCCTCGATCACCCGCCAGTACTCCGCGAGATTGCCGCTGGAGTTGCCCATGGCATGCGAATACTCGCACAGGATAAAGGGCCTCTCCGTATCGGTGCGGCGGCCGTAGGCCTCCAGCTCCCGCACGCGCGTATACATGGCGTCTTCGAAATCGCGCGGCCCGTTGCGCTGATTCTGGATCGGGCGTCCCGGATCGCGCGCCCGGATCCGGGCGTAGGCCTCCGCAAAGAAATCGGAGTCCACCTCGTTCTCGTTGCCGAGGGACCAGATGACGACCGAGGGATGGTTCTTGTCGCGCTCGACCATGCCCGTCTGCCGGTCCAGCGCCGCGGCGCGGTAGGAGGGATCGACCACGGGATTGCGCGGCGTGTTGGCCAGCCCGTGCGTCTCCAGATTGGCCTCGTCCACCACATACAGCCCGTACGCGTCACAGAGGCCGTACCACCGCGGGTCGTTGGGATAGTGGCTGGTCCGGACCGCGTTGATGTTGTTCCGCTTCATTAGCGTGATGTCCTGAACCATGCGCTCCCACGGCACCGCGTACCCGTGGTCCGGGTCCGTTTCATGACGGTTCACGCCTTTGAACAGCACGGGCTGGCCATTCACCCGGACCTGCCCCCCCTCCCATTCGACCTGCCGGAACCCGACGCGCTGCGGGATCGTCTCCAGAATCCGCCCGCGGGCGTCGCGCAGGGTCAACACCAGGGTGTAGAGGTTGGGCTGTTCCGCCGACCATAGGCGCGGCGACGCCACCGGCAGGGTGAGGCGGAACCCCGCACCGGCCGCCTCCGCCGTTCCGCGCGCCACGGTCCGGTTCCAGAACCCGTTCCGGAACCGGTGGGCGAACAGCGCCGCTTCCAGACGCGCGTCCGTGTCGCCGCCCCCCGCGATCTCCGCCCCAACCGTCAGATTCCAAGTCCCCGCATACTCCCCCGCCACCGCCGGCAGGGTCCGCACAAACACATCCCGCACATGGGTCTCGGGGACGGACCAGAGGTAGACCGGACGGCAGAGCCCCGAAAGACGCCAGAAATCCTGGTCCTCCATGTAGGAGCCGTCGCACAGGCGGTACACCTCCACCGCCAGCGTGTTCGTCCCCGTCCGGAGCGCGGCCGTCACGTTGAACGTCGCGCCCTGGCGCCCGTCCTCCGCATACCCCAGCTTCTCGCCGTTGAGCCACACGGACATGGCCGAGGCGAAGCCGTCAAACCGCAGATACACGGTGCGTCCCTCCCAACCCTCCGGCAGGGTGAACGTACGGCGGCAGGAGGTCACGGCATTCCGCTCGCGGTGCGTGGTGTACCGCGGGTCCGGTTCGCCCAGCACGAAGGGGGGATCGACTTTGAAGTAATACCCGATGTTTTTGTAGAGCGGCGTGCCCAGCCCGGCGAGTTCCACGCACCCGGGCACAGTCAGACCGCGCCAGCCGCCGTCCGGATAATCGGGTTGCTGGAATCCCTGGGGCCGCTGGTCCGGATGCGGCGCCCAATGGGCTTTCCACACGCCGTCGAGGGAGAGAAAGAAAGGAGATTCCTCGCGCGCCGCGGCATCGCGCGCCGCGCGGATGGAGTCAAAGACCCACATCGTGGCCGCCGGTTTCTCCGTGCCGACCCGGAACACGAGCGGATTCTCCCATTCGGGACGTTCCGCATACACGGCCGGATTATAGGCCGCGCAGGGCCGCAGACGCCCCTCCAGCGTGAAGAGCGTCTCCACCCAGTCGGCCTGTACGTTCGCGCCGCCTTCCGCCACCAGCCGCACCTGCCCCGCCTCCGCAAGGCTGACGTCGAACGTCTTGGCCGGCTCGCCGCGCCGCACGGCGCCGCTCTGCCACAGCAACCGGTCGCCGGCATAGATCCGGAACACCGCGCTTCCGTCCGCGCCGGCGTCGTCCACGCCGACTTTCCCGGCAAACCGCATGGCCGATCCGCTGAGCACGCACAATTCCGCAGGCACCCGCATCCCGAGCCCTTCGGCATACGCGACATTCGCCACCCGCAGCGGCTGACCGGTCACCGCCGCGCCGCCGGGCGTCACAAACGACACGTCCAGCGCGGAGAGCCAGGCGTTCGGCCAGTTCTGCGGTTCCAGCGCGCGCGGCTTGCGCGAACCGTCCGTCACCCACCGCGCGTTCAGCCAATCGGCATGATCGCCGGCCTTGCCGTCTTGCCAGGGGTCCACGCGCAGCAGCAGCGTGGCGTACGGCGACACGTCCACCTCCACCGGCACCGGCTTGTCGCCGCGCCGCATCGGCGCGCTCTGCCACAGCAGGCGCCCGTCGCCGATCACCTGAAACACAAGGCGCGCGTCCGGCCGGTCGCCCGCATCGTCCACCGCCACCTCGGCGAGAAACCGTCGCGCCCCGGCCAGATCGACATAGAGTTCGGACGGCGAGCAGGTCGCCATGCCGTTGGTGTAGCTCCGGCCCGCGGCCCGGAGCCGCGAACCGAGCAGATTGAAATCCCGCGCCGCCTCTTTCCAGCCCTGCCGGGTCTTCGAGATGTCGAGATCCGTCAGGTACACCTCCGCCGCACCGGCCCCCGCGCCCAGCAGCAACACGGCCGCAATCCCGATCCCCCTGCGTCGTCTCATCCCCTGCCCCCTTCCCGCGATGCCCGTTTCCGCCGCTCCGCGCCGCGTCCGTCATCCGTTACCGTACTGTAGACCAAACCCGTCTTGTGCGGCAAGGGGCCTTTTGGCGACCGGTGGGTGGCGGGGGTGCGCGTGACGCGCGTGTCGTGTGCGGAGCCGGGGCTCCCGCGTTCGCGCCGGCCCGCCTCCCTCACGGAAACCGCCGCCGGATCACGCGGTCCGGGTGTCGGGGGCCGCGGGTTTGTCTTCCGAGCGGCAGAAAAGCGCGAAAACGAGCAGCAGCGTCGCGGAGAGGGCCATGCTGACGAACCAGATCCGGCTCCAGTTATTGCGGACAACCCCGTCCGCCCCCGCTGCGGTCACGCGCAGGCCGTCGATCAGCGCGCGGTTGACGAAGTTGGCGAAGAAGGTGCCGAGGCCGAAGGCGGCGAAGTTGATGAACCCCTGCGCCTGGGCCCGCATCGCGCCGTTCGCGCGGGTGTCGACATAGATCTGGCCGCCCACATAGAAGAAGCCGAAGATCAGTCCGTGGATCAGGATCCCGCTGTATACCCCCACGGGACCGCCCAGCCAGAAGAAGACATACCGCAGGAACAGCGCGGCCAGGCCGATCATCATCGCGTTTTTCGCGCCGATCTTCTTGATGGTTGAGGCGAGCGCCAGCGTGAAGAAGATCTCGCTGTACTGGCCGAAACTCATCGACAGGGTGGGGTTCTTGAATCCCGTGTCCGCGAGGAATTCGCCGCCGTACCCGAAATAGAGGGAGAACGGGACTTTGGAGAAGAACATGATCGCGATGAAAAGCGCGAACCCGGGGTCCCGCAACATGGAGACGGCGCGGAGCCCGAGGACATCCACCAGATTCATGGGCTGGCCGCGCGCCTTCGGCGGCGTGTCCGGCACCAGCAGGGCCAGGAGACCGGCCGCCAGCACCGTCACCGCGCCGCAATAGAACATCAGCGGCATGCCGTTGACCTTCACGCCGATCCAGTCTCCGACCACGCTGAACGCGGCGGCGGCGATCCAACCGAGCACCCCGAACACGCGGATCTGCAGAAACACATGGGAGGGGCAGTGCGAGAGGATGATGTAGTTGATCGTGCTCCAGGTGGGCATGTAAAACACCATGGTCGCGGTCAGGATGATCAGCAGCGGCAGGGGCCGCGCCTGCATGCCGGCGAAAACCAGCCCGACCGCCGACGCCGCGTTCAGGAACGCCATGACCTTCTGCGCGGCGAAAAACCGGTCGGTGATCATGCCGACGAAGGGGGAGGCCAGCGTCCCGACCGCCATGGCGCTGACCATCCAAGCCAGCATGGACCCCTGCGCGCCCATGCTTTTGGCGTACGGGACGAGGGTGATGAACCAGACCGGCAGGGCCATGTACTGGAGAAAATAGAGCGCGCTCAAAACGATTCTTGTCCGGATCGTGACAGGTCCTGTGCTCATTTCGCCTCCTTCTCGCGGTATCCGGGCTCCCCGTGCAGAAACGGGAACAGCCGGGGGATCTCCGCCGGTGTCGGCTGATAGCCGTATTCGCTGAGTTCGTACGCCTCGACATACCGGATGCGTTCGGCCGCCCCGGCACCGTACAGTTCTTCAAGTCGGGAACGGAAACGCAAGGAGTCCGCCCCTTTGCGGGGCTTCATCCAATACGTTTCCAGGAACGCCTTGCGCCCCGCGCGGTCCTCCGCCGGGGGGATCGGGTCCGCGATCCGCTTGTCGAACACCAGCCATTCGAAGAACTGCGACTCATGCGAGATCAGCGCCTCCAGCAGCGTATCCATCACATCATCGATACCGAACAAAATGTCCGGCCGCATCTCCGCAGGCGTTTTGAAGGCGTCGCGCAAGAAGTAGATGGCGGGCCTCACATCGGGGATCGGCACCTCGGGGCACCAGAGCGGCACGCCGAGCAGATAGGCGGAGTCCATCACCAGCGTTCCCACGGCCCGGTGGTCGGCGTGGTAATCGCAGATGCGGTGCGTGAACACCAGATGCGGCGCGAATTCCCGGATCAGCCGCGTGGTGACCCGCCGCATCTCCAGCGTCGGCTCCAGCTCGCAATCGTGATAAGGCAGGATGCGGTACTCCTCGACCCCGAGCAGCGCTTTGGATCGCTGCGCCTCCCGGTGCCGCCGCTCCGCCAACGCCTCCGGCGCCATCGACATGTGCCCCTTATCCCCATTGCACATCGCGACCAGCCGCACCCGCGCGCCCGCCCGCACGAACTTCAGGGCCAGCCCGCCCCCGGTAATATCCGGGTCATCCGGATGCGCCCCGATGACCATCACCCGCAACGATGCCGCTTCATTCATTCCCCTCATTCCCCCCTTTATTCGGATTTCTCACTCCGCCAGACTCACCCGCGTTCCGGACCGGGCGGAGCGTTTCTCGGCATCCACGATCCGGACCGAATCCCGGCACGCCTCCGGGGAGGTCACGGGTTCGACCGCGCGTCCGCTGATCTTGTCCGCGAACCAGTTGATCTCATTCTGGTAGGCGTCCGCGGAAACCGGCAACTCCGGCACAACCGGCTCGCCCTCCATCGGATACAAACAGAACTCCGGCTGCCGCCGCATGGCCATCACCAGGGTGGCGCGCTCGAACGCGATCTGGAAGCTGCGCTCAAACCCGAACGTTTTCGACATGCCCCATCCGCCCTCGGCCACGACCGACGGCCCGCCGACATCATACAGCGTCGAGATGTGGATCATGGTCCCGTCGCTGTCATCATACGCGGAACTGGTCACCGCCTGGGGCATGCCGAACAGGTAGTGCACCATGTCGGTGTCGTGGATGTGCAGGTCCAGCGCCACCCCGCCGCTGCGCGACTCGTCGAAAAACCAGCTCTTGCCCCCGTCGCGCGACCACCCGGGCGCCTGGCTGTACCGGCCGAAGCGCGCGGCGATGACCCGGCCGTACGTGTTGCTTTCGATCAGGCGCTTGGCATAGACATATTCGCCGCGGAACCGCAGGCACTGGCCGATCATCAGCTCCGTGCCTTGCGGCGCGGCGCGCCAGGCCGCGAGCAGTTCGTCGCATGCTGCGGTATGCAGCGCCATCGGTTTCTCGCAGAGCACATGGATGCCCCGGGACAAGGCCAGCGTCGCCATCGGCACATGCAGGAAGGTCGGCAGCGTGATGTCGACCGCATCCGGCCGGGCCTTATCCAGCATGGTTGCGAAGTCTTCATAGAGGCCGGCGTCACCGTAATCGCACGACACGTCGGCACCCTGGACATTCCCGGCCGCCGCGGCAGACTGCTCGAACTGCCGGCGGTCCCGGTCGCACAACGCGGCAACTTCCGCGCCGGCCACCTTTTTCCAGCACCCGTAATGCATCCGCCCCATGAAACCGAATCCCGCGATCCCCACCCGCATAGCGCCCCCTTCCGTTTTTAGATTTTAAAGAAGATCTTCCGCCTGTACAGCCATACCAACAGCGCATACCCCACCGCGAATTTGGCTGCCGCGCTGATCAGCGGATAGAAGGTCTCCGTGTGATGCCGCAACCCCTGCACCAAGCGGTCGCTGAAGACGCCGAAATTGAAGAGATGGGTTGCCATGTAGATGAAAATCGCGTTCGTCCCGATGACGACAAAGAAGAGGGACCACCGGCGCCACCCCAGCACATCGACCAGGGTGTAGAAAACGGCCAGGCAGAGAAAGCTCAGCCCGCCCGAATACAGGACAAAGGTCTCGTTCCAGATGTGCTTGATGATGGGGATGCAGAAACTGCCCGCCCATCCTGTCACCGTCAGCCCCGCCCCGACAGCGAACAGCGTGGCGGCGATGCGCGCTTTGGGCATTCCCGACCGGATGATACCGCCCGCAAACGCCCCGAGCATCGCCGTTGCCACAAAGCCCAAGGTGCTCAAGACCCACGTATAGGAGGGCGCATCGAGCGTCCCCAACACGAGCGTATCGACATAATGCGCGAAATTCCCCTCCGCTGTGAGGACTCCGGCACCGAATTCCGGAACCGGCGCGAAACGGAGCAAGAGGCCGAAGAGAACCACGCAGCCGGCCGTCAGGCCGATCTGCCACTTTTTACTGAAGTGCAAAAGGAAAATCGTGCTGAAGAACGTGCCGGCCGCGATCGACTGCAGGGTATTACTGTAGAAAACCAGCCGCGACCAGTCGTACTCCAGCAGGCGCCCCTGCAGCATCATCCCGAACACCCACAGGATCAGCAGGCGCCGAACCGTGTGCCGGTAGATCTTGGCCGTCGAGTCGCCCTTTTTTCTCCGGCTGTCGATGGAAAACGGCAGCGAACATCCGGCCAGAAAAATGAACAGCGGCATCACCAGGTCGATGAAACGGAAACCTTCCCAAGGGACATGCTTCAGTTGTGTTTCGCAAAAAGCGCCCGCGTCCGGATGGATGACCGTGGCCAGACGGGTCACCAACCCCCCGCCGCCGATGATCCAGAACATATCAAATCCCCGCGCCGCATCGATGGAGAGTATCCGCCCGCTCTTGGTTTCCGCCATATCGCATTCCTTTGGGATTCCGTGTTTCACTGCGTTTCTGCGGAAGCCCCGACTTGCCCCCTTTTAAACGTTCAGGGTCCATGGTTTGCGGTACGCGACGCCCAACAACTGATCCGCCTCCGGATCCCCCACAAAACGCTCCGTAGCCGGATTCCACTTCAGGTTCTTCTTTCCCAACTTCAGGCCGATGTTGACCAGATGGGCAATCGTGATCGCGCGCTGCCCGGTCTCGCACGGTGAAATCACCGGTTTTCCGGTCAGGATGCCCTCGATGAAGTTACGCTCGTGGTTGCTGCTCACGTACAGCTTCACCTCGTCGTCGCGGGTCTTCTGCCGGATCAGGTCGAAGGGTTTCGTCTCCATCTTGCCCCCGCACACATACAGTTCGCGCCCGCCCTCCCCGTAATACCGGAGGAACCGCTTCTGGGGCTCGCCATGCTCAGTTGATGCGTATACGCGCGTGCCGTCGGCATAGACGATCTCGAAACTGAACTTGGACGCCACGTTGTACAGGCTGTTCTTGTCCAGCTCGCCCCAGATGTTCTCGATGGCGACAGGCCCGGACTCATCCATGCCCAGAGACCACTGCAGGATGTCGATGAAATGCGCCCCGTGATCGGTCAACATGCCGCCGCCGTACTGGAAATTGAAGCGCCACTGCATCGGCACATGAATTTTCGGGATGTACGGCTGTTCCGGCGCAGGGCCCAGCCACAGGTCGAAATCGACATAATGCGGCGGTTTGGGCAGCGGCGTCTCGCTGAGCTGTGCCTCCGTCTTGCCGAACCGGCCCAGCCCGCCGGGCAATCCCAGCTCGATGCGGCGCAGTTTGCCGAGGCGCCTGTTCCGGATAAACTCGGCCGCCATGCGCCGGTACGGGTCGCTGGAGCGTCCCTGCGCCCCGGTCTGGAAGACCACGCCGTGTTTCTTCACCGCATCGCACAGCGCGCGGCCCTCCGCCACGCTGTTCGCCAGCGGCTTCTGCCCGAAGATGTGCTTCCCCTTGCGCGCGGCCAGAATGCCGATCAGGGCGTGCCAGTGGTCCGGCGTGGCCACGCACACCGCATCCAGGTCTTTGTCCTCCAGCATCTCCCGGAAATCGGCGAACGCCTTGCACCCGTCGTACCCCGGTTTGCCGTTCTGGTTGGCGTAAAAATCATTCACCTGCCGCCGCGCCGGCTCCCGTCCGCCCTGAAGTTCGGCACGGTATCCGTAGAGCGGCGCCTCCGAAACCGGATCGCAGACGGAGATGACCTGCGTGTTGCCGTCATGCAGGAAGTTTTTGAGGTTCGAAGTCATCCCCTGCACACCGCAGCCGATCAGTCCCAGATTGACCCGTCCGGAGGGTGCGGGCCGTCCCACCTGTCCCCATGCCGACGCGGGCAGAATGGTTGGAAACGCGCAGGCCGCGCTTGCGGCCGCCACAAAACGGCGTCGTGAAACCGATGCCACGTTCATCCCCCTCCCTTTCATTGAGTCAGACCGACACACTGTATGTTGTACAATGACGCATCCGCCTGCGCTTTGTCAATCCGATGATTCCGGTAATAGAGGGTGAGGTCGATGCCGACCATCACCAAGTTGAAAAGATAAAGCCAGACCGCTCCGTCAACCTGTTCCTGCCAGAACAGCTTGTGGCACAACCCGAAAACATAGCCGGCGAAAACGATCAGCATAAAAAAGAGGCTTTTCCCCCTGTTGGTCCGCGACCGCCACGACTTCAAAATCGAGATCGGCCAGGCCGCGCCGAAACAGACCAGCATCATCGCCTCAAAAACCGGAAAAGGCATACATTCCTTTCATTCATCCCTTGTCCCGACAGCACCCTGTTTCCCCCCGGCCTCCTCCAGCCGCGCCGGAAACAGGCAGACCGTGCCCTGTGATTGGGTTCCGCGCTCCCCGCGGCAGAGTTCAGCCCGCAACGTGTACACAGCGTTCGTCTTGAATTCGGGCACGGCAAGCCGGTAATCGAAGCCGGAACCGGGTCCATGTCTGGTGACTCCCGCGAACCCGTTCCGCGAATCCCGCGCGATTTCCTTCCCTCCCTCCAATAATACCACATTCCGGATCCGGAGCGGCTGGTTTCCCCGCAGGAAAAGGAAACGCGCGATATACGTTCCGGATTCATTCATTGCCGCATTCGCCGGCCAATTCCGGACCGTCCACTGCTCAGGGGCGCTCCGCCAGAAAGCAACGGTCCGGAACCAGGGCGGATCCTCAACCGGCGCGACGTGCAGTCCCAGATCGCGCAGCCGCGCACTGATTTCCGGCGCGCGCCGACGAAAGGCGGGCCAGGTCACTTTCGCATCCGGTGACCACGCCCGCTCGGCGATGGCCGCGGCCCGGGGGAAGAGCTTCCACTCCGCCTCCGGGCCAAGGCGGCAGGATTCGCCCCAGAGGCACCCCTGCAGCCCCAGCACATGCTTCTGGTGCTCCGGCGCGATACCCTCCACGGGGTTGAAGTCGAGAATCCGCTCACAGTTGTTGACGCGCGCGCGGTTGTAATTGAACCCGTCCGCCAGAATGCTTTGCGGGATATCGAGATACAGATGATAGCGCGGCGTCATCACCGTGTCGTGCCCCATGGCCGCGGCCTGCTGTCCACCCTGGATCTCCCGCCACGACATCACGGTCGCTCCGGGCGCGAGTCCCCCCTCCAGAATTTCATCCCAGCCCAGCAGGCGCCGGCCTTTGGCGGTCAGGTAGCGGTCAAAGTGGCGTACCATCCAGCTTTGCAGCTCATGTTCGTCCTTGAGCCCGTGCGCGGCCTTGCGCGCCTGGCATTTCGGGCATTTTTCCCAGTTGCCTTTGGGACACTCATCGCCGCCGATATGGATGAACGGCGCGTCAAACAGTCCGAGCACCTCATCAAATACCTGTTCGAGAAAGCGGAGCGCCTCATCCTTGCCCGCGCAGTACATGAACTCCGGTTTGCCGGTGCAGCTCAAGTGGGGATAGGCCCGCATCACCGCCGTACTGTGGGCCGGCAGCTCGATCTCCGGGATCACCATGATCTCGCGTGACCGGGCGAAGGCCACGATCTCCCGGATCTCCTCCTGGGTGTAAAACTGCGCGGGCCGGTCGGGGTTCGTGTGGTCGCCGACCGCGCCGACCGAAGTGAGTTCCGGAAAACGCTTGATCTCAATCCGCCAGCCCGGCGCGTCGGTCAGGTGCCAATGGAACCGGTTCAGCTTGAGCGTGGCCATGGAGTCCAAGATCTTTCTGACCGCGGCCTTTCCCATGAAGTGGCGGCTTTCGTCCAGCATGATGCCGCGCCAACTGAATCGCGGAGCGTCGTAGATCTCCACACACGGCAAGCCGCCCGCGTAAGGCCGCAACAGTTGGCGCAGGGTTTGGAAGGCGTAGAAAAAGCCGGCGCGGTCGGACGAGGTCAGGCGGACGAGGTCAGGCGTGACCTGAAGACGATAGCCTTCCGCGGGCAGCGGATCGCCCTGAGGTGCCGCAGAGAGCAGAATCGTGCCGGCCACGGGCGGTTTGCCATTCTCCGCCTGAATCACTGGCAGCGGTTTGCCCGATGCCGTCACATTCCGCCACATCCACGCCAGATGTCCGGCGACGCTCGCCCCGCCCTTGGCTTGCGGCTCGAACGCCACCACGGTCCGTTCGTCGATCGTGAAGAACCCCTCCCGCTCCTCGACCTTCACCGGCAGCGGGCACAGGGCTGGAAGCTCGGCTACCGCCGCCCCCACGCCTGCCGTGAAACAGCAAAAAAACACACCCACATGCCATAAAGCATGCATCTCTTTCCTCCCCCGTTTTTTGTTATTCACATGCCTTACGGCGCGGTCCGGACACACCGGAACCCGAACGGAAAATAACGTGAGTTGTCGGCATGTGACGCCAAGTAACGGTCCGAGACTACCGTGTTGGAACTGAATCCTCCCCCCCGCCGCCCCATGCCGTTCGCCCAGGTGGCGTTCTGCGCACTCCCCGAATCCGTGAGCGCGCCGGTGCCGTGCACGCCGTCAAAGGTACGGCCCGCGTCGTTTCCCACGGTCTTGCAGCGTTCGAACAGGTTGCCGGTCAGCTCCAAAATGCCCCAGTAGCCCGCACCGGCCTGTTCGCGCGTGGAGGTCGCGGTAGCATAGATCCCGGCCCGCACCGG
>JAVEYH010000033.1:0-29904 GCA_034003585.1 Kiritimatiellia bacterium
TTGAACGGCGAATTCCGCAAGTTCTTTCCCCAAGTGGACGCGCAACCTATTTTGCGGGTCGTTGAGACGCGCAGATACTGGATCAACCAGAAACTCCTGGCACTTTCCCTCGGCAAGAAGACTTTTGACATTGCCGAAGCGGTAATCGAGATCATTAACGAGTACGCCAAGGCGAAACAGGCGTCATTTGCCGGTTTCATCAAGACCTGCGAACAATTGCGGGACATTTCCAAGCAGAAGCACGACAAGGTGGAGGAATTCGTTCTCGGATTGTTGGCACCAAATGTCGATGCCCGCATATTTGAAATCGTGAGTTACGCGATTCTCAAGTTCTTCTATCACGACCAAACGGTCTACTTTGGTTTTCAGTTGGATGCGTTAGAGAAATCCCCCTTGGTTCTCTACAAGACCGGACGCACAAATGCCAATGACGGCGGCATTGACTTCGTCATGACGCCTCTGGGCCGATTCTTCCAAGTGACCGAGACACTTGATGTTCGGAAGTACTTCCTTGATATCGACAAGATCGAGCGGTACCCAATTACATTCGTCATCAAAGCAACGGAATCAGTCGATGATCTTCTCAAGAAACTGCGGGGAGGTGCAGAGCGCCAGTATTCCGTTAAGGCGATAGTCGCAAAGTACATGGCCTGCATTGAGGAGGTCATCAATATACCGATCCTGCAAGAACGATTCAGGGAAGGTGTCGCGCAAGGGTACCTCAACAGCATAATGACCGAGATCGTCAGACAGAGCAAAGTCGAGTTCAATTACGAGGAACCCGACGACGAGGACAATGACGAGGAATGACATCGGCCAACAACCAGCGGCACCATACGTCGCTTCGCGCCGCTGGTGCACTGGGACGTTCGGGGAAGCACAATCTTGTGAATGACACATTGAGAAACACTCCGAAAAAGGGTACACTTAAAAAATGAAAAACAGGGTCGTTCAGATCGGGAGCGTTAGCAAGAAGAGCCCCTCGGACGATGTCGCTTACTGGATGAGCAAGTCGCCTGACGAGCGTATCTCGGCCATTGAATTTTTGAGGAGTCAGCAGTATGAAACTCCCCCAAGACTTCAGAGAGTTTTTAGAATTGTTCAACGCGAAGGGCGTTGAATACATGATCGTTGGCTCGTATGCGCTAGCCTATTACGGTGCGCCGCGCTATACGGGCGACATGGATGTTTTCGTCCGTCGCACGGAGGTCAATGCGCAACGCATCATGGTTGCCCTCAATGAGTTCGGTTTTGCGTTTCCCAATCTCACATGGAATGATTTTGTCAAAGACGACACCGTCATTCAGCTCGGCGTGCCTCCGGTGCGCATCGACATCCTGACCTTTCTTTCCGGCATGGATTGGGACATGGCATCGAGCCACAAGGTTCCGGATGAGATCGACGGGGTCCCCGTCTTTGTGATCGGAAGGGAAGACTATATTGTCAACAAGAAAGCCAGTGGCCGCGCAAAAGACCTGGCCGATATTGAGGCGCTCGGCGAGCAGATAACCCCCAACCCGTCAGCCCACACAACGGCGTGACCGCCGTGTGTGGCTGACAACGTCGGAACTGAGAAAAGAAGCGAGATGACTCCCGCGGAGGCGCGGAGGCGCAGAGGATGAGGGTATCCAGTTCGACGGAGGCTTCCGGGCCGACCTGATCGTTGAGGACAGGGTAATTCTGGAACTCAAGTCGGTCGAACGGGTGGCACCGGCGCACAAGAAGCAAGTTCAGACTTACCTGAAGCTGACCGGCTGCAAGCTGGGCTACCTACTAAACTTCGGAGAAGAAGTCATGAGGACCGGAATCACGCGCTGCGTGAATGGTCTTGAGGAACAACCTCTGCGCCCCTGCGCCTCTGCGGGAGAAGAAACCAGAGTTCCAACCACAGGCAACATTCCTGCGGCGTCGGGGCCGGGACCGGCTCAGAGCCCGAGCAGCTTGCGGGCCTGTTCGAATGCCGGCGCGAGATCGATCTTGCGGTCCGCGCAGCCGGCCGTGCCGTCAAACACATGGACCGCCCCGGCCTGCTCCAGGCCGCGGATGAAGCGGCCGAACTTGGAGTCCGGCTTGCGCAGCGTCATCAGGATCTCGACGCGGGCGCGGCCCCGGGTGACCGCCTCGCTGATCATGCCGGTGGAGTCGGCGGTCACGAAAATCCGTTCGCAGAGCGAGACGAACGCGGGAATGGGGTTGAAGGTGTCGCGGCTGTAGAGCAGGGCGTAGTCAAACGGGTGGGAGGCGATCAGCTCCTCAATCGCGGGCGGGGTGCGGCGTGAAGTGGTGACCCAGCGCTCACTCCCTTCGGTGACGGCGAAAAAACGGTCCAGCTCGCGGCGCAGGGTGGCAACCGAGAGCCCGGCCACGGCGTTGGGGCCGCCCACGATCAGGGCGGCGGCCGGTTTGCGCTGCGTGTGGCGCGCGCGGAACGCCGCCACGCCGGTCTCGTAAAACGCGGCGTCCGTCGAGGTCAGGTTGACCGGGATCGGGATAACGTTCGGGGCCGGTCGGGGCCGGTCGAAAGAAGGGGCCAGGATGCAGTCGAAATTCGCCTTCCGGTACCCGGACGGATACAGGATGGCGGCCACCGGGATGCCGCGCCGCCGCGCCGCGATCTTGCCGGGATAGAAGGCCGTCGAACCGGCGCAGACCACGGCCGCGAAGTAGCCGTCGGTTTTCGCGATCGTGAACGGGGAGTCGAGCAGCAGTCCCAGCCGGTCGGCGAGATAGGAGAGCCCCTTGTGGAAACGGGAGGGGTAGGCGGCGCGGACGCACTCGTAGCCGTATCCCAGTGCCGCGCAGAAGGCTTTGGACTGGTTCTCGTGGCCAGCCTTCCCGTCCGTGACGATCAAGAGCTTTTTAGTCATGCGGTCCCCGATCCCCTGTTTCTTCCGCCCCGTCCCGCCCCCGCTATTCCGGAGCAGGACCGTCCGGGGCGCTTACCGCGCGCCATTCGGCCAGTTCGCGCCGCCGCCGCGCGGCCCAGGCCTCGGGATCAACGCCGTCCGGCGGGCCGCCCGCGACGCGCGCGCGGCCGCATTGGGGGCAGCAGGCCCCCGGCGTCACACCCGCGCCGCAGTGCGGGCACTGCGGCTCCAGCACCTCCCCGCAGTAAACGCAGTAGGGCCCCCGCGCCGCCGCCGGTTGCGGCCGCGGCCAGAAGAGCACCTCTCCCGCCACCACATACGGGATGTTCGAGAAACAGGCCGCGCTGGGACAGTAGCCCGCGCCCGTCCGCGCCGGCTGCGGCGCGTTGTCCGCGCTCCCGGCCTCCTCCAGCGGAACGCCCAGCAGGGAGGCGATTTTGCCGACCGTCTCCTGCGAGAGTTTTCCGGGCTGGCCCGACTCAAGCATGCTGATCGCGGATTGCGCGCAGGAGACCGCCTGCGCCAGCGCGCTCTGCGTCATGCCCCGCTCGCGCCGCGCCCGAGCCAATTGCCGGCAAAAGGTTGTCGAAAGCTGTGCCATGAGATTGAAAAAAACCTGTTGATAACAACGTGCCGCTAGTATGCGCCAAACCCGGTTGGATCGGCAAGCACAAGATATCGACACAAATTGATAAAGTTAAATCGCGTATTAACAATAAGTTATGATCTATCAACAGGGTTATTATCACCTGTTTATAACCTTTGGGGTGATCTTTGGGCGCCCTGTTGATAAGCGTAAGCCGGACCCGCGGGCGGGAGCGAAGGCTGGAGCGCAAAAGCCGCAAAGGGGGAGGCCGTTTTTCCGCGGCCGCGGCCGGAAGTCGCGGGCTGGCTTGCGCGGCGCGTCTTGCAGGGTGGGCGGTGTGGTCTAGGGGTGTGGCCTGCTCAGGATTCCGCGCCGGGTTGCGGGCGGAACAGTCAAAAAGGAATCGCTCTCGCGCCGCCGGGTGTGGTTAAATGCGTGGCATTATGAAACCGTTCATTCACGACGACTTCCTGCTCGGCAATGCGGCGGCGCGCGAGCTGTATCACGGCTATGCCGCAGACATGCCGATCCTCGATTACCACTGCCACCTCCCTCCCGCGGAGATCGCGGGGGACCGGCGCTGGGAGAACATGACCCGCTTGTGGCTGGGGGGCGACCATTACAAGTGGCGCGCGCTGCGCTCGAACGGCGTGGACGAGCGGTTCATCACGGGCGACGCCCCGGACCGCGAGAAGTTCCAGAAGTACGCGGAGACGCTGCCGTACCTGTTGCGCAACCCGCTCTTCGACTGGTCGCAGCTCGAACTCGCGCGCTATTTCGGCATCACGGAGCTGCTGACCCCCGCCACCGCCGAGGCGGTCTGGACCGAGACCGGGAGGCAGCTAACGGAACCCGCGTTCAGCGCGCGCGGCCTGATGGCGCGCAGCAACGTGCGCCTGGTCTGCACGACCGACGATCCGGCCGATACGCTGGAGCACCATGCGGCCCTCCGCGCCGCGGACTTCGCGGTGCGGGTGCTGCCGACCTGGCGTCCCGACAAGGCGCTGGCCCTGGACCGGCCCGCGTTCTGGAACGACTGGCTCGACCGGCTTGCCGCGGCCGCGAACATGCCGGTGAAGACCTGGGACGATCTGCTCTGCGCCCTGCAGCGGCGGCACGGGGTTTTTGCCGCGCACGGCTGCCGCCTCTCGGATTACGGGCTCGACACGGTCTATGCCGACCCGTACCTCGGCGCGGAGATCCGCGAGATCTTCCGCCGCGTGCGCCAGGGCGGCGAGGCGACGCGCGAGGAGGTCTCGGCTTTCCGTTCCGCCTTCCTCTACGAGAGCCTGGCGCTGGACGCGAAAAGCGATTGGAGCGCGCAGATCCACTACGGCGCGATGCGCAACAACAATGCGGTCATGTTCAAACGGCTCGGACCGGACACGGGGTTCGACAGCATCGGGGACTGGCATGTGGCGTCGCCGTTGGCGCGGCTGTTCGACCGGCTCGAGCAGGCGGGCGCCCTGCCGCGGACCGTGGTCTACACCCTCAACCCGCGCGACAACGAGATGGTCGCCACCCTGCTCGGCAATTTCCAGCGCGGCCCCGAACCCGGCCGCATGCAGTTCGGCAGCGGCTGGTGGTTCAACGACCAGCGCGACGGCATGCTGCGTCAGATGGAGGCGCTCTCCCAGCTCGGGCTGCTGAGCCGCTTCGTGGGCATGCTGACGGACAGCCGCTCCTTCCTCAGCTACACGCGGCACGAGTATTTCCGGCGCGTGCTCTGCAATCTGCTGGGCACCGACATTACGGAGGGCCGGATCCCCAACGATCTCGCCTGGACCGGCGAGATCGTGAAGGACATCTGCTTCCGCAACGCGGAACGGTACTTCGGGTTCGAGCTGGCGGACGCGCCGCAGGCGCGCGCCTGAAAAAAGGAGGCCCCGGAATGCGCCACGTTTTACCGCCCCGCGGGCCGTGTGCCGCGGCCGCCCGCACCGCGGTCGCGTTCGCGCTGCTCCGGGCGCTGCCGCTTCAGGCCGTCGTAACCCTCGAACCTGTCGGTGCGGACGGGTTCAGAGTCCTGTGGGACGGCGTGGAGGTGGTGGCCCCCTCTGTGCCCGCCCTGCGCCGCCTCGGTCCCGGCCGGCGGCAGGTCTATGATCCCACGGCGCGCGTGTTCCGCGAGGTGGAGTACGGCGCCAGCCAGAGCGTCCAGTTCGCGGTGAGCAACAAACGCGGCGAACCGGTCTTTCTCGGCGAGGGCAGGGTTTCCGTGACCCGTACCCGCGACACGATCCTCTTCCGGCAGCGCTTCGAGCATGCGGGGGCCGAATGGAGCCTCACGCTCCGGCCTGCGGACACGAACGGTCTGGATCTCGAACTCGACGCGCGGGTCGCGCCGGCTTTCCGGATCACGGCGTTGGATGCCGCGGTCCTTTCGCTGAATCTGCGCGGGGCCACGGCCGACTCGGGCCATCTGGGCCAGTGGCGGCGTGCGCTGCCCACAACGCGCGGCACCCTCGTGGGCCCGCATCCCGGGCCGGTCCGCATCCAGTACCCCGGCAACAACCTCTACGCGCCGGCCGCCGTGCTGCAGGACGCGCGCCTGGCCGTAGGCCTCTGCCGCCTCGGCGTGCATGACGTGTGGCGCGCCCCGTTCGGCGAACTCACCCTCACGCCCCGGGCCGAGGCGGTGGAGCTGCGGATCGCCACGGGCTGGGCCGAGGCCGTCTCGCTCGCCTCCCTCCACGAGAGCCGCTTCCGGCAGCGCTACCGACTGCGGTTCGCGGCGGCGCGGCCGCCCGGCCCCGCCGGCTATCTCCAACTGACCGATGCGCCGGATCTCTGGGCCGATTACCTGCGCGAACTGGAGGAGCATGTGCCGATCCAGCCCAACCCGCCCTATGACCGGACCCGGAACCCGCTGGTGATCATGAATTATTTCATGGCGGAGAACCATCTGGTCACGGAACAGAACCCGCAGGGCTGGGTAATGGCCGATCCGTCCTGGAAGAGCAACCGCTGGGAGTTCCCCGCACGGGCCGCGGAGGCGACCGGGAAGGAGTTGGAAGCGCTGACCGGCTTCAGCGAGTCGCACGCGGGCCGCCCCGTGAACTGGATCCGCGCCTATGCCGAGAAAAACCTGCGCGAAATGCGCGAGACCCGCGCGCTCGCCAATGTGGTGTGGCGGTCCGCCACCTGGGCCGGCGCGCACAACCTGTCGCTGGACTACCTGCCCGACACCCAGTACTTCCATCCGGACATGGAGGAGCGCTGCGCGGTGGAAGGTCCGGTCCGTCCCTGGGATTGGGCGGTCGCCGATATCGAGGTGACCGCGCCGGATCATACGGTGATCGCCCGGCAGAGCGGCGTCGCCCTTCACGCGGTCAACCGTGACAGTCTCAGGCGGCTCGCCCGGTACGAGGATATGCGCCAACGGCTCGGCTTCCGCGACAGCGAGCTGACCGGTGCCGCCGCGCCCTATCTCGCCCGGGCCGCGGGCATCGGCGCCGCCGAACGGTACCGCGATTTCATCCGCCTGTACCTCCGGCTCGACTCCGCCGCGGACGCGCTGACCGGCGCCCGGCCCGGCGCGCAGGTCGCGCTGCGGGCCATCCCGCAACTGACCGACCCGGCGCTGGCCTCCACCGGACTCACGGTCCGGGCCACGATCCGCGGCGTGCGGCGCGCGGCGATCGATGTCTGGGCCAAAACCCTCACGGACGCGGGATGCGAGATCGGGTTCCTGATCCGCGAGGATTTTCTCATGGGCCCCCCCTGGCACATGACCTTCATGCGGCTGGACTGGACCTCCGAGTGGCAGTACGGCCTCTTCCGCCAGCGCGTCGAATGGCACCGGGAGCGGTTCGGCGAACGCTGCCGCTGGTTCTACCTCGATGTGTTCGCCAACGAGACGCCGGACTTTGTCCTGCAGCGCATGCGGCGCGATTTTCCCGACTGCTTTTTCTTCGCGGAACATCCCAACGGTGTCGCGCTGCGCACCATCCAGGTTTGGAACTGGTTCGGGCCCTTCACGCCGCTCGAACGGATGCTCAATCCCGGCGGGCTGGCGATCCTCCTGCCCGAACGGATCCTGACGGACGACCAGGAGGCGAACCGGGCCTTTATCCGGAGCACGTGGCGTCACCCCAACTACCTCTACGTGACCCACCGCGGCGCGCGCAGGCTGGTGAGTCTGGCGCGGGAAGCCGGGATGGCGACCGAGTGAACCCCTTTTTGGGTTTTCAAAAGCGGTGAGTTATGGTTTCATACCGCCCATGGATGTTTCCGCCAAACGGATGATCGTGAACGCGATCACTTTCGGCCGCGTGCCGTTCGTGGTGCTCTTCATGGTGCTGGCGGTGGCGCACGCCTACGCGGCCCGGGGCGTCTGGCTGGCGGCGGTGGCGACCGGATCCCTGGCCATCGCCTCCCTGACGGATCTGTACGACGGCAAACTGGCCCGCAAGTGGCAGGTGGTCAGCCGGTTCGGCGCGATGGCGGACCCGCTGATGGACAAAGTTTTCTATCTGGTGGTTTTCCCCACCCTGCTCTGGCTGCTGGGCCGCCAGCCGGACGAGGCGGAACACGCGCTGGTGATGCTGATCTTCACGGTGCTTTATATCCTGCGTGACCAATGGGTGACCTTTCTCCGCTCGGTGGGCGCGATGTTTCAGGCCGACTGCCGCGCCAATTGGATGGGGAAGTTCCGCACGGCCGCAAGTTTCCCGGCCGCGTGCGTGATCTACGTCTACGCCGCCCTCCACCCGTGGTTTCTGCCGCAGCCGCTGATCTATGTGATCGAGGCCCTGCTGATCCTCCTGAACCTCTGGTCCATTGTCGTCTATACGCGGCAATACCTGCCCTATATCAAGCAGGCGCTGCGGTAACCCGTTGCGAACGCCCAGGAAGCCGCACCCCGCGTCTTGCCGGGCCGCCGGGCACGCGCTATACTCCGGCCATGCGAATTCGTCGAAGTTCCCCTGTCGCACCCGCGCGGCGAATCGTGCGGTGCGCGTCCGCGCTGCTGCTGTCGGCCGTTTGCGGGGCCCGCGCCGCGCCCGCGTTCCGTTCCGACCGCAAGTACCCGGATCTCGGATTGCGTTTCCGGGTGCTCGCCAACGCGCAGCCCGAGCCGCTCGCGCAGGCCAAAACCTATTCGTACACCTTCACCCGCGGCAGCGAGTCGTTCCAGCGCGACCTGTTCGATCCCGCGGAACTCTGGCTCGCGACCCAGCATGCGGGCCAGTGGCGCGATGAGGACGGCAATGTCCTGACGCTCGGCCGGCCCACCCGCCTGTGTCCCGTGATCGAGTCCGAGACGAAACACGTCTCCCGCGAGGCGTTCGACCGGGCTCTGGACGGTCCCGCCGCCGCCTTCGCCCCGGATCGTCCGGCGGCGCTCGCCGCGTGGGTCGCGCGCTTCGCCGACTGCACCCCGCGCGACCCGGAGCCGCTGCGCACCGGGTTCAACCTCACCGACGCCCTCTTCTTCCCGGTCAGCGAACCGTCGGTCCTGGTGTACGCCTTCCGCGTCAAGACGCGCGGCACGGGCGGCGCGGGCGCGCCGTCGGACTGGTTCTGCGCGGTCATCCGCATCGGCGACCGCACACCGAAAGCCAAAGTGCGGCATGACTTCGAGTCCCAGTTCCTGGCCAATGTGGCGTGGCTTCCGCAGAGCGCCGCCGCCGCGGCGGCGGGCGTCCGGCCCAAAACGCTCGCCCTCGGCCCCGTCTCCGGCGCGGGCGCACCCGCGGCCATTCCGGAGCATCCCGGCCGCGAGGCCGCGCGCAAAAGCATCGCCAACATGAAAGACTGGTGGTTTGCCGAAACCCCGGAGTATCTCTTTCTCTCCGACATCCGCAGCTCGGCGGGCAAGGCCCTGGTGAAGGAACTGCAGGAGACTCTGCCGGCCCTGCGCGCCGGCTTCGCGCGGCTGGTGCCGCCGTTCGAGGACGCAGACGATGTGAGCGTGGTGCGCATCTATGAATCGCGCGAGGCCTATCAGCAGTATGTGGGCAAAGCGTACGCGTGGAGCGCGGGGCTCTGGTCACCCATGCGGCGCGAATTGGTGATTGCGTGGCAGGGCCGGAACCGGGATCAGACCCTCACCATCATCCGGCACGAGGCGTTGCACCAGTATCTGTTCTATGCCGGCGCCATGACCGAGCATGCCGCCTGGTTCAACGAGGGCCACGCCTGTTTCTTCGAGACGGCGACGGTCGACGCCAAGGGCCGGGTCGCCATTCCCGAGAATCCGCGCGTGGACCACCTGATGCGGAATCTGGACAAGGTGACGAACCACCTGCCCCACCTGCTCCAAACCGGCCACAAGGGGTTCTACCAGGGATCGGACGAGCAGCGCGAGCTGAACTACACCGCTGCCTGGGCGCTCGTGTACTATCTGCGCAAAGGCGCTCCCGCGGAGAAGGAAAGCGCGGATGCGGCCCTGCCCGGCGCGTATCTGAAAGCCCTCGCGCAAACCCGGAAGGCGGAGGCCGCCACCGCCGCCGCGTTCGAGGGGGTCAACATGGCCCTGTTCCAGCGGCGTTTCACAAAGTTCTGGCAACGTGGACGCAACCGCGCCCGGCGTTATGACCCGTTTGAAAGCCCAGCCGCGGACTGAGCCGCGGCCCCGCTCACAGTTCCGCGACCGTCACCGCGGACAGCGCCTTGCCCGTGGCGGCCGCCACGGCCGCCGCGCGGCCCGCGGCCTCGCCCAGCGCCACCGCATTGCCGGTGA
This sequence comes from Kiritimatiellia bacterium, assembly GCA_034003585.1. Classification (GTDB taxonomy): domain Bacteria; phylum Verrucomicrobiota; class Kiritimatiellia; order RFP12; family UBA1067; genus JAPXSY01. Next base: position 10,142 of record JAVEYH010000033.1, read on the forward strand.
CGCGGTAACTGGCGTGCGCGAAGAAATCGCCGCTGATGCAGCGCCCGGCGAACAGCAGACCCCGCACCTCCCTGGCGATCAGCGCGCGCAGCGGGATGTCATACGGTTTGGCCCGCCAGGGGTGGCCCTCGATGCTGCGCGTCCGCGCCGGATCGAGCGCATGCACATCCACCGGAAAGGTCGCGCGGCAGACCGCGTCATCCCAGCGGCGGCCCTCGCGCAGGTCGTCCGCCCGCACCGTGTAGAGCCCATGCAGGCGACGGCCCTCGCGCACGCCGATCTGTTCCGCCGTGGCCACGAGGCGCAGGTTTTGCCAAACCCCGCCGGTGCCGCGCAACCCGTCAATCAGGGCGTGGAGCTCCCTGCGCGCGCGCAGGGTCGCGCGCGTGACTTCCCGCGCGTCATGCCCCTTGAACCCGTACTCGTGATTGGCCATCAGGATGAAGAGGTCGTCGCACACGCGGAAGAGCGACGGTTTCGCGTAAGAAGGCGAATGGCCGCCCTGCTCCATGGCCTGGCGCAACAGGTCTTTGGGCGCGGCCCACGTGCGCGGTTCGTCGTCCAGATCGTGATAGAAGGCCTTGATCTCCCCGGCGTTCAGGCCGGAGACCAGCGCGATCAGGCTCATCGGCTGGGTCAGGCCCGTATCCGGATGCCCCAGGTCAAACCCGCATCCCGCCTGCGCCCCCAGATCACCGTCGCCGGTGGCATCCACAAACACCTTGCCCGATACCGCTTCGCGGCCGGATTTGGACTCCGTGACCACATGCGTCAGGCTTCCCCCCGCCGTCAGGGCGGCCGCCACGCGCGTGTGGTACCGCACCCCGACCCCTGCTTCCGCGCAGAGCGTCTCGAGGACCACCTTCATCTTTTCGACATCATAGGCGTTGGTGGGCTTGCCGCCTGCGGTCAGGGTCCGCCCGCCGCATTCGCTCAGGCGCCGGATGATCTCCGCCATCACCCCTTTTTTGTTGCCCGTATCCAGCAGCCACGCCAGCAGCCCCGCGGTCCAGATCCCGCCGAGGCAGCCGTGCTGTTCGAGCAGCAGCGTCTTCGCGCCTTTGCGCGCGGCGCTCAGGGCGGCGGCCACGCCGGCTGGCCCGCCGCCGCACACGACCACCTCCCCGCGCTCCGCCACCGGCAGATCCCGCGCGGGTTCGCGCACCTGCTCCCCGACCGCACCGGCGCGCTCCGCTTTCGGCTCCCCAGCCGCAATCGCCCCGCGCGTCAGGCCCGCCGCCACTGCCGAAACCCCGCCCATCGCGATAAAGGATCTTCTTCTCATGGCCCCACCTTAAACCATTCGGAAAGGGGGTGTCAATGCTTGCGCCGCCGCCGCGGGGCGATTACAATGGCGCCGATTTCATGAACACCCCCTGCCCAGTTTTCGACTTTCACGCGCATCTCTATCCCGACGCCCTGGCGCGCAATGTCGTGGAGGCGCTCGCCCGGCGTTTCGGCAACCCCGCGGCCTTTGACGGAACCGTGGACGGCATGACCCGCGAACTGGCGGTTTCCGGACTGTGCGGCGCGCTGAATCTGCCGGTCGCGACCCGGCCCGACCAGGTCCGTTCCATCAACGACTGGGCCGCCGCCAACAACCGCGGCCCGGTCTACAGTCTCGCGACCCTCCATCCGGACACGCGCGACATCCCCGGCACCCTCGAAGCCCTGCGCGCGGCAGGCTTCCGGGGCATCAAACTGCATCCCGAATACCAGGCGTTCCGGTTGGATGACCCGCGGCTCGCGCCGGTCTGGGAAACCTGCCCCGCGCTGGGGCTTTTCGTGTTCCTGCACGCCGGCGGCGAACGGGTCTTCACGCCACCCTTCCATTCCACGCCGAGCGATGTGGCCGCGTTGCTCGACCGCTATCCGGAGCTGACGCTGGTGGCCGCGCACTTGGGCGGATTCCAAATGTGGGACGAGGCCGAGGAGCGGCTGATCGGACGGCCGCTCTATCTGGACCTCTCGCACACCTTCTTCTGGATGCCGGACACGCAGATCCTGCGGATGGTGCGGCGGCACGGGGCGGACCGGATCCTTTTCGGCAGCGACGCGCCCTGGCAGAAACCCGCGGCCGTGCTGGCCGCCTTCCTGAATCTGCCTTTCCGGGAAGCCGAGCAGCGCAAGATCCTCTGGGAGAACGCGGCCCGGCTCCTGCGCCTCCCGACGGCCGGACGCCCCGCCGTTCCGTTGCCCCCCAACCCCATAACACAGGCGGCCTCATGACGATCGCCATCCTCGGTCTCGGTCTGATCGGCGGTTCCTTCGCCCGGGATCTGCGCAAAGCCAGCCTCGCCCGGGTCCTGCTCGGCGTCGAAACCTCCTCACAGCACGCGGCGCGCGCCCTCGAATTGGGGCTGGTCGACCGGGTGGTGCCGCTCTCCGAAGCGGTGGCGACCGCTCAGGTCTTGCTGCTCGCCATACCGGTCGACGCCATCGAACGGCTGCTGCCGCAACTCCTCGACGCGGTGGAACCCCGCCAGACCGTCATCGATCTGGGATCAACCAAGTGCCGCATCTGCGAGAGCGTCCGGGAACACCCGAAACGGGAGCGGTACGTGGCGGCGCACCCGATGGCCGGCACGGAGAACGCGGGGCCGGACGCCGCGCTCGAGGGCCTGTTCCGCGGCAAGACCGTCCTGCTCTGCAATCTCGAATGGAGCGCGCCCGACGCCTGCAAAACCGCGCTGGAGCTTTTCCACGCCGTGGGCCTGAAGTTCGAGTTCATGAACGCCGAGCAGCACGACCGCCACGCCGCCTATGTCTCGCACCTCTCCCATGCGGTGGCGTACGCCCTGTCCCTGGCGGTCCAGAGCGAGGAGAAAGCCGGATACGCCGTGCCGCGGCTCGCGGGCGGCGGGTTCGCCTCCACGGTGCGCCTCGCCAAAAGTTCGCCGGAGATGTGGGTGCCGATTTTCGAGCAGAACCGCGAAGCCATCCTCAAAGCCGTCGACGCCTTCTCCGAGCGCATGCTGACGTTCAAACAGTGCCTGGAAGAGCGGGACTACGCGCGGCTCAGAGAGCTGATCCGCGAGGCCAACCAGATCCGCGACCTGATCTGACCCGGTTGCGCGGGTGGCTTTCTTGCGATTGCGGGGGAAACCTGTTATGCTCACCCCGTTTTGTGGTCCCTCCCCCTGTTTCGGGGTCGGGATCCTCCTCCCCGGTGAAAGACGAGTATGAACAGAATCATCCGAAAAACAAAGCTTTCCGACGATGTGTACCGCATGGAGGTCGAGGCGCCGCTGATCGCGCGCGAGCGCAAGCCCGGCCAGTTCATCATCCTGCAGATCGATGACCAGCTCGGCGAGCGCATCCCGCTCACGATCGCCGACGCCGATCCGGAGAGGGGCAGCATCACGCTGATCTTCCAGACCGTCGGCAAGACGACCCACCTGCTGGCGGAGAAAGAGCCGGGCGACGCCATCGCCGCGTTGCTCGGGCCGCTTGGGCAGCCGACCCACATCGAAAAAGTGGGGCATGTCGTCTGCGTGGGCGGCGGCATCGGCGTCGCGCCGCTGCACCCGATCGCCCAGGCGCTCAAAGCCGCCGGCAACCGCGTCACCATCATCATCGGCGCGCGCAACCGGTCGCTGATCATCCTGGAGGAGGAGATGCGCCGCATCGCCGACGAGCTGATCCTCGTCACGGACGACGGTTCCTATGGCCGCAAGGCGCTGGTGACCGAGCCGCTGAAAGAGCTGTGCGCGCAAACGCCCAAGCCGGATCTGGCCGTGGCCATCGGTCCGCCGGTCATGATGAAGTTCTGCGCCGAAGCCACGCGCCCCTACGGCGTACACACGGTGGTCTCGCTCAACACCATCATGATCGACGGCACGGGGATGTGTGGCGGCTGCCGCGTCACGGTGGGCGGCAAGACCAAGTTCGTGTGCGTGGACGGGCCCGAGTTCGACGGCCATCTGGTGGACTTCGACAACATGATGAAGCGCCTGCGGGCCTACAAGCCGCGCGAGGACGCCGACCACCAGGCGCACCATTGTAAACTGGAAGAGGCGGCTGCCCGGTTGACTCCCAGCCCCTAATTTCTAACTCCTAACTCCTGACTTCTCTCATGCACACATCTCCCGAATCCCTTCATCAGGCTGCCGCCGCAACTCTGGCGGCGTTACAGGACCAGCCCCTTACCCCAAAGGCGCGCATGGCAATCCCCGCGCAGGCGATGCCGTCGCAGGATCCCGCCGTCCGGCGCGGCAACATGAGCGAGGTCGCGCTCGGCTACTCGGCCGAGCAGGCGCAGGTCGAGGCGATGCGTTGTCTCCAGTGCAAGAACGCGCCATGCGTGAGCGGATGCCCCGTCGGGATCCGGATCCCCGACTTCCTCAAGGCGGCGGCGGCCGGCCGCTTCGATGAGGCCGTCTCCATCATCCGCGAGAACAGCCTGCTGCCCGCGGTGTGCGGCCGCGTCTGCCCGCAGGAAGTGCAGTGCCAGGCCCCCTGCACGCTCGGCAAAGCGCTCAAGGATGTGGACAAGGCGGTCTCCATCGGGCGCGTGGAGCGTTATGTCTCCGACCTGGAGCGCGAGAGCGGCCGGCAGGCCGCGCCCGAGATCAAGCCCGCCACCGGCAAGAAGGTCGCGGTGATCGGCAGCGGCCCTGCCAGCATCACGGTCGCGGCCGACGTGCGGCGCGAAGGCCACGGGGTGACGATGTTCGAGGCGTTCCACAAGCCCGGCGGCGTGCTGGTCTACGGCATCCCGGAGTTCCGGCTGCCCAAGGCGATCGTGCAGAACGAGATTGACCTGCTGCAGCGCATGGGCGTCAAGCTGGAGCTGAACTACGTGGTCGGCCGCACGCGCAAGATCAGGGACATGCTGGAGCAGGACGGTTTCGACGCCGTGTTTGTCGGCACCGGCGCGGGGCTCCCCAAGTTCATGAATATCCCGGGCGAGAATCTGGTGGGCGTCTTCTCCGCCAACGAATACCTGACGCGCGCGAACCTGATGAAGGCCTACGACACCGCGCACGCCCACACGCCGCTCTACACCTCCAAAAAAGTGGCGGTGCTGGGCGGCGGCAACGTGGCGATGGACGCGGCCCGCATGGCGCTGCGGCTCGGCGCGGCGGAGGTGCACCTGGTCTACCGCCGCACCGAGAAGGAGATGCCCGCCCGTGTCGAGGAGGTGGCCCACGCGCGCGAAGAGGGCGTGATTTTCCACATGCTCCAGAATGCGGTGCGCATTCTCGGCGACGCTGACGACCGCGTGACGCAGATGGAGTGCCTGCGTTACGAGCTGGGCGAGCCCGACGCCTCGGGGCGCCGCAGCCCGGTGCCGATCCCCGGCAGCGAGTTCCTGATGGAGGTCGACACCGTGATCGTCGCGATCGGCAACGGCTCCAACCCGCTGATCAGCCAGACCACCGAAGGCCTGTCGGTCAACAAGTGGGGCAATATCATCGTGGATGAGAACGGCAAGAGTTCGATCGACGGCATCTACGCCGGCGGCGACATCGTGCTCGGCGCCGCGACCGTGATCCTCGCGATGGGCGAGGGACGCCGCGCCGCCGCCGCGATCAACACGTATCTGGCCGGCAAACCCTGAATCGGACAGGTCCGACAGGTCTGACGTGTCCGACCTGTCCGACACCCTCATGAAACACCTGGCCCCCAGAGAGTACACCGTTCCCGAGGAGATCTCTCACAGCGCGATCCACGCGCTGGGCAGTCATCTGGGGGCGGCGATGCTGGCGCTGATGGTGGTGTTCGGCGCGCGCAGCGGCGAGCAGGTGGCGTGGAAGGTGGTCAGCGGCGCGATTTTCGGCGCCACGGCGATCCTGCTTTACGCCATCTCGGCTGTCTACCACGCGGTCACGCATCCGCGCGCCAAGCAGATCTTGGAGGTGTGCGACCACATGGCGATCTACTTTCTGATCGCCGGCTCCTACACGCCCTTCACGCTGGTCACGCTGCGGCCGGAACATCCGGTGATCGGCTGGACCATCTTCGGCATTGTGTGGGGCCTGACCGTGATGGGCGTGGTCTTCAAGGTCTTTTTCACCGGGAAGCTCCGCGTGGTCTCAACCCTGGCGTACGTGGGCATGGGCTGGATCGTGGTCTTCGCGATCAAGCCCCTGATGGACGCGCTGCCGACCGCCGGCCTGGTCTGGCTGCTGGCCGGCGGCGGGCTCTACACCCTAGGCACGGTCTTCTACCTCTGGCGCCTCATGCCGTTCCACCACGCGGTCTGGCACCTCTTCGTGCTGGCCGGCACACTCTGCCACTTCTTCGCCGTGCTGTTCTATGTGATGATGTGATGGGGCCAATGAGACAAGAACGTTCAACACGCAACGCTCACGTGGGTAGTTTCTTTGCCGCCCAGGGTTGACGGTGAGTGACAGAAATCTTATGTTGAGGCCGGTTTGCGGTGTTTACCTTGGCCTTGCCAGCCGGCAAAGCGCTTACTAGAGGAGAGACCATGAACAGGCCCCTGCAGCGCCGTGATTTTCTGCGTTCCACCCTGGCGGCGGGCGCGCTGGTCGCCACATCCCGTCTGCCGTCGCTCGCGGATAACCCCGCGCTGTTCCCGAAGCGCGGCAAGTTCGAGCGCCTCGTCCTCTCCTACGCGCACATCGACGCCGGCGCGACGAAGCCGTTCTCGCTCCTGCATATCTCGGACACGCACTTCACGGAGGCCTATCCGCACGAGGACGAGAGAAAGCAAAAGTTGAAGGAGGCCCGCACGCAGACGTTCGGGGGCCGCCAGGAGGAGGCGCTTAAGGACTCGCTCGCGTGGGCCAAGGACAACGTGGACTTTGTCCTGCATACGGGTGACCTGATCGACTGGCTGAGCGAGGCGAACCTCGATCTCGTGAAGAAATACTGGGGCGGCGAGATGCTGGGCGCCCTGGGCAATCACGAGTTCTCGCGCTACATGTGGCTGGAGCCGAGCGAAAACACGGAGGCGTACAAGGCGCGGAGCGCGGACATGCTCGCCAAGGCGTTTCCCTTCGATATCCGCTTTCACTCGCAGGTGGTGAACGGCGTCAACTTTGTGACGCTCGATTCGGTCTACGGCTATGTCTGCCCCGATCAGGTGGAGCGTTTCCGGGCCGAGGCGAAGAAGGGCCTGCCGATCGTCCTCTGCACGCACGTGCCGTTCCACACGGACGGCATCTGGCGCGCGAGCCAGAAGTTCTGGTCGCGGGCCGGAAAGAAGTTCGCGTCCGCCGCGATCCCGGACGCCCGCGGCGACTACAAGACGCAGCAGACCGATCCGACGACGCGCGGCTTCATCGCGTATCTCAAGACCGAGCCGCTGCTGAAAGGCATTCTCTCAGGCCATCTCCACATCACGGTGCGGGACCGCTTCTCCCCGACGGCGGTGCAGTACGTCGTGGGCGGAAACTTCCTGTTCCACGGCCAGGAGATCACCTTCGCCTAACGCCGTCGCGGGCCGGGCCGTTCCGCCCCCAGCCTCGCGGGTCGGTGACTTTTGCCTTTTCCCCGGCGCGGCCAACGTTTATAACTACCGCGAATGGGCAAACCGAAAAAATCAAAACGCCGCGCCGGCGCCCCCTGCGCCGAACAGGCGGCCGCGGCCCCGACCGCAGAGAGCAACCCTGCCGATCCAATCGCAGCCGTTGCTCCGGTTGAGGTTTTGTTGCCCGAGGCGGCGGACTCCCTGCCGGACCGGTTGGACGCGGCGCCGCTTCCCGAGCCCGCGCCGGAAGGAAAAGCCCTTGTTCCCGCCAGCTCCCGCTGGCGCCGGATCGCGCCGGACCTGGCCAAGGTTTCAATCGCCCTCGCGGTCATCGCCCTGGCGGCGGCCATCTGGTACAAGCCGCCTCTGATCCGCGCCGGGTTCCCCTATCTGAGGTACCGCCACGGCAACCGCGTGCTGACCGACGCCGTGCTTTACCGGCCGTTGGCCATGCCCACGCGGTACTACCTCATGCTGCCCGCGCAGGTGGCCGGGCGCTACACCTGGTTCGCGGTCGACCGGCGTCGCGAGGTGGCGGCCCTCGCGGAGGCGCCGCGGCACCGGTTTCTCGGCCGACCCGCCATCCGGCGCAGCGACCCGTTGGGGCTCGACCTCGAATTCCGCAAACTCGACGGTTCCGAATGGCGCGTCTTTTTCTTCGACGACGCCATCGTCTTCTCGAACAGCGTGCTCGCCGTGCGCTTGGACACCTCGGCAGACGCCAGCGCTGTCTGGTGACCTCCGCGGAAGCGGGGCCCCATCCCCAAATCCGGCCGCCGCAGTCAAACCTGTACTATTCTATCAATTAAGTTGGTTTTGGCGTTTTTGGCTGGAATCCATCGGAAGAAAATGGTATTTTGCGGCGATTTTCAAACACTCACTTTTGTTCGGGGAGGATCTCGGATGACAAAACAGACAACGCCCAATCGTGCTGTTTCGGCGTACGCGCAGGCCGGAGTGGATATCGACTCGAAGATGTCTGGCATCGAGATCATCAAGAAGATGGTGGGGGCCACAACCACCAAGGGCGTGGTCGGCGGCATCGGCAGTTTCGGCGGACTTTTCCATTCGCCCGGCAAGGATCACCTGCTGGTCGCGAGCACGGACGGCGTCGGCACCAAGCTCAAGGTGGCGGCGCTGGCCAAAAAGCACGACACGGTCGGTCAGGATCTGGTCAACCACTGTGTGAACGACATTCTGGTCCAGGGCGCGAAGCCGCTCTTCTTTCTGGATTACATCGGCACGGCGCGGTTTGATGTGGAGATCTTCCGGGACGTGGTCGCGGGGCTCTGCAAAGCCTGCCGGGAGAACGGATGCGCGCTGCTGGGCGGCGAGACGGCCGAGATGCCCGGGCTCTACCCCCAGGGCGAGTACGATCTGGTCGGCACGATCGTCGGCACGGTGGCGCGCAAAAAGGTCATCACCGGCAGCGCGATCCGCGCTGGCGACGTGATCCTCGGCCTGCCTTCCGGCGGCCTTCAGACCAACGGCTTCTCGCTGGCGCGCAAAGTCATCATCGACCAGTGCGGCCTCACGCCGCAGGATCTGATCCCCGGAACGCGGATGACGGTGACCGACACGCTGCTTGCCCTGCACCGCAGTTTCCTGAAACCCGTGACCGCGCTGATGGCCAAGGTTCCGGTCCGCGGCATGGCCCACATCACCGGCGGCGGGTTTGTGGACAACATCCCGCGCGTGCTGCCCCCGACCTGCAACGCGGTCATCCACCGCAACAGTTGGCAGCCCCCGACCGTCTTCACCTTTCTGGAGCGCCAGGGCAAGGTGGATCACGACGAGATGTACCGCGTCTTCAACATGGGGATCGGCTTCGTGATCATCGTGCGGCGCAAGGATCTCACGGCGGCGCTGAAAACGCTGAAGGCGCAGCGGCAGGCGCCGGTGGTCATCGGCGTGATCGAGAAAGGCTGCAAGAAAGTGATCTACCGCGACCGGTGAGCCGCGGCACCGTTCGGACGCGGCGAAAAAAAACACTCCCGCAGCCACAGCCGCGGGAGTGTCGTTCTTTCAGGAGAGCCCCTTACTTCTTCGCCTTTTTCGCGGCAACCTTCTTCACCGCTTTCTTCGGCGCCGCTTTCTTCACCGCTTTCTTCGGCGCGGCCTTCTTGGCAGGGGCTTTCTTCACAGCGGCTTTCTTGGGCGCCGCCTTCTTAGCAGGAGCCGCCTTCTTAGCAGGAGCTGCTTTTTTCTTTGCAGGAGCTGCTTTCTTTGTGGCCATTGCGTTGTCCTTTCGTTTGTGTGACTCAGTTCGGCAACACGCTGTCGCATCGCGAAGACAATACAACGCATGTTGTTTTGAGAGTACTGTATCCGTTGATTCGGAAATTGCAAGAACACTTTTTTAAAAAAATTGAAATTTTTTTTCCGCTCGTTCTCTGCGCGCGGCGGCGGAACATCTTTTCTTTTTGCATTCGCGCGCCGCCGCGCTACAATGCGGCCTCATTCATCCCACACGGATGTTCCCTTTTTTCCGGTCACGTTTATGAAACCGCCTTCCCGTGAAATCCGTTGCACCGCCTGCGGCCAGACAACACTGGCCCGCGCCGAACCGGTTTACGACGGCTTCAAAAAAATCGGCGAGGCGTTTCTCTGCACCGGGTGCGGCGCGCGCTACGCCTCTGCGGCGGAGACGCCCTTCGCGGCGGCGGACGCGCGCCCGCGCGTCTTCACCGAGCAGGACCAACCCGCGCGCCCCGTTGTCTTCCGCGAGGAAGAGCGTCGCCACAGTTGCGGCTGGTGCCGTCACTTTGTGGTGAACCCCTTCGCGCAGCGGTGCGGCCTGACCAACCGGCACACGGAGGCAACGGATCTCTGCGTGCGTTTCGAATCCAAGCCGCCAACCGAACCCGCCGGCGCGCCGCCGGATGAAAGCGGGGCGCCGCCGCGCGAATCGTGAACGGCACGCCCCGGATCTCACCATGCCGCAACACACCCCTTTTCTCGACCTGCTCGCCGAATGGACGCCCGCCCGCGTCCGGGAACGGATCGCTTCGCGCACGCCCGCGGATGTCGCGGCGGCGCTGGCCGCGGCAGGGCGGTATCAGCCGCACCATCTGGCCGCGCTGCTCTCGCCCGCGGCGGAAGCCTCGCTGGAACCGCTGGCCCGGCTCTCCGCGCACTGGACGCGCCAGCGCTTCGGACACGCCGTGCAGTTTTTCGCGCCGCTCTATGTTTCGAACTTCTGCTGCAACGGCTGCCGCTACTGCGGGTTCAACCGCAACACCCGCGACACTGTGCGCCGCGCCCTGACGCTGGAGGAGGCTGAAGCCGAGGCCGCATGTTTGGCGGATCAGGGGTTCAGCCACATCCTGCTCGTCTCGGGCGAGGATCTCGCGAACACGCCGCCCGCCTATTTTGCGGAGCTGACGCGCCGGATCCGCCACCGCTTCGCCTCGGTCAACATCGAAATCTACGCGCTCACCCTCGCGGAGTACCGGATGCTGGCCGCGGCCGGGGTGGACGGCATGACCATGTTCCAGGAGACCTACAATCCGGAGGTGTACGCGGCGTACCATCCGAGCGGTCCCAAGCGCGATTTCGCCAACCGGCTCGACGCGTTTGAGCGCGCCGCGCAGGCCGGGCTCACCTTCATCGGGCTCGGTTCGCTGCTGGGCATCAACGACTGGCGCGAGGAGGCGTTCTACCTCGGCCTGCACGCGCACTTCCTGCAGACGCGCCACTGGCGCGCCTCCCTCGCGATCTCCTTCCCGCGCATGCGTCCGGCGCACGGCGGCACGCCGCCGGCGCACCCGGTTTCGGACGCCCATTTCGTTCAGCTCCTGTGCGCACTGCGCACGCAGCTGCCGGATGTGACGATGACCCTCTCCACGCGCGAGCTGCCGGGTTTCCGCGAGAGCCTGGTGCGGCTGGCGGTGACCAAAATGTCCGCGGGCGCCAAGACCACGCCCGGCGGATACACGGAGCAGACGCAGGCCGAGGCGCAGTTTGACGTGGCGGACCGGCGTCCGCTGCGCGAGGTGGCCGCCGCGCTCGCCGCGCTCGGCTTCGATCCGGTCATGAAGGACTGGGACCGCGCGTACGGGACGCCGTGAGCGCCTCGCGCACGAAGCGGGTCTGACCTTCCTCATGGTAGGAACTGCGCACCAGGGGCGCACAGGCCGCATAGCCGAAGCCCATCTCGGCCGCGGCTTCGCGCAGCGCGTCGAACTCGGCCGGCTCCGCATACCGCGCGACCGGAAGGTGCCGCGGTCCCGGCTGCAGATACTGCCCCGCGTAAAAGATGCGGCAGCCGGCCGCGCGCGCGTCGCGCAGCACCTGCAGCCGCTCGTCGGCGGTCTCGCCCAACCCCAGCATCAGACTGGTTTTGACGATCCGTCCCGCGTCCGCCGCCCGCCGCAGCACCCGGAGGGAGCGTCCGTAATCCGCCTGCGGCCGGGCCTCCGGATAGAGGCGCGGCACGGTCTCCAGATTGTGCCCGAACACCTCGGGCCGCGTCCGGATCACCGTGTCCAACGCCTCCGCGTCCCCCCCGAAGTCCGGCACCAGTACCTCGACCAGAATGCCGGGCACCGCCTGATGCACCGCTTCGACGGTTTCCGCCCAGAGCGCCGCGCCGCCGTCCGGAAGATCGTCGCGCGTGACCGAGGTGAGCACCACCTCCTTCAGACCGGTCTCGCGCACCGCCGCGGCCACGCGCCGCGGCTCGTCCGGATCGGGCGGGGGTACCGCGCGTTTGTCCACATTGCAGAAACGGCAGCCGCGCGTGCAGCGGTCGCCCAGAATCAGGATCGTGGCGCGGCCGTGCGCCCAGCAGCGCCCGAGGTTCGGACAGAACGCCTCTTCGCACACGGTGTGTAGCCCGTGCGCCCGCAACCGCGCGCGGGTCTCCTGAAAACGCTCATTCTGTCCGACCCGCACGCGGATCCAGGGCGGACGCGCCGGGCTTGACCGTACGGGTTCTTCTTGCATGCGCCGTATCTTATCCTTTCGCGCCGCGGTTTCCAACCCCGCACCTCTCCGCGCCGGGGAGTGAGGGCGTTTCACCGAGACGCCGTCGCACCCAAGGCGGAGTTCGTGCCTTACGCACCGGTACCGGCAAGAAAAAACAAGTCATGGTGTCGTCCTCATCCTCGTCCTCGATCCTGTAAAAACCTCTGCGAATCCGGCCGCAGGGGAACCGGCAACGGAACGGGGCGGATCGCGCTCACTCCCCCGCGCCGGACCGCCGGAAACGCGCGGGCGTCATTCCGTACTGCCGCTTGAACAGGCGGTGGAAGTGGCTCAGACTCTCGAACCCCAGTTCCGACGCCACGGCCGCCACCTTCGCCTCTGGCGCGCGGAGCAAACGGACCGCCCGCCGCAGGCGCAGCCGGGTGAGGAATTCCGTCGGCGTCTCGCCGAAGTGGCGCCGGAAACTTTTGCAGAGATGACTCGGATGGCAGCGCGCCGCGGCGTGCAGACGGCGCGGCGCCTCGCGGAGATCCGCCCAGCCCTCCGCCTCCCCGCGCAGCCGCGTCAGCCAGCGCGGCGGCCGCGCCGCGGCGGCCGGCGCCTCGTCCGCTCCGGCGAGCAGGTGGCGGACGAACAGATGCGCGGCGAGCGCGCGCGACATCAGCGTGCTCCGCTCCGGATTCACCGCCTGCTCATTGCTGATCGCCTCCATCTGCAGCATCAGATCCCGCGTCTCCTCCGGCGGGAGATGCCGGCACGGCGCCTCCGGAGCGGTCTCGAAACGGTTCAGCAGCTCCGGTGCCCGGAGATACGCCATCAGATCGCGGAGCACCGGCGAGGCGAGCGTCAGGCTCGCGAACAGCGTCCGCTCCGAATGGACCGGCAACAGCCGGTGAAGATCGTACGGCCGCACAAAAACCAGCGACCCCGGCGGCAGCAGATGATGGCTGCCGTTCACCTCATGCAGCAGATGCCCTTTCACCAGCAGCAGAATCTCCGCGAACTCGTGAATGTGAAAGGTCTGGATCTCCTCGGCATTCAGCAGAAAACCCTGCTTGTGCAGATGGGGAAAACTGTTCATGGCGTACACCTCGCCATCCTGCAGTAGATAGAGGAAAACCGCCGTGAGCGTCTCCTGCAGAAATTGTTCCTGCTGGATCGTCAGGCTGCGGGGCGCGGAAGGTTTGGAATCCATGAAGCAAAGATAAGACATGTTTTGGGAAAAGCAAGCGCATAGATAAACTCTGGTTATCCGTTGTGACCTGCGCTATCCTGTTACCGTTTCATTACCCGATGGGCAAAGGCAAAGCAGAAAAGAGAGGCGGGACATGGCAAATCTTGAAGCGTTGAAGGTTGCGATGAAGGGCGGCAAGGTCGCCGAAGTGCGCAGACTGGTGGAGGCGGCGCTGGCCGAGGGCACGCCTGCCCGGGAGATCCTCAACTCCGGCCTGTTGGAGGCGATGAGCGAGGTGGGGCAGCGTTTCAAGCGCAACGAGGTGTTCGTGCCGGAGGTGCTGGTGGCGGCGCGCGCCATGAAGGCAGGCACCGAGCTGCTGAAACCGCACCTGATCCGTGCCGGCGTGCAGGCGGTGGCCACGGCGGTGATGGGCACCGTGAAAGGGGATCTGCATGACATCGGCAAGAACCTGGTGATCATGATGCTGGAGGGCGCGGGCTTCGCGGTGGTCGACGCGGGGGTCGACGTGGCGCCCGAACGGTTTGTGGCGCTGGCGCAGGAGCATCAGGCGAGAATCGTCGGACTCTCCGCGCTGCTGACCACGACCATGCCGAGCATGAAGGGCGCGGTCGAGGCGATCCGCGCGGCCGGGCTTCCCGCCAAGGTGATCATCGGCGGCGCGCCCGTCACCCAGGCATACTGCGACGCGATCGGCGCGGACGGGTACTCGGCCGATGCCGCCTCGGCCGCGGAACTGGCCAGACGGTTGATCGCATGACACATACCCTGACCGGCAAAGAGATTCTTCTGACGGCGCTGCGCAACGGCCTGACCCCGCGTCCGGCCTGGGTGCCGTTCGTGGGGGTTCACGGCGGCCAACTGGTCGGCATGAAGGCCTCGGACTATCTGCGCTCGGCCGATGCCATGGTCCGCGGCCTCTCCGAAGCCCTCGAACGCTACCGGCCGGACGGCCTGCCCATGCTGTTCGATCTGCAACTTGAGGCGGAGGCCCTGGGCTGCGGCCTGACCTGGTCCGACGAGACGCCCCCCTCCGTCACGACCCACCCGCTCGAGGGCCGCGGTTCGCTGGCCGACCTCCCGCCCTTCACCGTGGAGGCCGGACGCATCCCGCTCGCCCTGGAAGTCACCCGCCGCATGCGGGCGCTGGCGGGCGACCGCATCGGCCTCTACGGCCTGCTGTGCGGCCCGTTCACGCTGGCCATGCACCTGATGGGCAATGACCTCTTCATGCAGATGTACGACCACCCCGATTACGTGAAGGCCGTGGTCGGGTACTGCGCCGCCATCGGCCGCACTCTGGCCCTGGCCTACCTGGACGCGGGCGCGGACGTGATCGCCGTGGTCGATCCCATGACCAGCCAGATCTCGCCGGAGCACTTCGCCGCATTCGTCACGCCCCATCTCAACCCGATCTTCCAGGCGGTCCGCGAACGCCGCGCCCTCTCCTCGCTCTTCGTCTGCGGGGACGCCACGCGAAACCTCGCGGTGATGTCCCGCACCGTGTGCGACAACCTTTCGATCGACGAGAACATCCCGCTCGATCTGCTGCGCGACCATTCGCGCACGTCGGGCAAGAGTTTCGGCGGCAATCTCAAACTGACCGCCGTGCTGCTGTTCGGCGACGAGGACGACAGCCGACTGGACGCGATCCGCTGCATCGACGTGGCGGGCAGCGCGGGCTTCATTCTGGCGCCGGGGTGCGACCTGCCCTACGCCGTGCCGCCGGCCAACCTCGCCGCCGTCGCGGAGATGGCGCTGGACCCTTACCGGCGCGAGGTCAGCAAGCGGACCATCATCGCCAAGGATCTGCTTCTCGGCACCGTCTGCGACCTGCCCGGCGATTACCGCGCGCTGCCCCACGTCCAGATCGATGTCGTGACCTTGGACTCCGCCTCCTGCGCGCCCTGCCAGTACATGATGGATGCGGCCCACCGCGCCGCGGCCGCGGCCGCGGCACCGGTCGTGGTCAAAGAACACCGCATCGCCTCACGCGAGGGGCTCGCCGCCATGACTCGGCTCGGCGTGAAAAACATTCCGACGCTCTGCATCGACGGCCAGGTCGCCTTCTCCTCCCTGATCCCCGACCTGCGGACCCTGGTCGCGCGCCTGGAAGAGGCCCGCGCCGCGAAACCCTGAACCGAGGCCGTCATGCCCCCCACTTGTCCCCTCTGGCTGGTTGCCGGTTTCCTGGGCGCGGGCAAGACCACGCTGCTCCGGCGCCTTGTCCGGACAGCGCAGGGCCGGAAGCTGGTCTTTGTAGTCAATGAGTTCTCGGCCGTGGATGTGGACGCCGGCCTGATCGAGCGTGACGGCGGCACAACGGTCGCGGTTCCGGGCGGCAGCATCTTCTGCAGGTGCCTGGTCAGCGAGTTCGTCTCTGTGCTCAACCGGATCGCGGAGGGGGCCCTTCCCCGCATCCCGGACCCGTCCTTCCGCGCCGAGGGCGTGGTGATCGAGGCGAGCGGCATGGCCGATCCCCGCGCCATGCGGCGGCTGCTGGCCGAATCCCGTCTGGACGCCCGCTTCCATGTGGCGGGCATCACCGCCGTGGTGGATCCCGGCAGCCTCATGAAACTGCTGCTGGTGCTGCCCATGATCCGCGGCCAGATCGAAGCCGCCGACCTGATCCTGCTCAACAAGACCGATTTGCACGCCCCGGCCGTGATCAACCGGGTCAGAAGCCGGATCCGCGAGATCAACCCGCACGCCACCGTGATCCGCTGCATCCGCGGCGGCGTGGACCCGGCGCTGATTCTGGCGGAGGGCGAGTCCGCGCGGATCGCGCGGTTGGACGCCGACTTCGGCCTCTGCCGCGACCCGCATTTCGAACGCGAGACCGCCACCTTCGATGCGCCCGTGGCGCTGCCGGCATTGCGGGAACGCCTCGCCGCGGCCGGCGACGCCCTGTACCGCGCCAAGGGATTCGTGCGTGCCGAAGGCGAGGGATGGGTCTATCTGGACTGGAGCATGGGCGCGCGGATCATGGAACCCGCGGAGCCGCGGCCGGCCTCCTCGCTCGCGGTCATCTGGAACCCGCTCCTGCTCAAAGAATCCCCGCTCGCGGCCCTTGCCCGGCCGCAGGCGTGAACGCCGCGCGTCAGCCGTTGAGGCCGAACCCCTTGCGGTACGGCTTGCGGATCAGGGCCTCCGCCTCCGGCGCGTTCTTGGCCCGCATCGCCGCGGCGTCCCACTCGATCCGCCGCCCGAGCCGGATCGGCAGCACGCCGACCAGCAACGCCTCGGTAAAGGGTGCGGAATAGTGGAACCCGGCGCGGGCCTCCTCCGGCCGGCCCGCGATACAGGCCTGGACCCACTCCTTGCGGTGACCGGGACTGCGCGGGATCGCCTTGGCGGGCCGCGCGAAATCGCGCATGACGCGCTCCGGCACCAGCCGCGGCGCGCCGGACCAGCCGGAACACATCATCGCGCCTTTCTCGCCGAGGAAAATCAGGCCGTTGTCGCCCAGCTCCCGGTCCGCCTCCAGTCCGGGCGGCGGCGCGGGACGTTTGCCGCCGTCGTACCAGGTCAGCCGGACCGGCCCGCGCGCGCCCTTGGCCGCGAAATGCCACGTCACGATGCTCCACAGCGGGAAACTGTCGGGATTGGTCTCGGAGGTGACCGCCTCCACCGCTTCCGGCGCGCCGAGGTCCAAGGCATACCAGGCCGGGTCGGCATTGTGCACCATCATGTCGCCCAGCGCGCCGCACCCGTAATCGAACCAGCCGCGCCAGCGCCGCGGCGCGTAATCCGGATGGTACGGGTGTTCCGGCGCCGGCCCCTGCCACAAATTCCAGTCCAGGGTCGGCGGCACCGGCGGCGTCTCAACGGGGCGCCGCCGTCCCTGCGTGTTCCAGAAGGTGCCGGGCCGGTCGGACCAGACGTGGACTTCCCGCACCGCGCCGATCGCCCCGGCATCCAGCCACTCTTTCGTCAGCCGCAGCCCCTCGCCGGCATGCCCCTGGTTGCCCATCTGCGTCACCACGCCGGTCTCGGCCGCCACCTTGCCCATCAGGCGCGCCTCCTCGATCGTGTGCGCCATGGGCTTCTCCACGTACACATGCTTGCCCCGCCGCATCGCGGCCAGGGCGATCGGCGCGTGCCAGTGGTCCGGCGTGGCGATCATCACCGCGTCCAGCCCCTTTTCCTTCTCCAGCATCACCCGATAATCCGTGTAGAAGGGACGCCCCGGATACGTCTTGCGCATGCGTTCCGCATGCTTGGCCTCCACATCGCAAAAGGCCGCGAGGTTGACCTCCGGAAACGACGCCAGCTCCTTGGCGACGCCCCCGCCCTGCCCGCCGATGCCGACACATCCGATGTTCAGCCTGCCCGAAGGCGGCACCCCGCCCGGCGCGCCGGCCACGGAACGCGGCAGGATCAGGAACCCGCCCGCCGTCACCCCGCCTTTTCCCAGCCACGCGCGCCTTGTGATCCCCGTCTGAAACTTTGCCATCCTCACACCCCCGTTTCCCACTCGGCCGTCCTCCGGCCGAAACATCCGTTTTTGTGTATCACAAAATGTCCGACACGTAAACCTTTCGCAAGGGTGGCGCCGCAACCCGGGAAACGCTACACTATCCCGATCATGAGACCGAAGCCGCCCGCCGCCGCCCCCAGCCCCACCCTGTCGGAACAGGTGACCCTGACCGCCGACGCCGTGGCCTGTCCCGGCATCGCCGCCTCCGGCGGAAGCCTCCAGACCGGCGGGAGCGTTCTGGTCCTGCTCGCCGCAGGCAAAGGCACGCGCTTCGGCACCGCGCCGAAATGCGTGCAGCCCGTGCGCGGCCTGCCCCTGGCCCGGCACACCCTCGACGCCTTCCGCCGCGAGTGCCCCCAGGCCGCCTGCATCACCCTGGTGGGATACGCGCGGGAGGAGGTGATGGCGCGCCTCGGCGCGGACATCGTGTACGTCCGCAGCGCCAACCCCACCGGCGGCACGGCGTGGGCGGCCTATGAGGCGCTGAGCGTTCCCGGCCTCGAAGCGCACAACCCGCTGCTGGTCATCTCCATGGGTGACCGCATCATCCCCGAGACCACCTTCCGGCGCCTTCTCGACACCCATGCGTCCGGCGGCCGCGAGGCGGACCTGACCCTGCTCTCCGCTGTCTACGAGCCTCCGGCGCAGCACGGCAAGGGCCGGATCCTGCGCGACGGCCGGGGCCGCATCCTGCGGATCCTGGAGCAGCACGACATCGACGCGATGCGCGATCCCGTGGAGCGCCAGCGCCTCGACGAACTCACCGAAGCCAACTGCCCGCTCTACGCCTTGCGCGCCCGCACGCTGCGCCGCTATCTGGGAGGACTCCGCCGCGACAACGCGCAGGGCCAGTACTACTTCACGGATCTGGTTGAGGCGATCCGTTTGGACGGCGGCGAGATCCGGACCCTGACCACCCGCGCGTCCGACCCGGAATACCTGCTTCTTTGCTCGGATGTGACGCGTCCGCCGGATTTGGCGCGCCTCGAATCCGTACTCGCCACATCGCTTCCGGAGCAGGCCGCGCAGCCGGACGCGGTGCGGGCCGCCGCCGAGGTGTTGGCGGCGGACCGTTCGCCGGGGCAGACCGCCGCGATCACGGCGCAACTGGCCGAACTGCTCGCTGCGGCCGAACGCGAGGGCGCCGGGTTCCAACCTGACCGTCCGGTCGCGGTCGGCGTCTCGGGCGGCCGCTTCCGCATCGCCTTCATGCACCCCGACATGGGCCGTTTCTTCGGTCCCGCCTGGCAGATGCCCACCGGCGCGCGCGATGCCGACGGCCGCGAGCAGATCGTCCTCTTCGCCCAGCAGACCCGGGATGGCAAGATCCACCACCTGCCCACCCATCCGGTCTTTCGCGAGAAGCTCGACGCCATCCCCGCCGACAGCCCTGAAATGTTTCCGGACCCCGGGGTGGACAGTGTCTACAAATACGAGGCGTTCGGCACCCGCATGGCCGAGCGCCTCCTACTCGCGCTGGGATACTTCTCCGATGCCGAACTCCGCGCGCGCCGCGAGGCCGGCCTGCCGCTGCCCCCGCATGCCCTGTGGGTCTGCAACAGCATGCGGCGGCCGTTCTCGCTGATCTGCAACGCCATCGCCTCGCTGCGCACCCTGCGCGAGGGTCCGGCCGGCGCGCGGGTCCGGCAATGCCTCGGGCGGGACGGCTTCACGGGGTTGCGGCTGCTCTCCACCGGCGCGATCCCGCAGGGCGGCTT
>JAVEYH010000034.1:0-29168 GCA_034003585.1 Kiritimatiellia bacterium
CCATGCACCGGACAACATGTTGTCCATCAAGAGTGCGGATAGAAGCGAGACGTCGACTGCGTTCCGGAAAAAAGGAATTCCGCCATGCGGATGCCCTTGACTAGCCTTCTCATAGAAGAATTGCTGCGCATGCCCGGCGCGCATTGAACGGCGTGACCGGTTTTCCTATACTGAGGGCATGCGCCATTTTCATGTGCTTGTGCTGATGGAGTGGTACGACCATCCCAACCGGGTCGGGATCGGCCGGTACGCCGCGGAACAGAACTGGTATCTGACGGTCAGTGACGGCTGCGTCCTGCCCAAGGGCTGGTCCGGCAACGGCATCCTGACCATGATCAACGCGCGCGGCGACATCATCGACTATGTCCGCTCGCGGCGCGTGCCGTGCGTGGATTTCGGCGCCTACCGGCCGGAGATCCCGCTGGCCCGGGTCTGCGGCGACCACCGGCGGATCGGCCAGGTGGCGGCCGACCACCTGGCCGAACGCGGATATACCCGCGCGGCCTATTTCTCCACCGAGACCGGCCACCCGCAGACGCTGCGCCGCGCGGGGTTCACCGAACGGTTCGAAGCCCGCACCGGTCATACGCCCCCCCCGCTCGTCTGGGCCGACCGGCCGGGCAGCGCGAACGACGACTGGCAGTCGCTCAACCGCTGGCTCAAGCGCGAGCTGCGCCGGTTGCCGAAACCGCTGGCCGTTTTCTGTTACTGCGATTACGACGCCGCCAAAGTGGAGAGCGCCTGTCTGGAGGCCGGGTACAAGATTCCGGAGGATGTGGCGATTCTGGGGGTGGACAATGACACGCTAGTCTGCGAGAACCTCCGCATCCCGCTCTCCAGCGTCCGTCACGACCGGGTACGCGTCGGGTATGAGGGCTCCGCCCTGCTGGACCGGCTGATGCGGGGCGGCACCCCCCCGACCGCACCGGTTCTGATCCCGCCCCGCGGGGTGGAGCTGCGCGCCAGCACCGACGGCTTCGCGGCCGCCGATCCGGTCATCCGCGCCGTGCTCCGTTTTTTCCGCGAGCATCTCGGCCGCAGCATCGGCGTGGCGGAGGCCGCCGCGCAGGCCGGCCTGCCGCCCCACCGGCTGGAGGAGCACTTCACGCGCGTGCTGGGACAAACCGTCTACGCGACCCTGACGCGCCTGCGCATGTTCGAGGTCAAACGGCTGCTGACCTTCTCCGACCTCCCCGTGAAAGAGATCGCGCGCCGCACCGGATTCTGCCACGCGCAGCATCTCAACAACGCCTTTGTGCGCCTCGAGCGCCGCACGCCGCTGGTTTACCGCAAAAGCGAGGGCCGGAAGCGGGAGGGAAGTCCGGCGGCGCCTCGCCGATGAAACAAGCGCCTGTCCGGGAATCCTTGCGGATTACCCCGCGCGGCCGGCCTGGGGACCGCACCCGTTCACAGCGAAGACGCGGCCGCTTTTACCGGCGACAACCCGCCCGCGGAACCCGGATCGAGAAATACCGTGCAGTCCGCGTGGGTCTGCAGGATCGAGGCGGGACAGAGGTTCGAGACCGGACCCTCGACCGTGTTCCGCACCGCCGGGGCCTTGCGCGCGTCCGGCACGGTACAGACGATCCGGCGGCTCTTCAGGATCTGCGGGATCGACATCGAGAGCGCCTGTTTCGGCACCTCCTCCAGCGCGGCGAACCAGCCTTCGCCCACCTGCTGGCGCCGGCACGCCTCATCAAGGTCCACCACCAGATACGCCGCTTTCGCGCCGAAATCCGCAGGCGGGTCGTTGAACGCCAGATGCCCGTTCTCGCCGATGCCCACGCAGGCCACATCAATCGGCGCCGCGTCGATCAGCCCCTGCAGACGGCGGCACTCCGCGGCCGGATCCGGATTCTCGCCGTCCACCTCGTGGAACGCCGCGAGCGGCGCGGGCAGCGCGGCCACGAACCGTTCGCGCAGATACGCGCGGAAACTGGCGCGGTGGGCGAGGGGCAGCCCGACATACTCGTCCAGGTGGAACCCCGTCACCCGGGTCCAATCGATTTCCGGCGCGCAAACCAGCGCTTTCAGAAAATCGAACTGGCTCGCGCCGGTCGCGACGATGATGTGGGCGCGGCCGCTCCGCGCGATCGCCCCGCGGATCCCCTCCGCGGCATAGGCCGCCGCCGCGGCCGCCATGGCTCCGGTACTCTTCGCAATCTCAACCTTCATTTCCACGCTCTCTTTCCAATCACTTCCATTCAGACGGAAGGCCCCGACTACATCGTGACGATCTCCAGCGGATCGGCGCCCTTCCAGCCGCCCCGCGTGAAGTCCGGCACCTTCACCGGCCTTCCCTCATGGGCCACCGAGTCCACGCTGAGCCCCACCACGGAACTCCAGAGCGCGGAATCGTAGACGCTGATGTCCAGCGGCAGCCCATTCTGCAGGCAGTGGATCAAACGCATGTCCATGAGCATGTCCATCCCGCCGTGCCCGCCCATTTTCTTGGCGTACTCGCCCTGTTTCGCCCACAGCGGATGGGTGTATTTCGCCTTGAGCTCCTCCAGTTTCTTGTCATCCAGCCATTTGTGCGGATCGGGCTCCAGCGCCACGCGCAGCGGATAGTCGGAGAGGATGCCCCGGGTTCCGGAGATCAGGTTGATCCGGCTGTAGGGCCGCGGGCTGGTCGTGTCGTGCTGCACCATGATGGTGCGGCCGCGGTACGTCTTGATGACCGAGGTGTTCATGTCGCCCTGACGGTAGACCGTCTTGGCCTGCGGACTGTTCGCCCCGTACTTCTTGGCGGCCGCGCGCGTGATGCCGAACTGGCCGCTGCTGACCGAGGTGAGGTACTCGAACTTGTCGCCGCGGTTGATATCCATGTACTGGCAGACCGGCCCGAGCCCGTGCGTGGGATAGGGGTTGCCCGAGAATTGCTTGGCCCATCCCAGACGCCACTGGCCCTGATAGCCGTTCTCGTGATCCTCCTTCAGATGGCTGGCGCGCAGATCGTGGATGTAGGCGGCCTCGCCGTGCACCAGCTCGCCCAGCACGCCTTTGCGGCAGAGCATCAGCGCGAACATCTCATTGAACCCGTAACAGCAGTTCTCCAGCAGCATGCAGTGGCGGCGCGTGGCCTCCGCCGTATCCACCAACTGCCAGCACTGCTCCACCGTCACCGCCGCCGGAACCTCGGTGACCGCATGTTTGCCGCACCGCATCGCGTAGAGCGCCATCGGCGTGTGCCAGAGCCACGGCGTGGTGATGTACACCAGGTCGATCTCCTTGGACTCGCACAGCCCGCGCCACGCGTCCTGCGAGCCGAAATACCCCTTCGGCGCGGGCAACCCCTTGTCGGTCAGCACCTTGACCTGTTTGGCGACCCGATCCTCATACAGATCGCCGATCGCGCGGATCTCAACCCCCGGGATGCTGGACAGCCGCTTCACCGCACCGGGCCCGCGGTGTCCCACGCCGATCACGCCGACGCGGACCGTGGACAGAGGCTCGCAGCGGAACCCGATCATCGACCCGCCCTTGCGGACGCCCGCGCCCGGAAACGACGCGCATCCCGACCAGGCGCCGGCGCCGACCGCCCCCCCGGCCCACACCGCATTTCTCAAAAACCCTCTGCGATTCATGCTCATTCCGATCCTCCCTTTTCTGGTTTGTGAAACCTTGTCCCGGCGCCGCGCCGCGCGCCCGCCCTCAGCGGGACGGCAAGAACGGCGGCACCAGGACCACACCCTCGTCATGCCGGATGGGGAGCGACCCCTCCGGCCCTTCCAAAGCCATTCGCAATGTATACAACCCCGCGCCCCACCCTTCCAGACCGATCCCGACCCGGAAGGCCTCCCCACACCGCGCCGCCTCCGTCCGGCCGATTTCCTTGCCGTCCGTGCCGCACAGCGTGACCCGGAAGCGCCGCGCCGCCCGTTCGCGTTCCGACGGGCACAGGCGTACCTCGAACGTCCCGCGCGGGGCATCCAGCTCCAGAACCTTCCGCCCGGCCGTCACGCGCACCGGAGGCCCGACCTCCGTCACGCTGAAAAAGCGGTGCGCGACCCCGGCCGCGTTCTCGATCACCCAGGTCACCGACACCGCGTCACGTCCCAACCGGTACGGCAGCGAAAAAACCTCCCCCTCGGCCGCGCCTTCAAACCGCGAGACGCGGCCCGCCGGATCCGCCACCTCCGCAAACCCTTTGCGCACCGGGCCGCCCGCCACCGTAAAGCGCGCGACATTCTCGCCGAACCGCGCGGGCGGGATCTCGCAGGCCGTGATTCCCGCCCCGCCGTCCCGCGCGCCCGTCAGCAGCATCGTGCCGAAGCGTTGGGGCTGATGGAAGAACCCGCCGGTCCGCCAGGCGGAGGTCTCGGACTCGCCGGCCCGCCGGTTGCGGCAGACGTTGATCCCCCACAAATCACTCTCCCGCCCCACGGTCCGGAAGGGGATCGCCGCCTCCGCCTCCCACCGGTCGGCGTGCCGGCTGGTTTTGACGGACCACTCGCCGTTCCAAGCCGTGTCGCGCACCTTCTGCTGCCCGTACCGCGCGCCGAACACATTCGCGCCCGCGTTGTTGTCCCCCGCACAGCGCTGGTCAAAACGTGTCCCCGCCGCATTGAAGGCCAGTTGATGGAAGGTGAAGCGGTCATGATCCGTGTCCAAAAACACCTCGATGCTGTCATCCGCGAACACGTTCCCGTCCCGCTCGCGCGCCGCCTCCTTCAATCCGTCCATGGCGGACTCGTGACAGACGATCCCGATGTAGAGGTTCTCCGTATCGTGCCGAACCCGCACCTCGGTTTTCTGGCTCACGGGCAGATCCGCGTTGAGATTATGCTTCAGTGCCCCGATCGGCGCGGCCCCGGCCCAGAACGCCTCGGTCAGACAACCGTCCAGCACCGGCGGTTCCGCAGCGGCGGGGCAGAGCAGCGGCGGCGCGGCCGGCTCCGCCGCGGCAACCGGCAGCGGGGTCAGTTCCAACGCGGCGCGGCCACCGGAAGCGGAAGCCTGCGCGGCGGCGTTCCGGGGCGCGTCCTCCCCGATCGTCATCGCGGCCCACGCGGCCAGCCAGCGCAGCCGGTCCGCGGCCGGATTGTCGTGACCGTTGCCCTGGGTCTGATCGAACCACGGCGCGGCCTCGCGGATAAACGCCAGCACGGTCCGGCCCAGGCCGGCGGCGGCCTCGCGCCCCTGCGTCGCGGCGCGCGCCGCCGCCTGTTCCAGCGTGTGGACATAGCGGTAATCGCGCCAGCCCTCGCGGATCCCCTCCCACCCCAGCGTAGGCACCGGAGCCCCGCCGGGCTCCCGCGGGGGGAAGACCAGGCAGTAATCCTTGTACTCGCCGTCCAGATCGTTGAAGGGGTCCCCGTTCGGGCGCTGATAGGTCCAGATGCCCGCGCCGTCGGCCCCGCTCTTCCAGAAACTGAGCCCCACACTGGAGCGGTTGGGCATCCAGTCGAACTCCTGACCCACATACGTGCCCGAGGCAATGACGAACAGCTTCTGACCCCGCCCGCGGTAGGTTTCGAGCAGTCGCGCGCACGCCGCCTCATTGCCGAGGAACGCGGAGTAGAGGCAGATGACATCGAGGTCCCCGCCCATCAGGTCCACCGCCGCCGGATTCAGGTTACAGAAAGTCGGCAGCCCCGAACGCCGCGCGCCGCGCATCTCGTTGCGTTCGCGCGGCGAGCCGTTGGCCTCGTCCGTCCCCTGGATCCACGGCTCGAACCCCATCCGGCGCACCGCGCCGCCCAACGCGCGGATCGCGTCCGTAAAGCCCTCCATGAAGGGTTCCGGCCAGACGCTGTCCTGATCGGCCGGGCGGGCGATGTCGCGCTCAAACCCGGGATTGATGATGAGGTTCACCCCCTCCTGTCCCTCCGGCGTGAGGCAGACCTGATCGATCTCCAGCACTCCCGGGCCGCCGGAGAAGGTCACCCCTGTCCGGCCGTACCCGGCTTCGCGCGGGACCCGGGTCATGGCGCGGACAGTGTGCCACTCCGAGGTGGCCCGCAACGGCAGGGTGATCCGCCCCGTCGGGACAGGGTCGCGCTTGTGGGTCTTCATGAAGGTCAGTCCCGCCGAAGCCGATCCCGCGCCCGTCATCCGGTACCGTACTTCCAGGCGGACCGTGGCGTCGGGCTGCAGCAGCGCGGCGACCGCCTGATCGGCACCGGAACGGGCCTGCGCGTCACGGTGCCGCAGCGCCAGGGCCCGGCCCTCGGCCCCGGCCGTGAGCGTGTGCCCGGCCGCGCCGTTGTGCCCCACGGACCAGCCGGTGAACCGCCAATAGATGCCGGGCGTGCCGGCGATCACGACCGGCCCGTCCATCCCCGCCTTGGCCGCATGCCGCAGGATGTCGCCGGTCGCGCCGTACCCCGCGTCGACGATCCGGCCGTCGCGTTCGAAATAATGCGCGTCAAAAGGCGGATAGGCCACCGTGAAACTGTTGATGCCGTGCCGCGCCCAATCCTCCACCTCCGCCTCGCGCGCCCCGCGGCTCATCCCGATCCAGTGATTGGGGTCCGAGAAAAGATGCCACACCTTGCCCGCCGGCTTCGCGAGCGCCAACGGCAGGATGCGCAGGGTCACGGGCAGCGTCACCCGTTCCGCATCCCCCGACGCGATGGCCACCTCTCCCGCATATACGCCCGGCGCCGCGTTCTCCGGGACGCGGACCCGCAAATAGATCGCGCGGCTGCGTCCCGCGGCCAATGCGAACGGCGCATAAGCGTCGAGCAGATCCGCCACATATGCGATCAATTTGTCGTTGCGGTCCGACAGCGAGCGCGGCCGCGTCGTGAGCAGGAACCGCCCGATCCGGCCCGCCGGAATCACGCCCGCTTCGCCGGTCAGGTCGGAGCAGGTCACCGTGACCGGCCCCGCCGCCCGGATGGCGTGCAGGCCGAACCAGAACGCCTGCTCCTCACCCGCCGCCGCGAAGGCGCGAAGCCGCACCTCCTCCTCCCCGCGGCGCGGCACGCTGGTTTCCAGGATGTCGCCGGGGTTCGGCCGGGTGAAGGGCAGCAGCGTCTTGCCCGCGCGCGGGAGAGACGGCCCCTCGCCGCGCCGCGTGACCACCGTGTAAGTTCTGCCGCCGATCACCTCCTCGCGCGGCCGCTCCTCCCGGGCCGGACTGGTCAGCCAAGCTGTCCGCACGGCTTCCCTCCGCGCCTCGTCCGCGACCGGTTCGATGGCGAACCCGAGGATCGAAAGCCGTGCCGCGCCGCCTTTGCCCGTCACATAGAAGTTCAGCAGCAGCACGCCCTCTTCCACTACGGCAGGCAACGTGCGCCGGGTGACCACACCCCAGCCGCCGCCGCCCGGCGGCCCGAGCACCGTGCGGCCGTTCGCCGCCACGCAGATCCCGAGACGCCCCTCGCGCGGCGCCTCAACCCCCACCCACACCGTGACCTCATAGACCCCGTCCGGAAGATCGGCGCGGAAGGTGACGTCATTCTCCCCGGGCCGCGCATCCGCATGCGCCCGCGCGCCGGTCGAGGACCCGAGCACCCCGTTTTTATCCTGATTGCCGCCGTGATCCAAGCCCCACGCCTTGAGCCAGCCGTATCCCCGCTCCGCCGCATAGAGATCGCCCCCGCTCAACGTCCGGAACCCGGCTACAGGCCGCTGTTCCCGGGGACCGCAATCCAGGCGCAGCGGGAGCGGCACCGCCTCCGCGCCCCGCCCGACGCACGCGAGCAGCACGGCACCCGCGAACACGCGGGCGACGCGCCCGTTTCCGCCTCTCAGCCCCGGTCCGATCATTCCCCATCGACCCCTTTCAGTGCAACCGCATCACGGTCCCCACCTTTTCCGGAATCAGGCGCACCGCGCCATCCGTCTCAGGCCCGTAATGGATCTTATACTTGGGCGGCACGCCCTCTTCTGTCGCGAAAAGCCCGGTCCGGGTCCCGGCGTGCCGGAAGAGCGTTACGGCGTGCTCGTTAGTGTACGCGCCGCCGCGCGTCAGCCGGAGCGTGCAGGAGGGCCCCAGCGCCAGCCCCGCGCAGCGCACCACACCGTTGGTGTCCGCCAGCCGGTCGAGATCGATCTCCACCGTGCCGTTCACGACCGCCTGTTTTTCCAGCGTCAGCACGGCGTCCGACACCGCCAGGGTGCCGTGATTGGTGACCGCCGCGCCCACCGAGGCCTGCGCGGACTCGACCCGCATGGCGCCGCCCGCGCCGAAGGTCAGGGCCGTGCCCTGCCAGCGCGGGTTGACGCCTGTGAGGATCAGGCGCTGGAACCGGGCCGGATCGCCGGTGTTGGCCACCGCGTCGAACGTGTACGAAGCGACCGAGGCATTGGTCGCGCCGTTCAGCCGGTAGCCGTTGTCGCCCTGATACGCGATGCGCGTCAGGTGCGTGCCGGGACCCAGCGGCGCGTTCGCGACCGCGCGGAAGGAGATGCTCCCGTTGGTCAGCACGATCGGGCTGACGGACGCAAGGCCGTTCGTGGTGAGACTCGGCGTCGCGCTGCTGAATTGGTAGATGCCGCCGTAATTCACGATGGTGTTGCCCTCGTTGGTCACGATCATGTTGTTGGCTTCCAGCAGGCACCCCGCGTCCACGGTGATGCGGTTGCCGGTGGCTCCGGCCACCGACCCCACGGACAGCACGCTGTATTGCGACGGCGCGGCCGGACCGGCCACCTCGGCCCCGTCGGTGATCTCCAGGCGGTTGTCGTTTCCGGTCTTGCCGAGCGTCAGCGTGAAATACTCCCAGCGCGTGCCCGGCCCGCTCACCACGGCCCGGTTGCCGTTGGTGAAGCTGCCCACCAGGCAGTACCGTCCGTACATCCGGGCGCCGTTGGTCACGGTCAGCGTGTTCTCCTTACCCTGACGCCCCATTTCCAGATTGGAGACGATCCGGAGGAAAGACCCGGCGCCGCTCACCGTCACCCGGTTGCTGTTCGCGCCGGCAAAGGTCCCCACCGTCATCCCGTCCGCCACCACCGTGCCGCCGTCCGCGACGTCGAGGCGGTTGAAACTGCCCTTCCACCCCGCCGAGGCTCCCCCGCTGTTGGTCCAGACCGAGCCCGCCCCGGTCACAACCACCGCGTTGCCGGCCGTCCGGTCGTCGTACCCGATGTACGCGTCCTTATCGGCGACCCAGCCGCCGTTGGTGACGATCAGCCGGTTGTTCTGATGGCTGATCCCGTAACTCAGATACAGTTCCGTGGGCGTGGTCCACATCGAACCCGCGTCCGAAACCACCGCCAGGTTCCCGCTGCTGTAAAACCCCACCGCACCGTAGAGCGTGCTGGAGACCTGCCCGCCGTCACGCACGGTCATCCGGTTGTTCGCCCCCTGCTGACCGACCGCGAAATTGTTCGCGCAACGGAACTGCGACCCGCTGCCGGCCACCTCCAGATGGTTGCTCTCGGCGTAATATTGCCGCCCGATGAACGTCCGGTTCGCGACCGTCATCACACCGCCGTTGGTGACCAGCACGCGGCAACCGGAACCGTAGTGCCCAAGCTGCATGTAGAGCGAGCTGTGCCAGCGCGACCCGGCCCCGTCCACGACCGCGAGCGCATCATCCGACGACGCCTCGAATCCCAGATACCCGGTCACGTTCGTCAGGGCGCCGCCGTTCAGAATGAGCAGCACATTACCACTGGTGTTGCTCCCCACCGCATAGTCGCCCGCCCAGACCACCGACGCGCCGTCGATTGTGTTCGTCTGGCCGTCCGCGCCATACTGCGCGCGCGCCGTGCAGACAAGACACAGAACCACCACACCCGCACCGACCCGTCCGAACCGTGTTGCGTGTCTCATGGTTGACCCTTTCCTCTGCGCGGAGCAGGGCTTCCGCCCAGTCCCCGACACTCTTCCTTCCGTTCCCGTCCCGCTTACCGCACCCGCGAAAGCCGGAAAAAGACGCCGGCCGCAACCAGCAGCCCCACGCCTCCCAGCACCGACAACCGGATCTCGGCAAACGGGCGCGTGGCGACGGACGACAGGATCAGGACCGTCCCGATACACGCCAGTCCGCCGGCCACCAGCGGCCAGAAGGTGATCCGCGCGGGCGGCCCCTCCAGCACCGGACCGGGCGTGCCGACCTTTTCGAAAAACCGCTTGAGGGCCTCATCATGCCGGACATCATCCGGCCAGAGCAGCGTGCCGCCGATCAGCCCGGCGAAGGTCGCCCCGCAGGTGAACGCGAAGAGCGTGCCCATGGCGCGCAACGCCGGCCAGCGCGCGCCCAGGACGAACACCGCGACCCCGATTCCGATCCCGCCCACCAGCCCGAGCATGCCGCCGCGGCGCGAGATGCGGTGCGTGACCAGCCCCAGCATCATCGGAATCGCGATGGGCGGCAGAAACACGCCGAACATCCGGTTGGTCACATCGAACAGGTCGTTCGCGCCCTGCGCGGTTTGCATCACGAAGGTCAGCCCGATCACCAGACCGCCGACCAGCACCGTGGCGAACCGCGCCACCGCCATCTGCCTGCGGGGCGAGGCGTGCGGCGCAAGCATCCGTTTGTAGAAATCGTTCGTCAGCACCGAGGCCACGGCATTGTAATCCCCGGCCAGCGTGGACATCGTGGCCGAGAACATCGCCGCGATCACCATGCCGACAAACCCGGCCGGCAGCACGCTTTTGCAGATCAGCGCGTACACCTCGTTCATCCGCTCGGACGGGATTTCCGGCAGGAAGGTCCGCGCCGCCATGGCGGGCAGGAAGAAGAGGGGCGGACCGAGCGTGAGCAGCACCGACACGAAGTAGCCCACCTTGCGCGCGTCTTTCTCGCTGCGCGTGGAATAATACCGCTGCACCATGAGCCACGAGGTCGAGAGGTTGAAGAAAAGCATCAGGAAAAAGACCAGCATGTAGGTCCAGTCGTACTTATCCGCCGTGAACCGGAAAAAGCCGGGCGGGACCTGATCCAGAAACGCGGCCCACCCGCCCGCCTTGCTGATGCAGAGAAAAGGCAGAACCAGCACTACGGTCAGCAGCACGAAAAACTGGATGAAGTCCGCGACCAGCGTGGCCCAGAGCCCCCCCATGAAGGTGTAACTCAGGATGATCAGGCCGGAGCCGATGATCGCGCCGTGCAGCGGGAACCCCATACCCACGCCCACCACCGTTCCGATCGCCAGCAGCTTGAAGGCGTCGTCCAGCACGCGCATCGGCAGCCCCAGCCACATCAGCCCCTGGCGCATGCCGTTGCCGTAGCGGCGTTCGATATACTCCAGCGCGCTGGTCTCCGAGACCCGGCGCCAGCGTGCCGCAAAAAACCGGCAGCCGAGCAGCACGGCCGGTACGCTCAGCCAACTGATCGTGATCGGCAGCCAGCCGAATTTGTAGGCCAGCGCGGAGTACATCACAAAGGCCAGGGCGCTGAAACTGCACATGTAGAACGAAATGCCGCTCAGCCACCACGGCACCTGCTTGCCGCCGCCGAAAAACTGCGACATGCTCTTCTGGCCGCGGCCGAAGAACACGCCGACCGAAATCATCACCGTGAAAAAGCTGACGACCACCGCGTAGTCCGCAAAAGCGAGTCCGTTTGCCTGCATGCTCACCGGACCCCTTTCCGCGCCGCCTCAGCGCGCGCCTTGGCCAAAACTTCCTCCAGCTTCACCGGAACGCCGCCCCGCCGCGTGCTCTCGTGCGCGGCCTCCAAAAAGGCGAAAATCTCCAGCGTCTCTTCCGGGGAGACCGGAGCCCGGCCGGTCCGGAAAAACTTGAGAATCTCGATCAGCAGGGGCTTGTACCCCTCATAGCCGCCCAGCGCGACGCGCCCGCCCTTCTCGGCGAAGATCTCGCACCCGTAGGGCGCGGGTTTGTCGCGGATCCCCCGCAGGGTACCCACGCGGCCGTCGGCCCACGCCCCCACCACGAAATCCACCTTCTCCCGGCTCACGCGCACCACGCTTTCGCAGCCGGTGCCCATCACCGTGAAGAGCGGCTCCGCGGCATGGATGCCGTACCAGAACAGATCCGGATGCGTCGGCTCCAGCGCGCAGGGCGTGTAGGCGTCCGCGCCGGAAATCCGTCCGAACGCCCCGGCGCGCGCCTCCTGGATCTTTTTCGAGTAGCGCAGCGCCGACGAGGTGAAGACCGGCACGTGATAGCGCTTGGCCGCATCGAAGATCCTCACCGCGTCCGTGAGCGACGCGGCGATCGGCTTGTCGATGAAGACCCGCTTGCCCGCCTTGAACACCTCCAGCGCCTGCTCGTAGTGGCGCCGGCCGTCATTGGTTTCCAGCAGAATCACGTCGCTGCGCGTCAGCAGTTCGGCGAGGGAACCGACGATCCCGACCCCCATCTCGACCATCTGCTTCGTGTAGGCGGGATAGCGGTTGGTGCTGGACGGGATGTCCAGGCTGCCGTAGGTGTAGGCCGCCGTGACCGTGAAGCCCTCGAAGGCCGGGTCGCCCTTCTCGACATTCAGCATTTTGGTGAACGCGATCGTGTGCGACGTGTCCAACCCGATGATCCCCACCCGCGTATTCTCCGCGTGCGCCGCGACGCATGCCAGGACGAGCGCCGCCACCCTTGCCGTATGATTCATTCTCCCTCCCTCATTCCCTGTTGAGAAGCAGTTCTTCCACAGAAGCGCCCGTCCGCTCCACCCGCCGCGGCGCCGCCGCCGGCGTGAACGCCGGGTCGTACGTGCGCAGCGAGCCCTTGGGCAGATAGTCCACACGCAGGGTGGCGGGATACGCCACCGCAGCCGGCGCGATTGCCTGACGCCCGCGGACCGCCTCGGCGGCCTTCTCCCGGATCATCCGGCGCGACGCTTCCGGCGGCAGGCATGCGGCGCGCTGCACGCCCGCGCTGCGTTTCGTCTGCGCCGTCACCACGCCGGGAATCCACTCCCGCGCCTCAGCCACGGTCTTGTCGCACCCCGAGACCATTACCACCGGCACGCCGCGCTCCGCCGCAATCGCCGCGTCCAGACCGATCTCGCCCGCCTCGCGCCCGTTCAGCCACATCCCCTGGATCGCGAGCGACGAATAGGTGTGCGCCAGCACCGCCCCCGGCGTCAGCGCCTTCGCGTGGTAGCCCAGCAAAATCAGCGCCGCGCTGCCCTCGAAGGCCCCGAAGCGCACGCCCGGCGTGGGCCCCCGCACCAGCCGCGCGCGCGGGTCGATCCGCGAAGGATCGACATTTTTCCCGCCGCCGTGCCCGTCGCGCACCACGACCTCCGCCGCCCCGGCGTCAAAACAGCCCGCCACGCAGGCGTTGATGTCCCCCTCCATCAGACGGCAGCCCTCGCTGTACGCGGCGCCGTCCGAGAGCGTCTGCCCGCTGTGGCTGATGCCGCTGATCCCCTCCATGTCCACAAAGATGTAAACCTTGAACGGCCGCGCGGCGGCGGCGGACGTCCGGCAAACGCCCGCCGCCCACCCCCCCGCGGCCAGCAGGGCCCGCGCGGAGAACACGCGTCTCGACAGATACCGCATCCTCGGCTTCACACTCTCCCCTCCACGCGTCAAACGCCCATCTCCCAACCCTTTTCGTACTCCCGCGCCCACAGCTCCGCGCCGGGCGAACCTTGGGCCAGCCGACCCGTCGCGGGATCGGTCCGGATCGTCTCCCCGGTACGCTGGGCGATGTTCGCCAGATGGGTCATCAGCGTGCTGGCGTGCGCCTCATCCGCGGGCGAATAGGTCTTCGCCCGGTCCCGGGTGCGGATGCAGTCGGCCCAGTTGCCGAGATGGGCCGCGTCGAGCCCGCCGATCGGATTCGCGCGGTCCATCGCGTCCCCCGCGAGAGATTGGGTGTCCCAGTCTTTCACCACCTTGCCCGCCGGATCAAAGTGGCGGCAGGTGTTGTTGGGCGCGAACAGCACCGCACCTTTGAGGCCGTAAACCATGCAGCCGGTGCCGATCCCCTCGTACGGGCGGGCCTTGACCGCCGAGAGCCCCTCCCACGTGATGAACGTGCGGTTGGGATACTCGAACGTCGCGGCCTGCGTGTCGAACCACTCCCAATCGTCCCCCTCGTAAAAAAGGCGCCCGCCCGCGCTGGTGACGCGCGTCGGGAACCGTCCGCCCAGCGCCCAGCGCGCGACATCCACGTAATGGGTCGCGTTGTTGCCGCACTCGCCGGTGCCCCAATGGAAGAACCAGTGCCACTTGTACGGCACGATGTTGTCGCGGAACGGGCGGCGCGGCGCGGGTCCCTGCCACAAATCCCAATCCAGCCACTCCGGCGCCGGCACCTCCTTGCCCTTGCCGATCGGCCCGCGGTGCGTGGTGTACCAGCAGCGCGCGAAACGCGGCTCGCCGATAAGCCCGCCGCGGATTTGGCCGATGACCTGCTGATAGACCGCGGAAGCGCGGCGCTGGTTGCCCATCTGAAAAACCGCGTTGTGTTGGGCCGAGGCCTCCACCAGCATCTCGCCCTCGCGCGGGTTGTGGGAGCAGGGCTTCTCCACATAGATCGCCTTGCCCGCCCGCATGGTCATCAGCGCGGCCGGCGCGTGCCAGTGGTCCGGCGCGGCGCAGATCACGCCGTCAATCCCCTTGTCCTCCAGAATCCGGCGCAGGTCCTTCTCTTTCTTCGGCGTCTTGCCGGTTTTCTTGTTCACCGCCTCGGCCGCGCGGTCCATGGCGCGCGCGTCCACATCACAGACCGCCGCGACCTCGACATTCGGCAGCCCCGCGGCCGTCTGCATCAGGGAGGCGCCGCGGCCGCCCGTACCCATCACCGCCACCCGCACGCGCTCGGCGGGCGACGCCTGCGCGGCGGCCGTGCGCGCGCCCATGGCGACCGCTCCGGCGTAAACCGTTGTCTTCAGAAAATCCCTGCGGTTCATGCTTCCCTCCCTTTTTCGGATTCACACCCATCAGACTCAGGAATGAGGATAGCGGAACCGGCCTGCTCCCATCAATTGCATTATCCGCATATGGAGTGCAAAAAACAAAAGCGGCGTCAGCGTGCGCGCGCGCGGAGTTGCGCCGCGACCCTTTCGGCCAGCAGGCGGTACCCTGCGGCGTTGGGGTGCAGCAGATCGCTTTTGAGCGAGCGCCTGCCGAGCAGGGCGGGCAGCGTCTTGCGGTCATACGGCACGCCGCAGGCCTGGGCGACCTCTTCATAAAACCGGGGCGCACGCAAAAACAGACCGGGCCGGGGCACGCCCAGCAGCAGCACCTCCGCGCCCGAGGCTTGGGACGCCTCGATCATCGCGCGCACCCGCGCGGCGAGGGCGGCGTCATGTTCCTGCCGCAACATGTCGTTGCCGCCGTGGCAGAGGATCACCAGATCCGGCTCATGGCGCCGCAGCAGGCCCGGCAACCGCTCGAGCCCCTCGGCGGTCACCTCCCCCGGCACGCCGGCGTTCACCACCCGGCACCCGAGCCGTTCCGCCAGAACCGCGGGATAGCTCTCCGCCGGTTCGGCGCCGGTGCCGGCGGTCAGGCTGTCGCCGAAACAGAGCACCACCGAGTCCGCCGAAAGCGGTGCGAGCTGCGGCCCGCGGCCGCAGCCGGCCAAGAGCCACACTACGCCAACCGCCCCAATCCAGCCGTTCCGTTTGCGCATCCGACCCACCTCTTTCGCAACCCAGTTTACCGGACCGGTGCCGGACATCCCATCACCGAAGCATGAGAATCGTCTTGGGCAGGAATGCGGGAGTGGTCAGGCGGAGTTGGGTCGCGCGGCTCTCCGCGGCATCCAGGGCCTCGACGCGGATGAGGATTTCGCGCGCGGGCGGCAAGCCGGTGATCCGCAGGTGCGGGTCGGAGACCGGGGTTGCCTGCCAGCCGTCCACGAAACGGGTTCCGCTCCCTGCGTACACCGCAGTCACGTTGGCCAGACCGATGTTGCCGCACGCCTTCAGCCCATACACAAAGCGGAATTGCCGGAAGCCATCGGCCGCATGCAGGATCACCGTTTTGTCGAGATCCCCCTCCGCGCTGGTGAAAAGGTTGTTCTCGTCATCTCCGTCGGCATCCGCCAGCGTGCTGTACTGTCGGAGCAACGTCCAGCCGTCGCCGTCACACGAACCGTATACCTCGAAGAGACTGTTGGACAGTGAACTCGTGGCATACCCCTTGAGGCGGAAGGAGAGGGAGGAGACCGGGGCGGGATAGCGTTTGGTTGTCACGCTGTCGCCGGCATCGTTGAACTTCAGCTCCACAAAATCCGCGGTGGCGTATTTTTCCGTCACGCCTTGGAAAACCCACCCCGGTGGCGCGGCGACCGAGTCGGTAGCCAGGATTTCGAAGAAGGTCTCCGCATCAACGGAAAGCGTGTCGGGCGCCGTGCTCCCGTACCAGGCGGAGACCCGATATCCGTGCGACGCCGCGGGAACCGCTTCCCACGCGAGGCAGGCCGCGTTACAGGTGAGTTCCGTAACCGTGACGCCGTTCGGCGCATGCAGGGCAAGGGGGGTGACCGTGACCGGAATCGTTTTCTGATGGATCGCGCCCGAAGTGTCCGTCGCCATGAAGACCAGGGCGAACTCGCCGGTGTGGTGGAGTTCCGGCGTCCAGGCGAACCGCTGGCCGGTAAAGGCGTAAAGCGCCCCGGCCGGCAGTCCGCCCGCGTATGCCACGTTGGTGGCAACGCCGTCGGCCAAAGCCTCGATCGTGAACGAGATCTCCGTGAGCGCGGGCACGGTCGTGTCGGAGTGGGGATAGACAAAGAACTCCAGCGGAACCGAGCCTTCTCCGGCCTCGTGGGTGATCCGAATGTTGTCGAGAAAGATCCGTTTCCCGGTTTCGGTCCAAAACGTCACCGTGACGACTCCGGCGCCGGTTTCGAACGTTGGGGAGAAAGTCTCGAACAGCGCGGGGGTGGACTTGTCGTTTGTGCAGGTCAGATTGGTGGTCGCGTTCCCGGCCGAAATCATGAATCCCTTCTCATCGCCATCCCAACCCAGGGCGTCCACCTGAACCGACAGGAGTCCTGACCGCACTGTCAGGTTGGTGGTGGTCAGCATGCCGCTCTCTCCCGTTTTGCCGAGTTTGACACTCCCCCCGGCGGGGTAGATGAACGTGTACACCGAGTACAGCTCAGACGAGGTCCATGCGGTGCTGCCGGGAATGGAAACGGAACCGGACGTGACGTAATCGAACGCGTCGCTGAACAGCACGGCCGGCTCGGCAGCACCCCACCGCGGCAAAGAGAAAGCGAAGCAGAGTAGGACAGCCGGGCCATTCAGGAACGCCTTCATGTTACCCCTTTCGGTTGCTTTGCGGCCGCATGCCCATACTACAGGCATGCTCTACATAAAAAAGGACAGGCTAACCGTAAAAGCTTGCCCCGCTTCTGTCAAGGCATATAGACATAAAATAGAACCGCCCGGAACAAGCGCGCCGCGCGCCTACTCTCGCGACCCGCTCACCGTTTCGGCGGCGCGGCCTCGCGCACGACCGCGCCGAACTCATCGCTGAGCACCAGCACCGCCAGCCGCTCGGCGGCATCCAGCTCGCCGGTGTTCAGCGAAACGGTATCGAAGCGGCCGCGCAGGTCCGTGTAGCCGTCCTTGAGGAACGCCACCCCGCCGCCCGCGCGCCGCATGTAGACTTTCACGTACGCCCCGGCCACCGGCTTGCCGGTCGCGGCCTGCGTCACCACGAGCTGCCCGTAGCTTTCGATCATCTGCACCTTCAGCGTGTTGGCGTAGTAGGCCTGGGCTTTGCGCACCCCGCCGGCCAGCGCCTCGACCATCACGTTCCTGCCCGCGAACTCGGGGGGCACATCCACAGTCGCGCCGTTCTGCCCGGCCGGGACCGCGACCGTGCGGCTGAGCACCGGCCGGATGTGGGAGAACTGCGCCGCGCCTTCCTGGAGGAACGGGCTGCGCGAAAAGAGCAGTTCGATATCCATGGGGTAGAAGTTCAGCGTGCAGGACGTGAGGTTGCGCGTGTCGAGCCGGATGCGGCCTGCCTCGACCTGCAGCTCCAGCACCGGTTCGGTCGCCGCCAGCGCGGCCTGCGCCGGATCGCGGCTCTCCGTGTCCGTCACGCCGGCCGCGCCGCCCGCGATCTCGTCGAGCAGCTTCCGAATCAGCGCGAAACGGTCGCGCCAGCGGTCCACCCCCTCGCCCGCGTGCTTCTGGGCAAGCCCGCGCGCGGTCTCGATGTCGCCTTTGCAGAGCGCGAGGTAGGCCTCCAGATAATCGCACTGGAGCCGCTCGGGCACGGCCTTGCGGTCCACCCGCCCGAACCAGTCGAGCGCTTCGGCGACGCGGTCCTGCAGCGTCAGATACGCGGCCACGGCCAGCGTGTCGGCGGCGTCCAGCTTCGGCTTGTAGCTCAAAACCTTCAGCAGACTCTGATATTGACCGCGGAAACAGTCGTTCCGGATGGTGCGCTTCGGCCCGACCGGATGCGCGCGCGGGTTCACCAGCGGCGCGTACTCCAGATGCTGGTAGGCGAAGCGCTCGACCGGATCGAGCGTCAGCAGCGGCGACACCAGCCAGAGCCCGCACCGGTCGGCGAACGGCGCGTGCCGCAGGTATTCGCGGATCGCCTCCGGCTCGTTGTGGAGGATGCCGTACGACCAGAGCGTGTCGTGGTAGATGTGGCGGGCCTGCAGCAGCGCCGTCACCGACTTGAAGAACGCGTGCGATTTCATCCGCCAGGCGATCTCCCCCAAATCGGTGCGGTGCAGGTTGGCCGCGTCGAGGAACGCGGTCACTTCGGCTTCCGTTCCGTTCTGCGAGAGCCACGCCCACGACGCCGTGTCGGTCTTGCTGAGCCGGTCCACGACGTTGAAGACGAAGGGCTCGGCGCCGCCGACCACCCGGTCCGGATCGGCGAGCGTCACCGGATAGTGCGAAAACCGGCCCGTGGACGGAAAGGTGAAGAAGTATTCCAGCGTCTGCGTGCTGTAGGGCTCCAGCACCACATACGCGCCGCGCGTGTAGAACCCGTTGGCCACCGGGAGCGCGCCGGCCGGGATCTGCATCAGAATCTGGAGCTTCTGGCGGTTGCCGGTGGGGTTGGTCATGACCACCTGCGCCCCGTAGACGACGCGGGGCAGGAACTCGTCGGTCACCGGCTTGTCGAACCGCTCGTTGCCTTCGAAGCGCTCGCGGTCGTCCGCCCGGAAGAAGTGCTGGGCCACCAGCACGCCGCCCGGCGCCCCGGCGCGGGACGCCTCGCAAATCTCGCGGTGGAACAGCAGCAGCGGCGACTCCGCCTGCAGCACGTAGCGGACACCCTCCACCTTCTCGTTGTGCGCGGCCGCCTGGAACGGCACGTTGACCACGGCCAGCGCCAACATCATCTCGGTGAAGTTCGCGGTGGCCTCCGGCAGCGCCTTCGAGAGGAAGGGCGTCTTGCCGTCGTGCGCCGCATAGTCGTTCCAGAACGCGTTGACCTTCACGAGGTCGGCGACCTGTTGCGCGATCGGCAGGCGGTAGTAGTTGTTCTCGGCCAGCTCCTGCGTCTTGTCGAGCTTCTGGAAGAAGCGGCGCGAAGCGGCGCGGTCCTGTTCACGCGCTTCGAAGAACCGCGCCTCGGCCTCGGCCGGCGCGGAAAGAGCGGACGCCTCCTCTTTGGCCGCCGCATCACGCAACGCCCGCTGGCGCGACAGGCCGGGGGCCGCGTCCGGCTTCGCCTCGGCCCGGACATCCTCCGCTACAGCCTGCGCCTTCATCATGCCGGCAGCGGCCGGCATCCGTCTCGGCGCGGCGGCGGCCGGCGGCGCGGCCAGCGCGGCGGCGGCGAGGACGCCGTTCCGCACCCCGAAGCCGGCCGCCTGCTTGTCCGCCTGGCTTTTACGAATCGCCTCCACCGCGCCGGCCGCGCCGTCTTCTTCCGTTTCCAGCGCCCCGCCCCGCACCGCCGTGTCGAAGCGGCGGTTGAACGCTTCCATGTCCGGCGCAAGCAGCGCCGCCCGCTCGCGCGTGTCGCGCGCCACGGCTTCCCTCTGTCCGCGCATGCGCTGACCCAGCAGGATCCGCTCGACCGCATTCAGCCGCGCGAACCGCCACGGCTCCAGAAACGCGTCGAGCGCGTCCCCCAGCAGCCAGCGGTCCAGAAACGTCTTGTCCCGCTTATTCTTCAGGTACGGCGCGACCACCGCCTCGAAAAACCGCGGGTCTTTGTGGTACAGGAAAAAATGGAGCTCGTGGCAGGCGTATTGGGAGTACAGCCGCCGCTGTTCTGCGGGTTCCAGCTCCGGCCACTTCGCCACGAAGGCGAACTCGCCGAAAGTCGCATCCGGATTGAGCGTGGCCAGCAGACGGTACACCTTCGCCACCGTGTCGTAACGCTCAAACCGCGCCGTGGTCACGTCCCCGATCGTCACGCTCTGCTTCGCGGCCACAACCGTGACCCGCTTCTGTTCGGCGTAGGGCTTGTGCGGATCCAGCCCGGCGACGAGGCGCAGCTCGCGCGTCGCGACCGGCGAGTCCTCCAGCGCCGCGCACACCAGCACCGTGGAGAGGGGGTCAACCGCCATGACGCGCAGGACCGGCAGACCCTTGAGCGCGGCGCGCGGAACCGTGACCCTGCCCGCCTTGTCCGGAACGAGATTCAGCAGCGCAACGGCCGGCTGTTTGAGGAAATCGAGCGCGGCGTAGCCCTCGGGCGGCTCGCCCGCCGCCGCCGGAGAGGCCGGCGCGGCCCCGCCGGCGCGCGCCATGCCTGCCGACCTTCCGGCGTACGCGCGGCCCGCGGCCAGCCGCTCGGGCTGCGCCTCGGTCGCGCGCACGGCCCACGGGTTGAGCAGCAGCCCGGGCCGCTCCAGCATGTTGCCCGGGAACTTCTTTGCCTGCTGGCGGTCGAGGATGTACCGGTACTCGTCGCCGATGTCGCGGCCCGACTCGTAGAACGTGCCGGCCGGCTGCCACGGCTGCCGCAGCAGTCCCGCCGTTCCGGAAAAGCCGAGCTTGGCGAAAACGTCGTACGCCGGCAGATACCGGGTGGCGAAGAGGTGGACGCGCGTAAACGGCGTCGCGTTCGCGAGCCGGATCTCCACGGCCTCCGCGCCGGACGCGACGGCGGCCACGTGCAGCGGCGCGAGGCGCGGGCACTCCAGCGCCCGGCGCGGCGAGACCACGAAGCCGTCACGCTCCTCGCCCTGCGTCACGCGGACCGCGATCTCGCGCCCCTCAGTCTTGAGCGCGAGCGAATAGTCACCCGCCGGCAGGCCGCGCAATTCCAGAAAACCGTTTGCCGCAGCCAGCGCGGCACGCCAGTCTTTCACGAACTGGCCGTTGCGCGTCTCCAGCAGCGAGGCCTCGCCGACCGCGTCCGCCGCGTCCCAAACGATCGGCACGCGCAGCGTCTCGCCCGCTTTGCCGTGCAGGGCCTCGGGGTAGGCGCACGCGCCCCGCGCAAGCGTCCACATGTGCCCGGTCCCGGACGCCGCGCGGACGCGGAACGACGCGATGCCGTCCAGCGCGCCCAGGCGCGCGCGCCCCTGCGCGTCGGTCTGAAGCTCAGCCGGGACCTCCTCGCGGAATCCGCGGTGCTTGAAGAAACAGGCGAGCGGCTCGCCCGCCAGCGGCTCGCCGTTCTTACCGCGCAGCTCCACGAAATATCCGGCCGAGGTGCGTCCCGCGTGCAGGTCCTCCACCGCCCGCGTCCGCTCGATCCCGTTCAGCGCGAACGCCGCGCCGTCCGACAGCGTCTGCTTCCGGTTCAGGCTGAGGTTCCGGATCCGCGCCTTCAGGGTCACGCGGAGCTCGACCGCGTTTTCCGGAACCAGGATTTCCTGCACGGTCTCGGCGTCCTCGCGCAGTGCCACGCCGGGGAACTCTTTTTCGGTCACGATGCCCTGCAGGTCAACCGAACGGACCGTCAGGACCGGCTCTTCCAGCAGTTTGAGACTCGCGGGCGTGCCGTTCACACGCAGCACGGGGCGTAAGGCGATCTGCGCCTTCTCGCGGCGGAGCAGCGCCTCGCGGTCCACATAAACCCCGGCGGTGAGCCCGTAGCTTTCCGCGAGATGCTCGAAGCGCGCCAGCGTGGCAAACCCGCCCTGGCGGATCACGATGCTCTCGCTCTTCGGCGCGGTGGAGAACGGGACAAGGATGCGCCCGTCCGGTCCGGCCGCGAATTCGCGCCCGCCCAGCCACCCGCTCGCGCCGGCCACGCGGCGCCCGCCCTCGTCCAGCACCGTGAACGCGTGCCCGGCGGCGGTCACGGCCTGCAGCACGCCCAGCCTCCCCTTCTGCACCAGGGCCCGGCTGCTCTTGCCGTTGCCGATCAGCTCGACCACATACGCGCCGCGGCCTTTGATCTCCGGCAGGTCGAACACGCGCGCCACGCGGCGCTCGGCGGGTTCCGGATATTCCACACGGCGCGAAAACGAGGCCACGAGGCCGTCCAGATTGATGGCCAGATCCAGCGGCCGGCCTGTATCGCGGTAGTAGTTGAAGGTGTTGATCTCGTAAACCTTCACGATCAGCGACGGCACGTTCTTCACAAAGGCCGTGAGCCGCACCGCCTCGTCCGCGCCGATCACGCCGGGGTTCTCAGCGGCAAAGTCGATATCGACCCGTTCCTTGAGCCGCCGGTAGGCGTCCGGCGTGAGCAACGGCACCCACTGCTGCGGCTCGCCGACGCCGTTGACGATCTTGGCCTCGGCAAACAGCGGCTTGAGGAAATCGTCGCGGATATATGCCTTGTACGCCTCGGTGCCGGCGGCGTCCCGGAAAAAGCGCAGCAGGTAGCTCCGCACCAGCGGCTCTTCGTTGCCGACCGGCGGCAGCGCGACAAGGCGGAAGTCCTGGCCCAGGCGCGCCAGGAAATCGCCGCGCGGCAACTGCTGGCGGATCTCGGGACGCAGGTAATACACATCGCGCGGCAGTTTGACATACTCGAGGAAACGGTCGCGGTCATACACACCTTGGCGCCGGTCGTGGCGCAGCCGGTTGTACAGCACGTTGGCCTTGAGCGAGTTGTGGACCGGCTCGAGCGACTTCACAAAGCCCCAGACCCGCCCGTAGTAGGCTTCGCGCGCGGCCGCGTCGGTATCGAGGTCCACCTCGTCCTCCGGCGCGAGTTTGGCGAGATAGGCGTTCACGAAAGCGGTCTCGTTGCGCAGGCCGGGCGCTTTCTTCACCAGCTCGTCCAACTGCGCGAGCGTCAGCAGGCCATGGATGGGAAGGGAGCCGAACCCGCGGCTGTCGCGGACTTTCAGGTCGGCGGCGACCAGGTCGGCGAGCCCCGGGTAGTCCGGGCGGCGCAGGCGGGAGAGCAGGTTGCGCCGCTGCCCGTCGGTGAGCGTGGCCGCGGCCGCGAGCGGCAGCCCGGCGTCCTCGAGCCGTTCCAGGCTGCGCGGCTCTGCCGCCAGGGCGCGTTTCAGCAGGGCTTCGGGATGGATCCGCGCGTTGTCGAAGGCCGAGGGCGCGCCGCTGGCGCGCCCGCCGGTCTTGCGGGCGTGCGTAAAATGCAGGTCCAGCTCGCGCTTCAGGTAGTCGAGGCTTTGCTTCGGGTCCCTGGTGTAGTCGAGCAGCGCCTGGCGGTTCAGCAGCTCGCGCCCGCCGTCGGTCACCGCACCGTCGCGCTCGCGCTGCCAGCGGCCCATCACCTCCCGGAACCGCTCCGCCGCGCCGGTGTTCTGGGCATGCAGGGCGTGATAGTAATAATACTCGTCCGTGCCCGGAACCAGCTCTTGGAGCGCCTGTCCGCGGTCCGCCGCCAGACTGAAGGTCTCGAGGAACCCGATCTCCCGCGCCCGGCCGCACAACACCGCCGCCAACCCGCACACCACCGCAGCCACCGAGTGCTTCATGACACCCTCCACGCTTACTTTGTCCTGTCATCCACCGCGCCCCGCCGTCCGGAAAATCCGGACGGGAACGTTGCCGTCCAGTGTGGCCCTTTTCCCCTGCCCCCGCAACGGATATTTTTCCAGCCTTTCAAATTGCGGGCGGGGACGCCCGCGCTCCCGACTATGCCCCGCCATGAACGTTTTTCCTCACTCCGTCTTGGGTGCGGGTCCGTTTCAACGAAACGGACCCGCACCCCGGCACAACGCCGTTGCCGTAACCGTCCTTTTCCCGTAAGATACACCCATCCAACCGGAGGGCGGAATGGCGCAGGGAGTGAAATGGATCAACTGGCAGCGGCCGATGCGGCACGTGCTCTACGCCT
Organism: Kiritimatiellia bacterium; assembly: GCA_034003585.1. Lineage (GTDB taxonomy): Bacteria > Verrucomicrobiota > Kiritimatiellia > RFP12 > UBA1067 > JAPXSY01. Next base: position 23,977 of record JAVEYH010000034.1, read on the forward strand.
GCGCGCCGCTACTGGCTTTTTCCGTCGCGCTCTTCGGCTGGCGCGTCGCGGCGCTGGCCCTGACGGTCGGCGCCGCCGCGTTCCTCTCTGAGGCGGCCTTCACCCGGCCGCGCCACGAGCCGGTGTCGTCGGCGGTTTTCGTCTCCGCCCTGCTCTTTACCTTCTCCCTGCCGCCCACGCTCCCCTTCTGGATGGCGGGGCTCGGCATCGTCTTCGGCATCGTCTTCGGCAAAATGGTCTACGGCGGTTTTGGCCGTAACGTCTTCAATCCCGCGCTCACCGGCCGCGCCTTCCTCTATGTTAGCTTCGGCAACGCGATGACCGCGCAGTGGACCGAGCCTTTCCGCCCCTTCCCGGCCGGCCTGCTGCGCTGGGGCTGGAGCGCGGCCTCCGCGCCGCCGGACGCGCTCACCAGCGCCACGCCCGGCCCGCTGCTCAAGCTTTCCGAAGCCGCCCTGGCCGAGCGCGGCATCGCCAGCCTGCCCCCGTTCCGGGATCTCTTCCTCGGGGTCTGCCCGGGCGTGATCGGCGGCACCAGCGCCGCGCTCACGATCCTGTGCGGCCTCTACATCGTCTGGAAAAAGGCCGCCAACTTCCGCATCGTCGTTGCGGGCTTCCTCGGCTTCTTCGCCGCGCAGACGCTCTTCTGGCTGCTGCATATCGGCGGCGGCACCGACCCGCTGCGCGCCGCGGCGGCCGGCAGTCTGGTGATCGGCCTCTTTTTCTACGCGACGGACCCGGTTTCCGCCTCACAGACTGATCCCGGCCGCTGGATCTACGGCGCTTTCATCGGCGCGATGTCGAGCCTGATCGCCTCCTTCTCGGCCTGGCCCGCGGGCACGATGTTCGCGATCCTGCTGGCCAACATGTTCGCGCCGATCCTGGACATCGGCATCAAGGCGCTGCAATCCGCGCGGCAGCGGAGGTCCGCGCCGTGACCCCTGCCGTCAAAGAGGGGGCGCGCGCCGTCGGTTTCATGGCCCTGCTTTCGGCCGTGCTGATCACCTGCGTCGCCGCGCTCTCGCTGGCCACGGCGGAACGGGTCGAGCGCAACGCCAACCTCTTCCTGCAGCAGGCCGTGATGGAGGTCGCCGGCCTCCCCGCGCCGGACGATCCGGCGGCGGTCGCCGCGTGGTACGCCCGTGCCGTGGCCGAGGATCCGGCGGCGCCGGGCCGCTTTCTGGTGCGCGACGCGCCCGGCGGCGCGCTCCGCACCGTGGCCTACCGCCGCCGGGCGCGCGGACTCTGGGGCCTGATCACCGCGGTGGTCGGCGTCGATCCCGCGACCGGCGCCTTCCGGCAACTGCGCATCCTGGACCAGAACGAAACGCCCGGCCTCGGCGCGCGCATCACCGAACCGTGGTTCCTGGCGCAGCCCGACGGACGGCGCGGACCCTTCCGGCTGGTCCCGGAGGGCACGCGCTCGGCGCGGCCGGATGAGCTGGATGCCATCACCGGCGCGACCGTCACCTCGGCCGCGATCCGCGACCTGCTGAACGGCGTGGCCCGCGACCTGCCGCGGCCCGCGGAGGAGCCTGCCCCATGATGACGGCCAAACAGTGGAGCCTCTTCAAAGAGAACCTCGGCGCGCAGAACCCCGTCTTCGTGCAGGTGCTCGGCATCTGTTCGACGCTGGCCGTCACCAACGTGCTCAAGAACACGCTGGTCATGTGCCTCGGCCTGATCTTCGTGACCGCGCTCTCGAACCTCACCCTCTCGCTGCTGCGCGCCTGGATTCCGCCGCGCATCCGCATGATGGTCGAGGTGCTGGTGATCGCCTGCCTGGTGATGCTGGTCGACATCTACCTCAAGGCCTACGCCCCCGCGATCTCGCGCCAGCTCGGCCCCTACGTCGGGCTGATCATCACCAACTGCATCATCATGGGGCGCGCGGAGGCCGTGGCCCTCACCAGCCCGCCCAAAACCGCGCTGATCGACGGCCTCTCCTCCGGCATCGGCTACGCCTACGTGCTGCTGATCATCGCGGCCGTGCGCGAACTGCTCGGCACCGGCGGCATCTGGGGCGTGCCGCTGCTCGGCGGCGGCTGGCAGAACTGGACCATCATGGTGATGGCGCCCGGCGGGTTTTTCGTGCTGGCGCTCTTCATCTGGATCGTGAAAGGGTGGATCCTGAACCCCGCCCGGAAAGCGCAGGCGTGACATGCAGCAGCTCGGCTTTTTTCCGATCCTCTTCGCGGCTATCTTCACCAACAACATCCTGCTGACCAATTATCTGGGCATGTGCTCGTTCCTGGGCTGCTCGCGCGAGCTCAAAACCTCGGCGGGACTGGGCGGCGCGGTGGTGTTCGTGATGGCCGCCACCAGCGTGCTCAACTGGCTGGTCTACACCTTCGTGCTGGTGCCGCTCGACCTGGTCTACCTGCGCTTCATCGTCTTCATCGTGGTCATCGCAGCCTTTGTCCAGCTCATCGAGATGATCATCGAACGCGTCTCCGAAACGCTCTACACCGCGCTCGGCGTCTTTCTGCCGCTGATCACCGTCAACTGCGCGATCCTCGGCGCCAGCCTCTTCATGGTGATCCGCGAGTACTCCTTCTGGCAGGCGGCGGGCTACGGCCTGGGCAGCGGCCTGGGCTGGGCGCTGGCGATTCTGGCCATGGCCGGCATCCGGCAGCGGCTGGCCCAGCGCGGCCGGATCCCGCGCGGCCTGGAGGGGCCCGGCATCGCGCTGATCATCGCCGGCACCATGGCCCTCGCCTTCATGGGCTTCAACGGCATGGTGAACCTCAATTGACTTCCCAACCCGGCAAGTCCGCTTTACAGGATCGCCCGCGTTCTGTTACGATGCGCACATGGGCAGCAGGGACTTACGGTACGCCGTGTGCCACATTCTGGAGGGGATCGTGAAACACTCCGACCCTGAGCGGGTCGTATTGTTCGGGTCAGCCGCGCACCCTTCCGAGGGGCGTGTCAACGATTTGGATTTCCTCGTGGTGGTGCCTGACTCCCAGTCCCCCTCTGACGTGATGGACACGCTGAACCTGAAGATTCGCCACAAACCGATGCCTTGCGATTTCTTGGTTGCCACGCCCGCGATTCTCCGCAAGTACCGGGATGACAATGGTTCAATTTACGCGGCGGCGTTGCGCGAAGGACGCGAAGTCTATGCCAAGTGACGCGACAAAGGATCGTGTAGCCCTATGGTTGCGCGACGCAAAAAGCGATCTGGCGTTAGCCTCTGTTAAAAAGACGAAGAGTATCCGTTATGAGCATCTTTGTTTTCATGCGCAGCAAGCTGCCGAGAAAGCGGTCAAAGCGGTCTTATTGTCGCAGGGATTCGATGTCCCGCGAACACACGACCTGTCTTTTCTCGTTGATCTGTTGCCGCTAACCGCTCTGCCGCCCCCCAGCCTTCTTCTGTTGCCCGTACTGACGAAATATGCGGTACACCACCGTTATCCCGGTCAAGACTTGCCCGTGGACCGCCGAGCCTACCTCAAGGCTATCGAGCTTGCTCAAGAAGCTGTGGCATGGGCAAGACAAGTCTTGTCCGTATAAGACGGCAGAAGCACAGTAGAAGCATGAGGAAACACGCTGATCAGAATTGTGAATTTCAGAGACGTGATCAACTGAATGGCCGTGCGCCGCAGCGGGTGCGGTTAAAAGAGTGATGACAGCTTTCCTCATAGCGGTCGGCGTCCTGTGTGCCATCAATGCCGGGCTCGCGCTGTTGCTCATGATCGCAGCGGCGACCCTCGGTCGGGTGGGACCCTGCCGCATCACGATCAACGGCGAGAAGGAACTGACCGTCGCCGGCGGACGCTCGCTGCTCGCGACGCTCAAGGACGAGCGCCTCTTCATCCCCTCGGCCTGCGGCGGACGCGGCTCCTGCGGCCTGTGCAAGGTCACGGTGCTGGAGGGCGCCGGGCCGCTGCTGCCCACCGAAACGCCCTGGCTCACGCCCGAGGAGCAGAAGGCCAACGTCCGGCTCGCCTGCCAGGTCAAGGTCCGGCGCGACCTCGAGATCCGCATTCCCGACGAGTTGTTCCAGGTCAAGCAGTACCGCGCGCGCGTCACGGACCTCACGGATCTCACCCACGACATCAAGCAGGTCACGCTCGATCTGGAAGAGCCGCCCGAGATCCGCTTCCAAGCCGGGCAGTACATCCAGCTCGAGGTCCCGCCTTACGCGCTGACCGATGAACCGGTCTACCGCGCGTACTCGGTCGCCTCCGACCCCGTCGACACCCGCCGCATCGAACTGGAGATCCGCTACGTGCCCAACGGCATCTGCACCACCTACGTGCACAAGCACCTGAAGGTCGGCGACGCCGTCACCCTCAACGGCCCCTACGGCGAGTTCGGGCTGACCGACTCCGATGCCGAGATGCTCTGCGTCGCGGGCGGATCGGGCATGGCGCCGATCAAGTCGATCCTGCACGAGATGGCGCGCACCCGCAACCTGCGCCGCTGCCGTTACTTTTTCGGCGCGCGCGCCCGGCGCGACCTCTTCCTGCTGGAGCCGATGCGCGGGCTGGAGAAGACCCTGCCCGACTTCCGCTTCATCCCCGCGCTCTCCGCCCCCGACCCCGCCGACGCCTGGGAGGGCGAAACCGGCCGCGTGACCGAGGTGGTCGCGCGACACGTGCAGGACGCCTCGCAGGCCGAGGCCTTCCTCTGCGGCAGCCCGCTGATGATCGACGCCTGCATCCAGGTGCTGCGCGACAAGGGCATGCCGGAGTCGAAGATTTTCTACGACAAATTCTCGTGAGCAAGGAGCGCGCCGTGAAACAGAGCCGCCAAGACGACATCATCCAGGACCGCATGCGGCCGGGCGTCATCACGCGCGACGGCCTGCTGGGCAACGACCGCCGCCCGCTGCGCGACATCCTCGAGGCCGACGAGGCCGAGGTCCACCGACTGGGCCTCTCCCACGCCGCGGTCGCCGCGCGCATGCGCGCCCTGCGCGACGCCGGCGCCGAGGGACTGGGAGAGCCGGTCACCGTGCTCGATCACTTCGAGGTGCGCGTCGACAGCGTGCGCGGCCTGCTCCCCTGTCCCTTCCCGCACGAGGGGCTCTGCCGCAAGGAGTTCGTCGACGTGCGCAACCTGCGCAGCGGCGAACGGGTGACGTACACGGAGATCAACATCCACATGATCGAGGCGCACGGCTTCTACGAAGGGGCAGGCTCGCCCTTCCGGCAGGAGCCCGCCGCGCTCGCGCGCGTGCT
>JAVEYH010000035.1:0-28890 GCA_034003585.1 Kiritimatiellia bacterium
GGGTTATGCGCAGGTGGACCTATCGCAGTTTTTCAGCCCGAAGCGAACAAAGGCCGTTCCGGTAGCGGTGCGTCCGGCTATTCTGATTCTGGAGACGGAAGCATCGGCGCCGGGGGCGGCATCGGAATCGGGGTCGTCAAACAAAGGGGGGTGCCCCCGGTTCCGATACCGATTGCCGACCCCGAAGACCCGATCGCTTCAGCGGTGGAAGTGCCGGGTGGAAGTGCCGTGATGCGGCGGGGTTGACCTCCCGCCCAACATTTGGTAATTATGCCAATCAACCAAACGAGGAAGGGGCATGAGCAAAAAAGAGAAGGGAAACGTGGAATGATGCGACGAACATTACAGGCATGAGAAGGAGTTCGCAATGGATGTAAAAGGTGAGTGGAAAAAACTGGCGTGGATCGCGGCGGGGTTTCTGGCCTGTTTTTTTCTGCCGGTGGGGAGCGCGCGGTTTGACCACGCGTTGCTGGAGGCGGCACACCTGGTCAAGTGGTACGCGCAGGAGCATGTGCTGCTCTGCCTGATCCCGGCGTTCTTCACCGCGGGCGCGATCGGCGTGTTCGTGAGCCAGGCGGCGGTCATGAAATATCTCGGGCCGCGCGCGAAGAAGCTGCTGGCATACGGCGTGGCCTCGGTGTCGGGCAGTATCCTGGCGGTCTGCTCCTGCACGATCCTGCCTCTGTTCACCGGCATCTACCGGATGGGTGCGGGCTTGGGGCCGGCGTGCGCGTTTCTCTATTCCGGACCGGCCATCAATGTGCTGGCGATGATCCTGACCGCGCGGATTCTGGGACCGGAGCTGGGCATCGCCCGGGCGGTCGGCGCGGTGGTCTTCAGCGGGGCGGTCGGCTACGCCATGCATCTGCTCTTCCGGAACGAAGAAGCTGAGAAAGCCGTGGCAACGATCCAGATGCCCGGGGAGGAAGGCGGCAGGCCGCTTTGGCAGACCTCCTTGTATTTCGCGTCGATGGTGCTCATTCTGGTGTTCGCCAACTTCGGCCGGCCGCAGAGCCTAACCGGCGTCTGGGCACTGCTTTACGGGGCCAAATGGATGCTCACGTCTGTGTTCGCGGCGGGGCTCGGCGTGATGCTGGTGGTCTGGTTCAAAATGCGTCTTGCGCGGGTCGGGGTCGTGGCGGCCGCGATTGCGCTGACTGCGGCAGGCACGGGCGGCAACGCACTGGCGGCCTTCACGGTCGGCTCGCTGGGGCTGGCGTGGCTGACGGCAACGGACAAGGGCGAGGGCGGCCGGTGGTTCGAAGCCTCCTGGAGCTTCGCGAAACAGATTCTGCCGCTGCTGCTGATCGGCGTGGCGGTGGCGGGTTTCCTGCTGGGCCGCGTGGGCGAGGAGGGCATGATCCCATCGGAATGGGTCGCCCGGGCCGTGGGCGGCAACTCGCTGCGGGCCAACTTTGTGGCGTCGCTCGCGGGGGCGTTCATGTACTTCGCGACGCTGACCGAGGTGCCGATCATCCAGGGTCTGATGGGCGCGGGCATGGGCAAAGGCCCCGCGCTGGCGCTGCTGCTGGCCGGGCCGGCCCTGAGCCTGCCGAGCATGCTGGTCATTCACAGCGTGCTGGGGCCGAAAAAGACCGCGGCGTTCGTTTCGCTGGTGGTGGCGATGGCGACGGCGGCGGGGTGGGTGTTCGGGAAGATGCTCTAAGACGGGCCGGTCGGACAAGTCCGACGTGCTTGACAGCGAGAGAGGAAAACCATGACAGTCCAAATCCTGGGCACCGGGTGCCCGAAGTGCAAGACGCTGATGGCCAACGCGGAGGCGGCGGTCAAGGCGGCGGGGATCGGGGCGACGGTCGTGAAGGTCGGCCAGATCGCGGAGATCATGAAGATGGGCGTGATGATCACGCCCGCGCTGGCCATCGACGGGGTCGTCAAGAGCGCGGGCAAAGTGCTGAGCGCGGAGGAGATTACGAGGTACTTGGTGTAAGAGGTTTTCGCCAAGGCGCCAAGAGCGTCAAGGAGGTGGATTCATGAAGAACATCGCGATCATCGGGGCGGTTGCCGTCGCGGCGGCGGCCATCGTGTTACTGAAGCCGTCGAAGAAGTTTGCGCCGGCGGCAAAGGACGCCGCGCAGGCGGAGGCGGCTCCGCAGGCGAAAGGCATCCAGCCCCAAGCCAAGGCCTTGCCGCGGCTGGTGGATCTGGGCGCGGGCAAGTGCGTCCCGTGCAAGGCCATGAAGCCGATCCTGGAAGACCTGATGGCGAATTACGCCGGGACGTTCAAGACCGAGTTCATCGACGTGTGGGAGAACGAGGCGGCGGGCAAGGCGTACGGCGTCAAAATGATCCCTACGCAACTCTTCTTCGATGCAACGGGCAAGGAGGTCTTCCGCCACGAGGGGTTCTTCTCCAAAGAAGAGATCCTGGGCAAATGGAAGGAACTGGGGGTCGAATAACGCCCAATGCGAGCGTAGCCCGCAACTCACGTTCATCTCACACAAAGGCACAAAGTGCGCAAAGGTTTTTACCGCATCGAGAACGAGGGCGTGATTTACGGGGACGACACAACGACCCCGTGCCGTACTCGTCCTTCGTCCGCGTCCTCGAGTATCCCTCCTCTCCCTTCGTGGCTTCGTGTGAGAAACAACTTGTTTTCTGTGGCGGGCGTTGCGGGAATAGCGACGGCCGTTCACCGCTGAAGTAAGGAGGCGAGAATGTTGGGTGAACTGTTTGCCGCGCTGACGCGGGCGGTGGAGGGGACGCCCGCGATCGCGATGACGGCCGCGGTGGTGTGGGGAATTTTGAGCATCGTGCTGAGCCCCTGCCATCTGGCGGGCATCCCGCTGATCGTCGGGTTCATCGACCGGCAGGGGAAGATGACCACGCGGCGGGCTTTCACGATTTCGCTGCTCTTCTCGGTGGGCATCCTGGTCACCATCGGCGTGATCGGGGCGGTGACTGCCGCGGCGGGGAAGATGATGGGCGACGTGGGGCGCTGGGGCAACTACGCGGTGGCCGTGATCTTCTTCGCGGTCGGGCTGTACCTGCTGGAAGTCATCACGTTGCCGCTGCCGGACCCGGCCCGGCCGGGCATCCGGAGCAGGGGCCTCCTGGCGGCATTCGTGCTGGGGATGGTCTTCGGCGTGGCGCTGGGACCGTGCACCTTCGCCTACATGGCTCCGATGCTGGGCGTGACCTTCCGTCTGGCCTCGACGAACCTTGCGTATGGCATTCTGCTGCTGGTGCTTTACGGCGCGGGGCACTGCGGGGTGATTGTGTTGGCCGGGACATTCAGCGAGGCGGTGCAGCACTATCTCAACTGGAACGAGCGTTCCAAGGGCGCGGTGATCCTGAAGAAGGTCTGCGGTGTCCTTGTGCTGCTGGGCGGGCTGTGGCTGCTCTATACGGCGCGGTGAAAAGCGGCAGCCCCATTGGGAGGAAGGGAGGATGCATAACAGTGGTTTGAACGAGGGCAATATAAAGGGACAGGCATTCTGAAACCCATGGAATCCGGAACCGGTGTCGTTGCCGTTGCCGTGTAAACAGGGTTGAGGCAAAGACAAATCCGGTGTATTCTACATCGACTTTGGAACGGGCCCGTCGCGGCATGCGACACGCCGGGGGCCCGCGATAAAACGGGAGTATGCCGGTTCGGGAATGTTCCCTGTACGGGGAAAGGGGAGAGCGGGATGGCCATGAGCGCATTGAGAAGCGCCGTTTACGCGCTGTTTGCGATTCCGGGAATGGTGTTGGCGCAGGCGTGGACATACACCCCGCCGGCTTTCCCGGACGTGTGCACCAATCCGGCGGTGGTCGGCGAGTGGACCATGGATTATGAGACGGCATCGCAACTCGCGCAGGCCGAAGGGCGCGCCCTGTATCTGCTGGTGACCGGTTCGACCTGGTGCCCGGATTGTGACGGGCTGCAGCGGCAGGTGATGGCGACACCGGAAATGGCGGACTTCATGCGGGCGAGTGACGCATACTGGGTGTGGCTGGATTTCCCGAGCCGCCGGGCGACCAACGCGGTGGATTACGGGTGGCTGTGCCACACGAACACGGGGCTGTTCACGCTGGAGGAGTCCGAAGCGATTCTGGCGCGGAACCGCGAACTGGAATTCGCGTACGGATCGATCAAGGGGTACCGCACCTTCGGGACGATCAACATGCCCACCTTTGTGGTTTGCCACCCCGACGGCGCCTATCAGGGTGAGGTGACGCATTACCGCCAATGGACAAATGTGACGGCAGAAATTTTCATCAGCCAGATCATCCGCATCTGGAATGACGACGCGTGGGATGTGCAGGACAACCGCATTCCGGTAAAAAGTGATGACGCGGCGAATTCGGCAACCCCGCTGGCGGATATCGGCGAGGCGGTTCTGACCCAGCCCCATACCCTTTCGCCGACGGATGAGGCCGACTGGTACACCTTTACGGCCCTCCCGGGCAGGACCTACCGGTTCGGTGCCGAAGGGCGGATCCTGACCGGACAGGCGGCTTTGCCGGAGGGGCAGGTCACGGTGGAGATCTTCACCGACACGAACGCGGCGGCGGTCGCTTCCGTAACCGGCGCGTTGACGGAAGCGCAGGCCGTGGAATGGATGCTGGATCAGGCCCTGCCGGTAAAGGGGTATGTGAAGGTGAGCGGGGCGTTCGAAGAGGTCGCGGGATACACGTTCGCTTACAACCGCACCGCGGCGGTCACGCCGACCGCCCGGGTCATCACGAAGGCGGAGGGTGCGGTGGTCGACGGCCTGGATTCGATGCGGGTGGTCGGGGTGCTGACGCTCTCCGTGAACCGGAACGGGCGGATCACGGCGAAGTATCTCGGGGCCCGGCGCACGGTGCATTTTCTGGGGAAGGATTTCTGGACCACGTTTGACGCAAACGGGATTCTGACTACGGTGCTGTCCAGAGGGGACTACCGGCTCGAAATCCAGATGCCCGGCGCGGGGGAATTGTACGCGGTGATGACGGATCCGGATTACGCCAACCCCCTTTCGGTGAACCTGCTGGAGTCTCCCTGGAGCGCAGCCAACCGCGCGACCGCGTATGAGGGGTATTATACGGTTGTGTTCTCCCCGGAACAGGCCGAAGGGGCGCGCGCGCCGCGCGGCCACACCTACATGACGGTTCTGCTCAGCCCGTACGCGGTGAACAGCGGCAGGGTGACCTACGCGGGAAAACTGGCCGACGGCTCGGGGTTCAGCGGGCGGAGCGTGCTCTATCCCCTTCCGGACGGATCGGCGCAGATGACCGTTTTCGTGCGGACGGGGAAAAACATCTTCTCGGGATTGCTCTCGATCGAGGCGGATGCGGCGTCCGCGCAGGAAATCGGCAATGCGAGCGTCTTCGCCGCCTGCGGCTGTGTCAGGCCGCACTGGCGGCGCGCGACCGGCCAGGCGGAAACCTCGTTTGACGTCCCGTTAAGCGTGGCCGGAGTGTATTACAGCAGCGCGAACAACCTGTTGGATTACTATGCGCTGTTTGCGGGGGAGGGTCCGCTGCACCTGATGGCCGCCGGGGAGGCGCTCGTGAGCGAGGCGTACGGAACGGCCGCCGCCGTGCCGTTTGTGGCGCTGGAGGTGACGGAATCGTCGATGCGAATCCCGTTCCGGGCCGAAAATCCGACCCGCGCGAATCTGTTTTTCAACAAGCGGACCGGGATCTTCCGTGGCGCGTTCACGATCCCGTTCGCCGCAGAAGGCGGTGCCTCGCGGCGGGTCGCCGCGCGCTATGCGGGCGTGCTGCTGCCGGGATGGGTGACGGAAGAGGGGTGTGATCTCGGATGCGGAGATGTGCTTCCGGAAGAGCCCACCCGGCCGTTCGGGATGGGGGCCTATCAGTTCCGCGACCGGATCATGGTGAACGGGCGGACCCAATCCTTCGTCGCCTCGCGGCCGATGCTCATCGCTTTGGCGGACGAAGAGTGATCCGGCCGCGGGCCTGAGGGCCGACTGACCCGGACATGCGCTTCCTCAACAAACAAATTCCGCGTGAGTCTCCCTCCTCCGTCCGGGCGGGTTGCGGGGGGAACCTGGATGCGGGTCTGAGGCGCCGCACGGCACGGTAACGTCACGTTAACCAAGAGCCAGTCACCGGATGTGCCAAGACAATCTGCCGTGCCGTCGGGCAGGGCGGCGAGCATGGCGGCACGCCGTTTGCGGACCGCCACGAGCGCGCACTCTTGTCCGTTCAGGCGCGCCAAACTCTCGCGAAGTTTTTCTTTCGGGTGCGGGAGCACCCAGCCCCGACCGTAGAAGAGTGCGCTGTAAGGCGTATTCCGCTCGAAAAGCAACGGACCCGGATACGCCACGGCATCCGCATACCGCTTTGCCCGCATCACGATCCCGCGTGACGTCTTGAATGAGTCCAACGTGATGGCACACACCATACCGCCAACCGTGAGCGCCGCCAACAGGAGCGCGGAGAAACGCCTTATGCCCAGCCAGCACCCCGGCCGGTCACGCGTGACCCAAACCGCCCATGCGGCGAACAGCGGCACCATCGGCAGCAGATAGGTCATGAGCAGCTGTCTGGCCAGACACCAGAAGAGTGTGCCGACGGCAAAGCCGAGAAACAGAAAACTCGCCATCGGATCCGTTCGGCACCGCAAGGCGGAGAGGCGCTCGCGACGGAAGAGCATTCCCAGCCCGACCAGACTCCACGGTGCGGTTGCGCCCAACAGCATCAGCACGGCTGTCCCGTAAGGATATTGGTGTCCGCTCCCATAGGCATCCCCGTACTCGCTGGTCACAAAACGCAACAGGTTCTCATTGACGAAAAAATACTTCAGAAACCCGGGGTTACGCAGTTCGCACAGCACATGCCACGGCACGGTTACCGCCAGAAACAGCAGGATTCCCGGAAGCCACCGGTGGTGACGGAGGGTCGACCACATGCGCCAACGGGCGGTCCAAATCAGCACAGGCAGGCCGAACAGCACAAGCGCCACGGGCCCCTTGGTCAGGCATCCGCACGCTAACAAAAAGAAAACCAGCAGGCTCCAGCGCCCGCGCGTCCGCGGACGCGTCTCCGACAGAAACGCAAAATAAGCCAACAGGCTTCCGGCCACGCAGGCGCTGAACATCATGTCGGTCGCTACACTTCCGGCCACGCCGAAGAAAAAACCGCACGTGATCACCATCAGCGCGGCGGTGGTGCCGGCCCCGCGGGACAGGTGGCGGTCCAGCACGATGCGCAAAAGGACCAGCAACAGGGCGGCCGAGAGAAAACTCGGCAGGCGTGCGGCAAACGCGTTCCCTCCCATAAGCCGCATAGTCCCTGCGGCGGTCCAGAAAAAGAGCGGAGGCTTTCCAAGGAAGGGCAGGTGACGGTCCGCCATCCATACGCGCGGAGTCACCCAATCGCCGGTGAGCGCCATTTCCTGGGATATTTGCGCGTAACGGCCCTCGGTGGGGTCCGTCAACGGTAACACGGCCATGATCAGGAAGCGTGTCAACGCGGCAAGCCCAAGAAGGGGAAGCGCCCATTGTGACAACCGTTTCGGAAAGGTCACGTCTGTTGCCCCTCCGAATGGCCTGTGGCGGGCGCCAGCCGCCGGATTGCCCATAGACGGTTTGCCGGATGTGCGGGCTGTGGGGGGTACCGGAAACGGAGACTCCAGGCGGTGCGGAGCATGCGCAGGCCGTCGCGCAGCGGACGAACGGTGGACCCGGCTTTCTCCCGCCACATCACGCCGCACTCCCATACGCAGGCCCCCTGTTCCCGGGCCTCCACAAGCAGTTCCAAGTCGAACGCGAACCCGTCACAGGTCAATCGGCTGAACAGATCCCGCGCGAAGGCACCGCCGAAAACCTTGAATCCGCATTGGGTGTCCTTCACTGTCAGTCCCAAAAGTTTCCGCGTATGCCATGCGAAAAATCCGCCCAGCACACGCCGGAACCACGGCTGGGCCGCACCGATCCGGGCGTCCGGCGTCCGCCGTGAGCCGATCACCACATCGGTCAGTCCGCGGCGGACCGGAAGCGCCAGACGGTCGACCTCCCCCACGGGGGTTGAGCCGTCCGCGTCCAGGAAAAGAACCACCTCGCCCAGGCTTGCCGCGATACCCCGTCGCACGGCATATCCTTTGCCGCGGTTCACCGCATAGTGGATGACGCGGAGCGGGAGGCGCCCGATGAACGTTTCCACGACTTCCCGTGTCTTGTCGCGGCAACCGTCGCATACCACAATGACTTCGGTTTGAACCCTTTCCCGGGCCTTCCGCGCACAATAGGATTCTAACGCGGTTAACGTGGCTCCGATCCGTTGCGCCTCATTGTACGCGGGAACAATCATCGACAGTTCTGTCACGGGATCCGATCCTTTCCGTGCGCGCTCGGCCCGTAAACCGCCGCACCGGCCTTTCAAAGAAAAGCCCTTCATCCCATGCCGTCCAGTGTAGTGAAAGGGGATGACCGGACCATGATGCGACCATTACAAAAGAGAAAGGAAGGCTCCGGACTCCCGCCCCCTTGTTTCGGGTTTGCGGGAACACGGTGACCGTTGCGGTCTGAAAGGGTGATTCTCCTCCCGGCCGGTCAGGCAAATTGAGTGCGGGAGGGTGTGAGCGGCAACGTGACGGAAACGGTTGTCCCCTTGCCGAGAGAGCTGCGTAATTCCACGGCTCCCCCGTGCGCCTCGACAATCACCTTGACGAGACTCAAGCCGAGGCCGTTTCCTTTTTCCGATCTCGCGACCGGGCTGCGGTACAGCCGCCGCCATACGAGGGCGTGTTCGGATTCCGGGATGCCGATACCGGAATCAGTGATCCGGAACAGCACATGGTCGGGGTGTGCAACCAGGCAGAGATCAACGCGGCCCTGCCGCTTCGTGTATTTCACCGCATTATCGAGAAGATTGGCGAAGACCTGGGAAAGCCGCGCCTGGTCGCCCTCTATCAGGACCGGGACATCCGGGGCATCAAAAGACAGGGTGAGGGCTTTGTCCTCGGCCAGCACGGAATAAAGGTCAACCACCTCCAGAAGCGTGGCGCGCAGGTCAAAAGGCCGGACATCGAGTTTGACCACCCCGCTTTCCATGGAACGCACATCCAAGAGATTCTGGAGCTGTAGACGGGCGATGTCGCACTCTTCAATGATCCCGGCCAGCGTTCCGGTAAGCATTTCGCGCGACTGTTGGGTTTCCGGCAGGGCCAGGGTGCTTTCGGCAACACTGCGTAATCGCATGAGGGGTGTGCGGAAATCGTGCGCAACGTTGTCGAGCGTGTCTTCCATCGCGCGAATCAACGCGGTGTTTTTGGTGAGGAGCTGATTGAAACAGCCGCTGAGGGTGTCGAACTCCCGGATCAGACTGCGGGCAGGGGATACGGCGGGTTCCGCCTTTCCGGTCTGGATGATCGACGACATCAAGGCGGTCAGGTTCCGTATGGGCCGTAACGTCAGCAACATCAGGACGACACTGGTGCCGATCACGAAAACCGAGGCGAAAGTCAAAAAACTCAGCACGATCGAACGGACGATGCGTTTTTGCCTATGCTCGCGTTTGGTGCTTTTCGCCACTTGCAGAATCCGTCCATCCGCCAGCCAGGTTGTGCAAAGCTGCAAATACCGATGATAGGCGGGGATATAGACCTCGCGGCACCCCGCGGCCGGCGGGGGACGGTCCGTGCGCCGTACCTGCCAGCCCCCCGGGAAAGCCAGATCAGCCGGCTGGCTGGCCGCGTACGCGATCGTCCCGTCCGGATTGAGGATGCGGATGGCGAAAAGGGTGCTGGCGGGATTATGTTCGATGGCGATTTCCTCCGCCAGCCACTGGCCGGACGGATTGTTATGGAGGATTTCCGCATATTCGAGCGAATCGTAACGGACGTCATCCCGGTCAAAGGCGCGTGCGGACTCGGCGATGAGGTGGCGGCTGATCGCGTAGAGCAGGAGCGAGCAAACGACAAAAACCGCCAGATAGCTTGCGGTGAGAAAGGTGAAAAAAGAAATCCGCGCGTCAGTCCTGACCGGCAAAGACATAACCGATCCCTTTCCGTGTCTGGATGAGTGCCGTGCCGAACGGCGTATCGATTTTGTTCCTCAACCGACAAATCAACGCGTCCACGATATTGGATTGAGGAGTAAAACGGTAATCCCATAATTGACTCAATATGGTTTCCTTGGTCAATACCCGGCCGGCGTTTTGCATGAGGAAAAACAAAAGAGCGAATTCTTTGGGGGGGAGGCAGATGGGCACCCCCTCCCGGGTCACTTGCCGCGTATCCCGGTTTACGGTCATGCCGGCGAGGGAAATCTCGGTGTCCTCATTCCGGGCGGTTTCACCGTATTTCGCGGAACGGCGCATGAGGGCCCGGATGCGGGCCATGAGTTCGGCAAAAGAAAACGGTTTGGTCAGGTAATCGTCAGCGCCGGAATCGAGCCCGGTGATGCGCTCCTCGACCGTTTTGTGCGCGCTCACGATGATGACGGGAGTCACGGACCCCTGCTTGCGCAGGGTTTTAAGCAGGGAAAATCCATCCCCGTCCGGCAGGCTGATATCCAGAATGACCAAATCATATGGGGTGTGACTCCAGAAAGACAGGCCTTCTGCACCGGAAGGCGTGGCGTCCACAATGTGCCCCTCTTGGCGTAAGCCGCGGCTGATAAAGGACCGGATCCGATCATCATCCTCAATGACAAGTATTCTCACGATCCACCTCATTGAATTCCAAATCCGCTCGCCGTTGCCGCCGGATCAGGATACGGCAAACCCCTTGGATGCGCCGTTACGAAGACACGTGTGATTCAGATTACCCCAAATGGTTTTTCCTGTCGATGACGGGTACCTTCGTTGCCCTGACCGTCAGCGCCGGTATTTTCCGGCCGGAAACGCGTTCCGTTATATGCGGCATCGGATATCGGTGTCCCGCAGCGGAGGGTCCGGAAATCGCCGGGCGGCCACTCTGTGCAGGCAAGAGTAGTGATCCCGATACCCCATGGCAATCAAGGGTAGCGATTGCGCTACCCGTGGAGACCGGCAGAACGGCGTTACCCATACGTTCATCCCCCATTTCTGTTTTTTTGTCAAACCGGCGCCTCTGGCACGCCACATGCTTTAGATAAATTGTGAAAACGGGTTTCCCCGTCTATGGGCTGAGAGGCGGAGTCGACAAACGCTCCAGAATGTGAGAGTGCTGATGACGAATCGGGTTGCTGATCAAATCGGGACGAGGTCCGGAAACCGGCGTCGAGGCGGTTGCGGGTTGTTGGCATTGCTGGCCTGCGGCACCCTGATCCTGGCGGGATGTGCGCATGTGCCCGCCCAGAAGCAACGGCTGGTCTCGAAACCCAACATGCAGTTCTACGATTCGCCGATGTTCAGCTCTCTGAACAGGCTCCTCACGCAGTTCGAATCCAGCTCGGCGTCTTCTGTTGGCGGCCAATCGAGCGGCGGCTCGAGTTCGTGTTCTTCATGCGGAGATTAGTGATGAGGCGTATTTCTGGATGGATGATTCTGGGTCTGGTGTTTTTGCTGCCGGGAGCGAACGTGCTGCACGCATGGGAGAAAGCCCCGTTTTTCCGCCTTCCGGATTTGGATTCGGGAGAGCAGGTCAGCCTCGATGATTTCCGGGGGCAAATTGTGGTGCTCGATTTCTTCAACGCCAGTTGCGGGGACTGTGCCCGCATTTCGTGGGAGCTTGAATCCGAGGTACAGGAGTACTACGCGGCCCGCTCCGGCAATCCGCACGGCATTGCCGTGCAGGTCGTGGCGGTAAACAGCGAGGCTGCCGAGCAGGAGGACATGGATGCGTTCCTGCAGGAGACCGAACTGGGCATGGTGCTGGATGATCCCGAAGGCACGCTGCTGCAACGCTATGGCGGCGCCGGGTTGCCCTATGTGGTGGTCATTGATGCCACGGGTACGGGATCCGGTACCGCGACACCCCGGGTTGTGCTTCGCCAGGCAAAATACGGGGGCCTGAAAAAACTGCGCGACATCATCGACACCATCACCGGACAGACCGCGCCGGCAGCATCCAGCCCCGGCACACAGGCCAACACCACTCCGGGATCCGATCTCTCCCTGCCGGTTCTTGAAACGCAGCGGGAGGT
The DNA here is from genome assembly GCA_034003585.1 of Kiritimatiellia bacterium. Lineage (GTDB taxonomy): Bacteria > Verrucomicrobiota > Kiritimatiellia > RFP12 > UBA1067 > JAPXSY01. Next base: position 12,024 of record JAVEYH010000035.1, read on the forward strand.
CACCCACGAAACCACGCTGGATGTCGCGGCCATGATTGCCTCGGACGTTTATGTGGCAGATACGCTGGCGGTCTATCGTCATAAGCGCCCGTCCACAGAGTTCAGCCTGGCGGCCTCTTATCGTCCGACCCGGATGGATTTCAAATCCGAACCAAGTGGGATCAGGCTCGACAAACGACTGGAAGAGGACCACTTCGGCGTTCAAGGCGGTGTCCGTTCCGACCTGAACGAAAACCTCGAGTTGAAGGTGGGCGGCGGCGCCTATGATGGGTTTCAGACATACCGTGCGCTATGGATGGACGAATACAACCGCCTCAAATTCGGTGACCTTCCAGGATATCGCGATGCCCATCCGTGGGGGTACAATGCGTCTCCAAGCCTTCGTTGGGAATACCTTCCCGACGTGGGATTCGCGGAAGCAGGCATCGCCTACCAGTACGACTGCGTTTCGCCGGGTTATGAGGGGGGGCCGCCTCTTGTCCGGCTGCGCGACGACTATGAAACGGTTGGCGGTTTTCTGTCGTTTGAGAATGTGCTGACACGCCGCCTCCGAACGATGGTGGAAGGCCGGATCGATGACACCACGGACCGGGAAACGCGCGTGACCCTGCAGGGTGCGCTCCATTACGCGCTGGCGGAAAATTGGGCTGTGCGGCTGGCCGTCGGCTACGTGAAGGAAAACCCGGACTTTTCAGCGAGAACGGCCAGTGCCGCGCTGGAGCGGGACTGGCATGGCATCTGGTTCGTAAGTGTGTTCGGGCGCTACTACGAAGACACCGGTGAAATCGACAATGGCATTGCCAATGAGGCTGCCGCGCCGCCGATCCAAACCTATCAGGCCGGACTGGGGGTACGCCGGAAGGGGACCCGTTCCACCATAAAATTCGACATCGGCCCCTGCTTCAGCCGGTATGAGCTACACCCCAAGCGGAACACCGATTTCGACCAGCTCTATAAAGACCGGGACTGGCTTTCTCTGCAGGCCGCATTTCAATATCAGTTCTGAGTGGAACCGCCACGCACCGTCCGAACCCGAATCCCCCCCCCGGACGGATCTTCTTGGCTTGTCCGGATTGGGGGGAAGTCCACTTCGCGTTCCGTGTTGACCGGTGCCGGATCATTCTGTTATATTTCGCCACATGACGAAATGAAAGGGCTGGGATGGGCACCGGAGCGATGCGGACAACGTTGAAGATCACGAAGGCGCTGGCGGACCGGCAGCGCGTGCGTATTCTGATGATGTTGCGTTCGGGCGAACTGTGCGTATGCCGGATTGTCGCGGTGCTGGGGCTGGCGCCCTCGACGGTGTCCAAGCATCTGTCGCTCCTCAGCGACGCGGGGCTGCTGGACTGCCGCAAGGACGGGCGCTGGGCCTACTACCGGCTGCCGCGGGGCGAGGCGCGCAAAACGGTGAAGCCGGCGTTGAAGTGGCTGGCCGCTTGCCTCGCTGAGGATGAAACGGCATTGCGCGACACCCGACGGCTTGCGGATGTGCTGGCGAAGGCTGGGGAAAGCAAGGGCGCGGGGATTGATCAACGGGCGATAAAGGAGTGCTGAGGCAAGAGCGTCGGATGCTGTTGCGGCACATGGGTGCCGATCACGGCGGCGGCATGGGTGACCGGATCTCTTGAAACGCCAGCCGGGCCCTTGCCGCGCGCGGCGGTGAGTTGGACATGGCGCGACCGATTGGGCGCTTGGGTACTGGTGCTCGACACGAAGGGCATCCATGTGGGGCGCACTTCAGGCTGCTGCTGCGGGGCGCAGTCCGGTTGCTGAACGGGAAACCGGGGACGGGGAGAACGATTCACATGCGGAAGCTGACGAACAGGTTCGAGCGGTATTTGACCGTGTGGGTCGGATTGTGCATCGTGGGCGGGATGGCGTTAGGCAAAGTCGCGCCCGGCGTGGCCAAGGCCCTGGACGGCATGGCCGTTTTTGTGAACGGCGCGCCGGTGGTCTCGATCCCGATCGCGGTCTGCCTCTTTTTCATGATGTATCCCATCATGGTGAAGATCGATTTCGGCTCGGTGGTTAAAGCGGGCAGAAGCGGTAAGCCGGTGTGGCTGACGCTCTTCCTCAACTGGGCGGTCAAGCCCTTCACGATGTACGCGATCGCGTATCTCTTTCTGGGCGTGCTGTTCAAGGGGCTGATCGGCGCAGAGGCCACGGATCTGGTGAAGATGCCCTTTGGTCTCGACCTGCCGGTCGGCACCACGCACGGTGCGGGCACGGTGGTGCTGCAGGACGGCGTCAAGCTGCTGCAGGTGCCCTTGTGGCGCAGTTACTTCGCGGGCTGCATCCTGCTCGGGATCGCGCCCTGCACGGCGATGGTGCTGGTGTGGGGTTATCTGGCGCGGGGCAACGACGGGCTGACGCTGGTGATGGTGGCGATCAATTCCCTGACCATGCTGCTGCTGTACGGCGTGCTGGGCGGGTTCCTTCTGGGCATGGGGCGGCTGCCAGTGCCATGGCAGGCGTTGCTGCTCTCCATCGCGATTTACGTGGCGCTGCCGCTCGCCTGCGGCTATTTTTCGCGCAAGGGGATCATCCGGGCCAGGGGCGAGGCCTGGTTCAAAGAGAAGTTTCTGCATATGCTGACGCCCGTCACGATCCTCGCGCTCCTGACCACGCTGGTGTTGCTGTTCAGCTTCAAGGGCGAGACCATCCTGGGGAATCCGTTGACGATCCTGTGGATCGCGATTCCGCTTTTTATCCAGACCCTGCTGATCTTCGGCTTGGGGTATTGGCTGGCCAAACTGCTCAAGCTGCCGTATGCGGATGCGGCTCCCGCCGCCATGATCGGCGCATCGAACCATTTCGAGGTGGCCATCGCGACAGCAACGATGCTCTTCGGCCTCTCTTCCGGCGCGGCGCTGGCGACGGTGGTCGGCGTGCTGATCGAAGTGCCGCTGATGCTCGGGCTGGTGCGCTTCTGCGTGGCGACCGCTTCAGGATTCGGTGACGGCGCATCCGGACGGCCGGGCCCTCCCCGTTTGTGACGTTCACACCGTTTGCTGTGTACCGGCCTTTTTGACCTTCTCCATGTCGAGTTTGATCCTGTTCACGTCAATCGCCATGTCGCCGACAGGCTTGTTCGCCGCCCAGGCGCCGCGCGTGAAATCGGGAATGTCCATCGTCTTCGAACGGCCGTGATCCCGATGCTCGGGACCGTGCTCAGACGATGCACCGCGTAGCTGCCGCGAGCTTGCCCGGCAACGCTCGCGGCAAAGAGATCCACACCCACGGTTACCCGTTTTTTCCAGTCCAGAAGGCCATCATGATTTGGCCGAGGATCTGCTCGCCGTATTCGTTGGCGTGAACCGCGTCACGATAAAAGCGATGCGGATGGAGCCGGGATGACCGGATGTAACGCGCCCACGGGGTGGTCATGTCCAGAAACGCGCACCGTTCGCTGCGCGCCAGTTCGCGGAGCGCGCCGCCGTAGGCGCCGGTCCCCGAATGCGGTGCCTTGGCCAGCGCGTTTTCATCGCGAGGATCCGTTGTGCCGAACGTGCCGGTCATCAGCAGAATCTCCACCTCCGGCAGACCCGCGCGCAGTTGCCGGATCACCTCGCGGATGTCGCCGACGCTCTTCTGACTGATCCCGCCGAGGATCACCAGATCGGGCTTGCGGGGAAGGATGTGTTTGCCGACGCGATCCTCTTCCCGGTAATGCTGGCATCCGCCCCCACCCCTCACATACACCGTGGCCCGGATCTCCGCCTTCGGGTAGGCCGCGCCCCATTCGGCAACCCATCCGGACCGCATGGTATCGTTCACAATGCTGTCGCCCACCGCCAGCACGCGCAACACCCCTCCTTCGGTCAGGATCTTCCGCACGCGCGTCAGATGCGTCCAATCGGCGGGGACGGGACCCGTCTCACCCGCGGGCATCTCCTTCCGGATGGCGGCGATCTGCGCCAGGGAGCGGCACGGGGTCCCGAAGATGAAATAGTCCTTCTCGGCGGGTTCGCTGACCGCCTTTACGTCCGGCGGGAACATCGGCGGCAGACACCCCGGCTTGGGGAAGACGACCGGCGAATCCGCCATCATCCCGCCCGGTCTCGCTGCGGTGTTCACCGCATTCCGGTCCGCGGGGGCGGCGTTCTGCGCACCGGCGTGCCACACCGGCAGCGCGCCGAACGCCATCAGTGCGAAAACCCGTTTCACGCCCTTCCCCCCCTGTCGTTTTGTCTGCATTCCGCCTCCTACGTCTCTGCCTCATTTTCCGAACAGCACGCCGGCCATGCCGGCCATCTCTTCCGCGGGGATCTTCATGACCCTGCGGTCATAGGTCATCAGCCCGTTGATCTCCCCCTCGACATCCGTGGTCTGCGTATAGACGCCGCCCGCAATGCCTTTCCGCCGCAGTTCGTTCAGCAGCGTGATGGATTTCGCGACGCGCTCTTTGTACCCGGCCTCGTTCTTCGGCAGACCGCCGTAGCCCCAGTTCTCGCGCTCGTCATCCCACAAATGCCCTTTCACCGGGTACCCGTGACCGCCGAACTCCCCCACCACCTTGATGAAAGGATCGAAACGGCCGTCTTTCGCCATCTCGAACGGAAAGGCGGGATGCGGATAGTTGTGGGCGTCCACGATGTCACCCACCGGCCAGAAGTTCCCGCCGCTGGCGATATTCACGAGACGCGTCGGATCCCGCCGCGCGACCCACGCGCCGACATCGAGCGTTTGGTGCTGGGCCCACGCCTCGTTGAAGGGCACCCAGCACACGATCGACGGATGGTTCTCCAGCGTGTCGATCATCCGCCCGAACTCTCGCATGAACTGCGCGTGATGCGCGTCCGGCCACTCCGCGTCCCGGGGCTCGGGCTTGAGAAAGGTCCAGGGCGCGCCCTTCCCTCCGCTCACCTGATCCTGCCACACCATCATGCCGATGCGGTCACAGTGGTAATAGTAGAGGCGCGGTTCGACTTTGATGTGTTTGCGGATCATGTTGAAACCGGCGCGCCTCAGCCAGCCGATCTCGAAAACCATCGCCTCCTCGGAGGGCGGCGTCAGCAGCCCGTCCGGCCACCATCCCTGATCCAGCGGGCCCCAGTGAAAAACCGTTTCGCCGTTCAGGGTAAAGCGCAGATGCCCTTGGGCGTCACGGGTTTTGCCTACCGTGCGGATGCCGGCGTACGACTCGACCTGATCCAAAACCTTCCCGTCCTTGTCCAGCAGGGTGAGCGTGACGTCATAAAGATGCGGCGAGGCCGGCGACCAGAGTCTGGCCTTTTCCACCCGAACCGGGATCGGCTCGCCCACCTTGCCGGAACCCCCGGCCACCCGCTTCGCGTTCTCCAGCACCTCGACACGCAGTGCCTCCGCCGTGCCCGCAACCTCGGGCGTCACGGTGATCGTGCCTGTCGCGGCATCGGTTTTGAGCGTGAAATCGGCGAGATACGCGCTGCCGACCTGTTCCAGCCACACGGTCTGCCAGATGCCGGAGACCTGGGTGTACCAGATGCCGCGCGGATTCAGCGTCTGTTTGCCGCGCAGCTGGAACCCCTCCTGCTCATCCTCCACGCGCACCAGAAGCTCGTTTGTCCCGGCGCGCACCGCATCCGAGATGTCCAGCGTGAACGGCGTGAAGCCGCCCTGATGTCCGCCCGCGTCCTTGCCGTTCACCCACACCCGGCAGCGGTACTCCACGGCCTCGAAGTTCAGCAGCGTGCGTTCGGCGGCCGCCACATCAAAACTCCGCCGGTACCAGAGCGCCTGATCCTGCCTCAGCATTTTTTGGACGCCGCCAAGTTTCGATTCCAGACAGAACGGCACCCGGATGCGGCCCTGCCATTGGAGCGGCGGCTCCTGTTGCGTCACCGGCGTCACGGCGAACTCCCAGGAGCCGTTCAGGTTCTGCCAGGCTTTCCGCCGCAGTTGCGGCCGGGGATAACCCGTCCACGCGTTCTGATCCGTCACCGTCTCCCCCCACGGCGTGATCAGTGCGCTCGGGAACGGTTCGCGCTCCGGAACCGGCAGCGCGGGCACGGCGGCGGCATCAATCACATGCGCGTCCACGAACTGCCCGCCGGTCTTTTGCCGGCAATGCACGGCCAGCAGGTTCTCCCCCGGCCGGAGCAGGGCGCGCTGCGCCGCGTCGAGGGGAAAGACCTTGTACTCCTTGAGGAACCCGTTGAGCGACAGCACTTGCTGCCCGTTGAGAAAAATCTCCGCGTCCTCGTCGTGGTGGATCAGCAGCGCGGGCTCCGCCCATGCGCGCGCCGGCGTGAAACGCTTGCGCAGCCAGATCTCCGGGGTCCGCCACTCGGTCCCCACGCGCGCACCGGGCGTCCCGATCGTGCCGAAGCCGCCCACGCCCTTTTTCCAGGCCGTGTCCTCAAAGGCCGGCGCCTGCCACGCCCCGTCCGGCGCCTTCAGCGTATACCGCCACTGGTCCGTGATCCGGGCCGTCAGCATCGCGGGAAACGCCGCGCAGAGCGCAACGGTCCCGATGTGTGAGAAACGCAACCGCATACCCCTTCCCTTTCCTTCCGCGCGGGCCGGCCCGCGCCATCGGTCAGACGTCGAGGTTGCGCACGTTGAGCGCGTTGTCCTCGATAAACTTGCGGCGGGGCTCGACCTCGTCGCCCATGAGCAGCGTGAAGATCGCATCGGCCTTCACCGCATCCTCCATGCGGACACGCAGCAGGCGGCGCTTCGCCGGGTCCATGGTCGTGTCGTAAAGCTGGTCGGGTTTCATTTCGCCGAGGCCTTTGTACCGTTGGATCGAGAGCCCTTTGCGCCCGCGTTCGCGCACCGTGTTCAGCAGTTCGGGAAGCGCGTGAATCGGAACGGACCCGCTTTCTTCCTCAATGAACGCGGCCGGCCCGTCGCCGCCCGCGATCTGCCCGGCGGAGAAACCCGCGCCGACCAGCGAGTCGATCTGCTTCTTGAGCAGGTGCGCCCGGTACATCTCGAGCCAGCGGAACGGCATCGGCTGTGTCGGGTGGTACGCCTGCACCTGCGTTTCCGCCAGATCGATCGCCATGCCCAGCCGGTCTTCGGCCTCCTGCCGCGCATGCGCCAGGTCCGCATCGCTGTACGCGAAGCGGAACACGGCATCCTCCCCGCCGCCGAGGATGGTCACAAACCGCGGGAACTCGCCGGTCCCGGGTTTGCGCAGGCCCAGCAGCGTGCCGGGGTCGATCCCGCGCCGGGCCACGGCCCGGAGCGTGGTCTCGAGCTGGGCCAGCAGTTCGAGCAGGTGGCGCAACTCCCCCGCGTCCAGAGCCCGCCCTTCGGCGGTGCGCACCGTCATGTCGTCCGCCCCCAGAAGCAGCAGCTTGCTGGTGAGCTGGTCATCGCTCTCGATGTACTCCTCGCGCTGCTTGCGCGTGAGTTTATAGAGGGGCGGCTGGGCCAAGTAGATATACCCGTTCTCAATCAGCTTCGGCATCTGCCGGAAAAAGAAGGTCAGGAGCAGGGTCCGGATATGCGCGCCGTCCACGTCCGCATCGGTCATGATGATGATTTTGTGATAGCGGACTTTGGCGATGTCGAACTCGTCCGCGCCGAACCCCGCGCCGATGGCGGTGATCAGGGTGCGGATCTCGTTGTTGTTGAGGATCTTGTCGATCCGGGCCTTCTCGACGTTCAGAACCTTGCCGCGCAGCGGCAGGATGGCCTGGGTCTCGCGGTTGCGGCCCTGTTTGGCCGAACCCCCGGCCGAATCGCCTTCCACGATATACAGCTCGCACTTGGCGGGGTCGCGCTCGGAGCAGTCCGCCAGCTTGCCGGGCAGGGCCAGACCGTCGAGCACGCCCTTGCGGCGCGTGAGATCCCGCGCCTTGCGCGCCGCAATCCGGGCGCGCGCGGCAAGCACGGCCTTCTCAACCACTTTGCGGGCCACACCGGGCTTTTCCCCGAAATAGGTGCCGAGCTGCTCGTTGACGATCTGCGCCACGATGCCCTCGACCTCCCCGTTGCCGAGCTTGGTCTTGGTCTGGCCCTCGAACTGCGGCTGCGGCACCTTGACGGAGACCACGACCGTGATGCCCTCGCGGATATCATCGCCGGTGAGCGCCTCCTCATTGCTCTTCTGCAGGTTGTTGTCGACGATGTACTTGTTGACGGTGCGGGTCAGGGCCGAACGGAACCCGGAGAGGTGGGTGCCGCCCTCGATGGTGTTGATGTTGTTGCAGTAGCTGTATTCCACCTCGTTGAAGGCCTCGGTGTACTGCATCGCGATCTCGCATTCGATCCGATCGCGCGTGCCGGAAAAGTAGATGACCTCTTCGTGGACCGGAGTCTTGTTCTTGTTCAGGAACCGGACGTATTCCACGATCCCGCCGTTAAACAGGAACGACTCGTCCCGCTCCTGCTCGCGCTCCATGTCGCGGAACCGGATGGAGACCCCGCGGTTGAGAAAAGCCAGCTCCCGCAGGCGGTTCGCGAGGATGTCCCATTTGAAGACGTGGCAGGTGAAGATCGTGTGGTCCGGATAGAACGTCACCTTGGTGCCGGTGCCGTGCGTCTCGCCCACCACCTCAAGTTGCGTGACCGGATGCCCCCGCTCAAAACGCTGGCGGTAGATCCGGTTGTTGCGGCGGACCTCGACCTCCATCCATTCGCTGAGGGCATTCACGCAGGAGACGCCCACGCCGTGCAACCCTCCGGAGACCTTGTAATTCGAGCCGTCGAACTTGCCGCCCGCATGCAGGGTGGTCAGCACCACCTCCACGGCCGGGCGGTTTTCAATCGGGTGCAGATCCACCGGGATGCCGCGCCCGTTATCCACAACGGAAAGGGACCCGTCCGGGTTGATGGTGACATCGATATGCGTGCAGTACCCCGCCAGCGCCTCGTCGATCGAGTTGTCCACCACCTCATACACCAGATGGTGATACCCGCGTTCCCCGGTGTCCCCGATATACATGGCCGGACGCTTGCGCACCGCCTCCATCCCTTCCAGCACCGTAATGTTGGCTGCGGTGTAATTTCCTGCGGGGGCTTCGGTCTGCATGGGGTCGAGTTCGGAGCTGCTGCGCGTATCGTCTGACATACCTATTTCCGTGGTTGGTGAGAATCTTTAGAGGATACCCAAAAAAGGAGGCCGACACAAGCAAGGAAGAACATCGGAAAGCCGTGTATAACCGTTTCGCTGAACGAATAACGGACAAGGAACAGGTGAGAGGTAAGAAGGAATAAGTTGTCCGGTCGGGAGCGCGGGCGTCCTCGCCCGCCTCGGGTTAGCGGAATCACCGGGGTCGGAATCGAACGCCCCTTTGTCTGACGGTTCCGATTCCGATACCGACGGTTCCGCCTCCCCGGGGCGTCCGTTGTACACTCGTCCTCGTTCTCGTTCTCGTTCTCGTCCTCGTTCTCGTTCTCGTCCTCGTTCTCGTCCTCGCCCCGGCAAGACAGGGAATCGAAAACGAGGACGAGTGCGCGGGAGAGAAGGAAAAAGGGGGAAGGGCTGCGGCGCGGGCGCTCCCGCCCGTCACGCCCCGTCACCCAACGACGCCCCGGGCTACCGCACGCCGCAGTAAGCGGAACAGATGCCGCCGGTGTAGCGTTCGCAGCGGGTTTCCCGGAACCCGGCCGCACGCAGCAGGTCGAGCATCGCCCCGCCCTGCGGCACCTGCCTGATGGAGGCGGGCAGATAGGCGTACTCGCGCGCGTGACCGCTCACGCGGCGCCCGATCACCGGGACCGCCACCCGCAGATAGGCGTCGTGCAGCATTCGCAGGGGGAAGCGTTCCGGCCTCGAGAGCTCGAGGAGGAGGACCCGTCCGCCGGGTTTCAGCACGCGCCGCATCTCGCGGAACCCGTCCACAAGCGAGGCGAAGTTCCGCACGCCAAAAGCGGCGGTGACCGCATCGAACGAGGCGTCGGGGAAATCCAGCGCCAGCGTATCGCCCCGGTGGAGGCTCACGCGCGCGCTCAGTCCGGCGCGCCGCACCTTTTCCCGCCCGAGGGTCAGCATCGCTTCGGACAGATCGATGCCGGTGACGCGCGCCTGAGGCAGGCGGCGCGCCGCCGCGATCGCGAAATCGGCGGTACCGGTGGCCACGTCCAGCACGCGGGCCGGCGGCGCGCCACGCAACAGGCGCAACGCGCGCCGGCGCCAGAACAGGTCGAGGCCGAACGACAGCAGGCGGTTGAGCCGGTCGTATCCGGGCGCGATCGCGTCGAACGCGCGCGTGATCTGCTCGCGTTTGCCCTCGCCGGAACCGTAGGGGGTGATTTGTTCAACCTTCATGCAGCGCCTTGGCGTTGAGGTCGGCGGCGAGAAGCCGGTCGGCCTCCGCCGCGTCAAGTCCGCAGGTCTCCGTCAGTTCTTCGCGCAGGTACCCGGCCAGACGCGGCATGCCGATCGCGAAGAGCCTGCCCTCGCCGGCATGGAGGCGCGCGGCGAGGCGCGCGTACGCGCCGAACAGATCGGCCCCGCAGGCCTCCTGGAACGCCCGGACGGCGTGCGGGAAACGGCCGCGGTTCCGGACCAGCTCCCAGCAGCGGGCGAAACGCTGGATCCGCATGAGCGTCTCGAACGGCATGGTCCCGGAGCGCAACAGCTCGTAGGGCGGTTCCGGATTGAAACACAGCCCGAGCGCTTCGGCTTCCCGGGCGAAACGCGTGCCGGGCAGCCCTTTGAGCAGGTTGACCTGCACCTCGGGCGGCGCGCAGGCCTGGAACAGGGTGTTGAACCCGCGGGCGAACGACACCTCATCCTCGCCGGGCAGACCGAAGATCAGATCGGCATGCACCACAGCCCCGGTCTGCCGCGTGAGGAACCGCAGGTTGGCGAGCGTGGCGGCGGTGTCCGGGCTGCGTCCGGCCGCAACCGCCGCCTGCGGGTTGAGCGTCTGAACGCCTGCCTCCAGGTGCAGCGCGCCCCGGGGGAAAGCCGCGATCCGCGCGGCCAACTCCGCATGCAACGCGTCGGGCCGGATCTCGAAATGCAGCCGCACGCCCTCCTCCGCGCGGGGGAGAAAGAAATCGAGCACCGCGGCGGCATGCCCCGCGGGCGCGTTGAAACTGCGGTCCAGGAAGGTGAAGCGCCGCAGGCCGCGCCGCCACAGACTGTCCAAGGCAGGCAACAGCCGCTCCAGCGGGATCCGGCGCAGCCCGGTTGCCGCAGAGGTGCAGTACCCGCAGGCGTGCGGGCAGCCGCGGCTCGCCTCCACATAGATTGTGCGGCTGCGGAGATCTTCCGCCGTGTAGAGGTCATAGGGCAGCGCGAGGCGCGCCGGATCCTCCGGCTCCGCGCAAAGGATTTGCCCCAAGGCCGGCCGGGGTAGCGGCGTTGCGGCCAGGGCCGCCTCACAAAACGCGCGGAACGCGGACTCCCCCTCGCCGAGGATCACGGCATCGAAGAGCGCGACGCGGGGGTACTCCGGCGTGAGTTCCGGTCCGCCCGCGACCAGCCGGATCTCCGGCGCCACGGCGCGCAGGATCCGGGCGGCGGACTCGATGACGCGCACGTTCCAAAGATAGACGGAGAACCCCGCGACGCGCGGACGCGCGGACGCGACACGTTCCGCGAGCTGAAGCGGCGTGACCTCCAGATCCGTCTCCAGCAGCCGCGCCGCGGCGGCGAACGGGCCGAGATTGGCCATCAGGGAGCGGGCCGCGAACGCGCAGTGGCTGTAGCGCGCATTCACCGCCACCAGCAGGATTTGGGCTCCGGCTGGCGAAGCGCGCGTCACGGGCGGACCCCGCTCGCCGGGGCGGAGGCGCCGCCCAATCCCGGCGCGGCGGCCGGCGCGACACCGAAGACCCGGTCGGTGAAGGCGAGATAATTTTGCCAGTCGTAGGCGTCGATGCCGTGTTTGCCCGGGCGGAGATGATAAGCCAGCCGCGGACCGATCGCGGGTTCTTTTTCGGCGGGCCACGTCTCGGCGGGCAGGCCGGGATGGCCGAGGAAGCGCCAGACCGGCTCGGCGGCCTTCACGCTCAGAAATTCGCCGCGCGGATCAAACCAGGCGCCCGGAAAACTGGAGACGTAGAGCGCGCGCGGGGCCACGCAGGCGAGCAGCATGTGCTGGTCAAACGGCAAGGCCGCCTCGTTGTCGCTGTACTGCCGGAAGTTGCGGCAGAACCAGTGGGGGAATTTCTGGTTCTGAAGCGCGACGTTCTCGCCGTAGTCGCGTTTGGCGAGCGGCACGCCGCCGCCGCCGGTCTGATTGGGGATCACCGCGGCAAAGCGCTCATCCGCCGCACCCGCGAGCAAAGCGGCCTTGCCGAGCCGCGAACAGCCGATGACCGCCACGCGGGAGGCGTCAATGGCCGTCTCCCGCTCCAACAGGTCCATGCCGCGCATCAGGGCCCAGGCCCAGGCGGCCAGAGCGGTGGTGTTCTCGCCCGCCTCGGGGGGTTGCGGCGGAAAGAGGGCGAAGACCCCGTTCGTGTAAAGGAGCGGATGATCGGGGGCCACATCACCGTAACAGGCCGTGGCCAGCGCATACCCGCGCGCCACGAGGGTTTCAAACGGCCACGTCTGCGTTTGCCCCGGCCGGGCGCTCAATCCGCGGCTTTGGGCCGAGGCGCGGTGGCGGGTGATGAAATGGTCGGCATTGTCGCGCAACCACCCTTCGCACACACGGATGGCCGGATCGTCCTCCAGCTCCTGATTGCCGTAGAAGTTGAGTCCGATGAAAGCCGGTACCGGCGCGGGCGCGTTGCGGGGGATCCAGAGGATCCAGTCGATTTTCGGCCCGTTGCGATCCTCCCCGAACCGCATGCGGATCTGTTTCCGCACGGCCCGGCCGCCGCAGGCGTCGGCACGCTCCAGCAGCTCAAGCCGCATCGTCGCGGGCCGCGGCGGCAAGACACCGTACATCTGACCCGCAAACAGCGCGAGGATCTCCCGGCGCCGCGCGGGCCATTGTTCGCGGGCCGTCAGCCGGGTCCCGTCCGCGAAGGTCAGCGGATCCGGCAGCGTGTAGGGCGCGACCCGCGCCTCATCGGTGTTCGGCGGCCGGGCGAACAGCGCGGCGGCCGCCAGCGCCAGCAGGCACGCCGGCCCGGGCACGCCGCGTGACACGCGTCGGCATGCCGGTGCGCAGCTCATTTGCGGCATCCGCCGGCCGCGCGGGCCGCATAGGCCTTGATCAGCCCGGCCACCGGCGCGGGGTCGTCCAGCCCGTGCGGATGATGGCCCACACCGGGCTTGTGGAAGACCGTGACCGAGCCGCCGAGCGCCTTGTAACGCTGCTCGATGACTGCGGTGTTGTCCGCCACCGGCACCACGGTATCCGCATCGCCCACCACATGGATCAGCGGGATACCGGCCTTGGCCAGAGGTTCGAGACTGTCGACCGGGTTACCTTGGAAGGCCAGGGCCTCCGCGTCATCCTTGAACCCGTAGAGACGCTTGACCTCCTCCCAGCCTTTGGCCGACTTCTGCCCGGGCCAGCTCTTGAAATCGCACACCGGCGCATCCCCGTAGATGCAGGTGACGCGTTCGGGATTGCGCGCCGCGAACCGGTAGACGTAAAGACCGCCCCGGCTGACGCCGAGCAGCGCGCCGCGGGGACTCAGTCCTTTGGCGACGATGTGCCTGTAGAAGGCGTCCATCTGATCCAATGCCGCGGGCGCGCCATAGGTGTTGCCGACATCCATGTGGATGTAGTGGAATCCGTCTTTCACCAGCGGCACGACCCCGGTGCGCGTGTCGAACGCGGTCGGGAAAATCATGCACCAGACCCAGGGGTTTCCGGGCCGCGGCGTCGGCGGCACGGACACCCAGCAAGGCCGCCCTTCGAGCGTGAAGTGGTGACGCGTGAACCCGTGCCACGCGTCCGTCTTGGAGGGCTGCCAGTCGATCGGCCCCGCGGCGGTGGCGGCAACGGTTGTGAGACACACTGCGGCAAGCGACAACAGATTCGTTCTCATGCCGTAAAATACCCGATTCTCCGGACGGATGTCAATGAACCCGCGTTCAGCGGGTTGGCCGCATTCCCGTTTTCTTGGCTTGCGGGGCCAGACAGGACGTTTTCCGCGAAATTGCCGCGGACGCCTCCCTCGGAGGAGAGGCGTCCCGGCCCTGGAAGTGACCCGCCGGCGCCAGAGGGATTACCGCATGAAGAAGAAGGTGCCGGGGGGATTCTGGAGCAGATACCCCTGTTCGTCCAGGCGCACGGTGCAGCCGCGGTTGGAGATCGAGGCGATCTGCTGCGGCGTGAGGGCCGCGGCATCCGTACCGAAACGCAGGGTGCCGGAACGCAGCTTGCCGTTGACGGTCAGCGTGCCGGTCCATGTTTTCCCGCGGCTGTCCGCGAAGGAGAGCTCGGCCGTGCCGTCACCCGCCTCGATCACGCTGTCCGCGAGGATCTCGAGCGTGCCGAGCGCGTTGCGGGCCGTGCCGGGATCCAGCGTGGCCCCGCTCAGCACCAGTGCGTTGGTGCCGCCCGTGAACACGCCGTCCGCGCCGAGGCGCAGGCCTCCGCCGATGACCGACACATCGCCGAAGTAATCCTGCCGCCCGGTCAGTTCCAGCGTCCCCCCGCCGCTCTTGATCAGCGACGAGATGCCGTATCCGTAGATCCGGCCGGTCAGGCGCGCATCGACCGCGGCCGAGCCGTTTTGCACGCGGATCTCGCGGCGCGAGCCGTTCTGGAGCGAGATCTGGTTCATCAGGATCAGCGTCGCGTCCGCGTGGGGCGAGCTGAGGATCAGGGGTTTGCCGGAAGGGATGAAGCCGCCGGCTCCCCACCAGAGCACGGACGCCGCGTTGTTGTTCATGATCACGGTGCGGTCCGCGCCGTGGGCGCTGAAGCCGCCGCCGGAAGAGAAGTAGATCTGCCCGGCGGAAGAGCCGTAATACCGGGTGAAATCACCCGCGGCCGAGGTGTTCAGGTCGGCGCCGATCTCCAGCACGCCGTTGCCGAACACATAGATGTTGCCCTCGGCATAGGTCCGCGCCTTGGTAAGCCGCGTGACGCCCTCGCAGATCACGAGGTTGCCCAGCACCGACTCGGAGATCTCCGTCAGCCCGGGGCCGGCGGAAACCAGCGTCAGGCTGCTGCCGTTCGTGACGGCCCACGAGAGCTTGGCTGTGCCGTAGTTGTGCAGGTAGGTCGAACCCTGTGCCCCATGCGCGCCGCCGCGGATCGCCGCGGGATAGGCGCCGTTGACCATCACGCCGCGCCCGACTGCCGTGTTGTCGGTCTGGAGCGCGAAGCCCCCGAGATCCAGCGTCACGGCCTGGGCCGACGCATCGATGTCCAGCGTCGAGAAGTTGAGGTCGGCGGTGCGCGTCAGATCCGAGGCGAGGGAAACGTGATCGGTTTTGCCCGCGTTGTCCGCCGTCAGCGCGAGGGTGCCGGTGTGGCGCGTGAAGGCGAACCCGCCGTCCTGCGCGGCGAACCCCACGCGGCCGTCGGGGTCGCGGACCAGAAGGGTGGCGCGCGTCCCGTCTTTGCCCAGGATCATCCCGTTGACCGCGCGCAGCGACCCGCTGTCCGGCGCAGCCGCGTTGGTCAGGCACACCGCGGCGTTCGCGCTGCGCTCCAGGCGGAGGAAGCCGTAATCGTACGGCGCGAGAATCTCGCCCAGCGCCACGGTCGTGCCGTCACCGCCGTTCGCATCCGCTTTCAGCACGTTCAGGGAGTTGTTGTTGATCAGGTTGGTGCCGAAAAGCTGCCAGGTGGTGTTGCCCGCGCCCGCCTTGCCCACGATCTCCAGCGTGCCGTCCGCATAAGAGAAGTTCCGCCCTGCCAGAAAGAGGCGGTTGCTGCCCGCTCCCGTCACGTCGTCGCGATAGTCCGCGATCAGCCGGCCGCCCTCGAGATCGATGTGATAGGTGTTGTTGGTGTACCCGGTGAACGTGTTGTTCCCGGTCAGGCGCCAGGTTCCGGAGTCGATCTTCCGGAGCAGCGTGTAGGAGGTGGCGTTGGCGTTCTTCAGCCCCCGGGTGATCAGCCCCTCGCCCGCCGAGACTCCGCCCAAAGCAAGGCGGGTGCGGTTAAGGGCAGCGATCGCCACGTTTCCGGTGAGGCTCAGTGCGCCGCAGGCGCTGTCATTTATAATCCCCACGCTCACATGCGTGAGGGAAAAATCGCGGTTTGACGCCGCATCCCGGTTACCGAGGTAAATGATGTAGATGTTGTTCGGGTTGATCGACGTGCCGGCCCCGAGCGCGCACGGGACGCCTTTGTCCGCGATGGAGGTGAAATAGAAGCGGCCCCCGTCGCCGCCGACACTGCCGGTGAAGCTGTTGGCGTCGTTGCGGAAAACGGAGATCGGCTGATACCCGGCGACATAGGCATTGTAGTAGGGGCCGGTGCCGGTCAGCAGGGCGTCGAGAACCAGCACGCTGGTCCCGGCGATGTTCCGCGCACCGGTCAGCTTCATCTCCAGCCCCTGCCGGAAATGGGTGATGGCGTACTGGTTCGTTGGCAGGAACAGGTGCCGGGTGCCGGAGGGGAATCCGGGCACGTTCGCCTGCAGCGTGACCGCATTCGTCCCCTGAATCACCAGCAGCCTGGAGCCGTTGAGCGCGTCGGCGAAATTGAGGCCGTTGGTGGCGGTATAGTCCTCCGTGAGGGTCAGCGCGGCATGTGAGGTGATCGTGGTGAAGTCGCCGTTCACGCTTCCCGAGGTCCAGTTGGCCGGATCATTGATGTCCGTGGCGGCCGGGTCGCCGCCCGCCGTGCCCGCGCCGGTCCAGGCGCACCACCCCATGCCTGCCCAGCCGAACCCGCATAACAGCATCGCACAGACCCGCACGCACTGGACACGAGAATTTCTCAACATGGCTTTTCTCCTCTTGTCATGCACAGGAAACGATTAAAATCTATCCAACCGTAATCGGAGATATCATGCCGGGAAAAGCCGTTGTCTGTCAATGGGGCATTTCGGGTGTTTCGGGTGCGGTTCCGTTTTGCGGGAACGGAATCGCACCCAAGAGGGAATGAGG
>JAVEYH010000036.1:0-11827 GCA_034003585.1 Kiritimatiellia bacterium
CGGTGATGGCGACGAACGCGGGCTTGGGCATCAGGCCGCGGATGTCGTCCGCGAAATTCCGCCCCTTGTACTTGTCCTCCATTTTCAGGGGGCCCCGGTCGTTCGCGTGAAGATCCGTGGCCTGGACAAAACAAAACCCATCCGGCGCATCGGAAGACCAGCCCGCCTCCCCGGCCGCTTCGCTGAAGGACGGGCCGGACGCGGCTTGATCCGCGAGCGCGGACCGGCACAGTGTCAGCCACGGCACGGTTCCAACCGCCAGCGATGACCCCAAGAATGCGCGGCGCGTCAAACGGCTCTTCATTTTCACGATCCTCTCCATATCAAGGTACCCTTCTCATCGGATGCCTGTCTAGGGCAATGTCCGCGCAATGCGGCATCCCATCGTCAGACTCACGTAACTGGAGCTGCCGTAATTCCGGTAGACCCAGCGGCAGTCCTGCGCGACGGCGAGGTGTGATCCTCCCCGGCTGATCCGGTAGATCCCAGAGGGCGGCCCCACAGGGTCAGGTCCACCGGAAAGTGTCCCGGTCCACCAGTCCAGGCAGAACTCCCACACGTTCCCGTGCATGTCATAGAGCCCCCATGCGTTCGGCAAGTATGTGCCCACATCGGACGTGCCGTTTGTAGGCGTACAGGTGGCGAGAGCGGTTTCCCACGAGTCCCCGTCCCAATATTTCCCGCCATTCCACGCATACCGCCCCAGCGCATCCATCCAGATGTTGGAGATCGCATGGTCGCCTATGATGTCGGCGGCGGTATTGCCGTCGTTGTAAATCGTCGAAACCCCTGCCCGGCAGGCGTATTCCCATTGCGCCTCGGTGGGCAGATCGAATGTGTCCAACCCGGTCGTACTCCGCAACCGCCCGATGAAACTGTCGGGTTTGACATAGGTTCCGGTACCCGGCCAATCCACGACGGGCACGCTGTTCGTGGCCCCCCGGATCATGTCGTAATTCACTTTTTCAACCGGGCGCGCCATATAATAGTCGCCGTTTGCAAAATAGCTCGGCCTTGTGCCCAATCCCATCACCCGCTCCCACTGCCGCTGCGTCACTTCGAAGACGCCCACATAGAACTCTTTCGTCAGGGTGACCGATTTGGAGCCCCCCATCAGGAATGTGCCTGTCCGGATGCGGCGCAGCACCAGCTTGTCGGTCTTATAGACCTCGTTGGTCACCTCCGCCCAGAGATTGGTGCCGCAGCTGTGGTAGGTGATCTGATCCGCATCGTTTGTGGTCTTGGTCAGGTCGATGATCATGTACGTCGGCGCAAGAACCGGCGTGAGCTGCACGCTGAACTGCGTCAGCATCCCGTTCGTATAGGCGCTTTTCATCGGGTCCCACACGATGCGGCGCGCGCCTTGTTCAACATTGTAAAGGTCGCCGGAAAGAGACGCCTCCGGAACCGTGAGCGGGGTCGAGCCGTTGCAGGCCGTGAACGCGACATCCACGCGCTGCGTGTCATCGCAGGTTAGAACGTAGTCGATGTCCACCAGCCGGCTCCACGGCCAGCGTTGCCGCACCGTCACCCCGCTGATCTCCGCCGCGAGCGTGTTCAGCGCCAGACACGCCGCGAAACACCCCAATACCGTTTTCATCATGGTTGTCGTTTTCATCGTTTCATTCCTTCGTCGATTCGTTCGATTCAATCGACTGATTCGAAAGAATCGATTTCCCGATTTCCAAGTTTACACTAACGCACTTTAGCACTTCCTCACTGCACCTTCATCATCGTCCCGTCCATCAGGCGCGTCAGATCCGCCGCCCACTGGACATTGGTCCCGGGAAAGGTCAACAGCAGATTGAACGTGCCGTACCCCCAGCCGCCGCCCCGGAGTTTCCATCCCTGATACCCGGCCGTATCCGCAAACAAACAGGTCTGCACGTTTCCGTCCGGCTTGGCGATCGTCAGCATCGAGGAACCCGCGCCCGCCGTGGCATTCGTCCACGCCGCATCGTACGGGATCACCGCGTTCTCCCTGACTTTCGACCACGTTGTGCTCGCCTCGACGGGATCAACCGCCGTGCCTCCGAACGCTCCGAAGACGACAGCCAGCCGCGAGGTCATCGCCCCGACAATGTCATTGCCGCTGCCGAAGAACGTCAGCGTCAGGTCATAGACATCCTCTGCGGACGGCACACTTGAGGCGAATGCCTGCCAGAGGTGGTTCGACGTGATGGAGATGAAGTTTGTCGTGTAACCCCCATTCATCCCCGTAATCTCCAATGCCGCATGCGTCGCGTTCGTGTTCCAGTCCCACCTCAGCGGCACCGCATGGGTATGCACCGTCATCCACTCTTTGCTCCTACAGTCGGTGTTTACAAGCACCGGCTCCGTAAACGGCGCGGGGGACTCCGCACCTCCCCGCATCGCCACAACAACGGCCAGCACCGCTGCGAATCTGTGTGCGTTTTTCATTCCGCATGTCTCCTTCGTCACGGGTCATCACGGTCAGCCTTTTGGTTGGACACCTCTCTGCCCCATGTGTGGCGCAATAGTAACCAAAATAAAAACGGCTTGCTTTCGTGAAAGCATGGCAATACGATTTTGAACATGTTGAACATTCTGATCGACCCTTCCGACCAGCGCAAGATCGCGGATTTCCGAAAGCTGGGGTTCAACGACATGATGGCGCTGGGACGGTATCAGTATACACGGGCGCATGAGACACTGCCCCCGCACACCCATGGCGGCATGTTCGAAATCTGCCTGCTGGACGAGGGTGAGCAGTCGTATGTGGTCGAAGGGCGGCACTACCTGTTGCGCGGCGGGGACCTGCTGATCGTGCTGCCCAACGAACGGCACGGCACAGGCCCGGCACCGGAGAAACGCGGACGCCTCTATTGGCTCCTCATCCGCGTGCCGCGCAAGAACGAAAGGTTTCTCAACCTGCCGCCTGCGGACAGTCGCCCGCTCGTCGAGTCCCTGTTGCAGATCCAAACGCGTTCTTTCTGCGGAAGGCCCCACCTGAAAGGCAATCTCGAAAAAATCTTTTCTGTGCTCGACGCGCCAGACACACCCTTCCGTAAAGCAGAGCTTCAGAATTTGGCGCTCCGGTTTGTGTTGGACGTCCTCCAAGACGCCCGGAAACAGGCCCACCGTACGATCCATTACGCGATCCGCAACGTGCAGGCTTATGCGGACGCTCACCTGACCGACACGAGCCTGTCGATCGCCGTGCTCGCGGAGGTGGCCCGCCTCTCACTTTCTCATTTCAAGGCGCAGTTCAAACGGGAGGTCGGCATCGCACCGGGAAATTACATCGTCTTGAAACGGATCGAACACGCCAAGGAATGCCTGCGCTCGACAAAGCAACCGGTCACAGAAATCGGGTTCGATCTCGGTTTCAGTTCCAGCCAGTATTTTGCCACGGCCTTTAAAAAACACATGGGCATGTCCCCCTTGGCCTACCGGAAAAAGTTCGGGAAATGATCCGCCTCGCCCTCACTCCCCCGACGGCCCGGCCCCGTCCAACGCCCGGCCGAACAGCAAGGGCACGGGCAGTCCCGTGGCGGCGCTGCGCAGAATCACTTTGCCCTGCCCGTCCGCGCCGCTCCCGTACGACACGCGCAGGCTGGCGGGAACTTCGTCGGCGAAGGTGAGGACCAGCTCTTTTCCGTCGAGTGCCGCAGACACGCTTTTCGCGCCGGTCCAGACCTGCCCGCCGTCCATCAGCCGGAACCCCTCCGCGTTTGTTCCCGCCCGTCCGTCCCACGCGGCCATGGCCAGGGGCTGGTCGCACGTGATCGTCAATCGCCTGCCGCCTGTCTTGCGGAGGCTGACCCATTTCGGCGAGGCCCGCTCTTCGCGGCCGTACACGCCGGACAGGATCGCCGCGCTCCAGCGCCCCGCATACACCCGCATGCCGGTCTCGTCGCGGTAATGCACGCCGTCGGTCGGCCGGATGTCGTAGGTGACCGCGCCCGGCAAGGCATGCGGATGCTCGTCCCACACCTCCTGCTGCGCCTGACGGATCGCGTCGTTCTTCTGGCGGTCCCCGCCCAGATTGGTGATCTGCCCCACCAGCACAGGGACTTTGAAATCGTCCCCGTACTCGCTGACCATGGCCATCAGGTTGTCCTTGTACGCCGTGTAGTCGCCTTGGACCGAAAGCCCGTTGTGACGGGTCAGGTCGTTCTCGCCCTGATGGTAAAGCACCGCGCGAAACTTCATGCTGCCGTCCGTGGCCGCACGGATCCTCTCCCGCATGCCCACGTACATCGAGCCGGCGCCTCCTTTCTTCGGATCCCCGCTTCCGCGCCGCCACTGCTTCACCACCGTGCTGCCGACCGCGGCATTGATGTACCCGACCGGAACCTTCCGCTCCTGAATCACGCTGTTGAACACGATGGGCCAAGGCGAGCCCGACGTGTCGCCGTCGTTGGCCGCAGGGTCACTTCCCTCCGACCAGACGCCCTTGCGGAATTTCACGCCCACATACGGATTCGCGGGATCGAGCCGGGCCCATTGATTACCGCGCCCGTCGGCATTCGATTGCCCGGCGATGACGAACACGTCGCCCACGCCCACGCACGCGACCCGCGCCGCCAACCCGTGGCCCGCGCCCCCGACCCCGCGCACGTCCAGAAAACCCTGCCCCACCGGAAACATCACGCGCCCTTCGAACGCCTCCGCCGACCCTTGCGCCTCCACGCGCCGCCAGTCGCCGCCGTTCAACCGCGCCTCGATCCTCTTTGGCCACCTTCCCGACGGCACCCTTCCCCGGACCCGGACCACGCCCGCGGTCGCGGAATCGCGCTGGAACAACGTGTACGCCGTGGGGTACGCCAGTTCGAACGCCGTCGCCGCACCGCACCAACACAGCATGAGACCCGCTGTCACGCCCCATCTCAACATCCCGTTGCGCCCCCTTTTCCGCGTTTCGCGGTCCGCGCCCGGACCGCACAAAAAAAGGTCCTGTGCCGGCACAGGACCTTGTGTGGGAAACCGTCTCGCGCGCCGCCTCACAGATCGTTGAACATCTGGAAGGCGTCCTTCGGCTTCAGCCCCTGGTGGACCACCGCCGAAACGGCGCGGATCATCGCCGCGGGCTTTTCGGACTGGAACACGTTGCGGCCCATGTCCACACCCGCCGCGCCGCTCTCGATCGCCCGGTGCGCCAGCTCCAGCGCCTCGAGCTCGGGCAGCTTCTTGCCGCCCGCGATGACGATCGGCACAGGGCAGCAGGCCACGACCTTCTCGAACCCCTCGGTGTAGTAGGTCTTGACGATGTTGGCGCCGTTCTCCGCGCACAGCCGCGAGGCGAGCCCGAAGTACCGCGCGTCGCGTACCATGTCCTTGCCCACCGCCGTCACCCCCATCACGGGGATCCCGCAGGCCTGGCCCGCATCCACCGCCTGGTACAGGTTGGCCACGGTCTCCGCCTCGGTGGCCGCGTCACCCACCGAAACCATCACGGCGATCGCCGAGGCGTTGAGCCGCACCGCGTCCTGGACATCGATGACCACATTGTGGTTGAGTTCCGTCAGGATCGAGGTGCCCGCGTCGGAACGCAGGCAGACCGGTTTGCGGCTGGTGGGCGGCACGAGCGAACGCAACACACCGCGGGCGCACATCAGGCAGTCCGCGTGCTCGATCAGCGGCACGATGCTCAGATCGATGCGCTCGACGCCGGAGGTCGGCCCCATGATGAAGCCGTGGTCGAACGCCAGCATCACGGTCCGGCCGGTGGCGGGGTTGAAGATGCGGCTGAGGCGGTCCTTCATGCCCCAGTCGAGGTGGCTCGATCCCTTGAGGAAGAACCCCTCGTTTTTCTGCGCCACACCGACGCCATACTCCTTGCCGTCGCGGATATCATCCAAATCAGCCATTTGACACTTTCCTTGTTTATAACGTGAGCGTTGAACGTGCAAGCATCCCCGCTTGTCCACAGCACAACCGTGCGGCGAACGGACCGGTCACTTCGTTTCCGCCGTTTTCGCGAACGCCGCGAAAATGCAGGCCATGGACGCCGCGCCCGCGTCGCAGGGACCGATCGAGCGGTCGCCGAGATTCCGGGCGCGTCCGAATTTCGCGCGCAGCGCGCAAGTGGACTCCGCGCCCCGGCCCGCGGCTTCGGCGGCCTTCGCCAGCATGACCGGCACGCCCCCGCCCCGCGCGGCAACCAACGCCTCGGTGGCGGGGATCAGCGCGTCCATCAGCGTCTTGTCCCCCACCCGCGCCCGCGTCGTGAAGCCGATCTCCTCCAGGCCGCCCTGGAACATCGCGGCCAGCGCCGCCCCGTCCAGGGCCGCGGCCCCTTCGGGCGCGGCCTCGCCCATGCCCTGGAGCCACGAGCCGTAGAGCGTGCTGGTCGAGCCGCACGCCTCGTTCTGCAGCGCGTCGCTCAGCGCCTTGAGGTAGCCCCGGAAATCCGCGCCGCCGGCCTTGGCCATGGCGTTGAACGCCGTGACGATCGCGGTGCCGTGATCGCCGTCCCCGCCCGCGGCGGCATCCAGCTCGGAGAATCGCTTCTCCTGCGCGCGGATGGCGTCGCCGGCGGCGGCGATCATCGTTTTGAACTTCTCTAACGTCAGCATGGGACCCGTCTCTCCTGATGCCGTTACGCCGTCCAGTACGGCGTACGGGCCTTGGCCTTCAGATACGTCACGTGGTCGGGATCGAGTTTGCACAAAATCATCTGGAAGCCGGCCATCTCCTGCACGGTCAGATACTCGCCGCACGCGCCGGGCGTGACGGTCACGCCTTTCGCGGCCAGAAGCTGCGCGGCCTTGCGGTAGACGATCAGCATCTCCATCAGGGTGGTCGCGCCCACGCCGTTGATGATCAGCAGCGCGGTGTCGCCGGCCTTGACGCCGGTCGCCTTCACGAGCGGCTCGATCATCCGCGAGGCGGTCTCGTCCGCCGTGAGGATCTTGCTGCGGCCGCCGCCGGCCTCACCGTGCTGACCCATGCCGATCTCCATCTCGTCATCCGGCAGGGTGGCGATCACGCCGCCGTTCTGCGGGTGCGTGCAGCCGGTCATGGCCACGGCCAGCGTGGCCATCTGGCTGTTGAAGCGCTCGCCGATCTCCACGACCTCGTCCAGGCTCTTGCCGGCCTCGGCCGCGGCGCCAAGGACCTTGTAGAGCGGGATGCAGCCGGCCAGGCCGCGCTTCTCCTCGGGATCCGTGTCGATGCCCGCGCTGATGTCCTCGTGCGTCACGATCTCCCGGACCTTGATCCCCTCTTTCTGCGCGTCGCGCAACGCCTTGGTGGCGCTCATGCGGTCCCCCGCATGATTGAGCGTCACCAGCACGATGCCGGCCTCGCGCTTGAACAGGCGCAGCGCCTCCAGCAGTTTCGGCGCGCCCGGCGCGGCGAAGATGTCGCCCACCACGCTCGCGTCCAGCATGCCCTCGCCCACAAACCCGCTCAGGGCGGGCTCGTGGCCCGCGCCGCCGAGGGTGACAACCGCGACCTTGCCCTCGTCCTTGGGCACGGCGCGCGTCACGATCTTCTCGTTGACCAACTTGACTTTGCCGCTGTAGCACAAAGCCAGCCCTTCCAGCAGTTCCTTGGTGAGGTTCGCCGGATCATTGATGAATTTTTTCATCGCCATGACATTTCCTATCGGTTACAGGGTTCGACACTCAACCCATCTGCATCAGCTCGACCGGCAGGCCCTGATCGTAGATGAAGGCGATTTTCAGCCCCGGCGCCGGTTCGCACACCGGCCACAGGACGCTCTTGCCCTTGACCGCCTCCTCGATGTTCCCGACCACGTACGCGACGTGCGTCTCATCCTGGATGGCCGCGGCCATGGGGCTGTCCGGCTCGAAATAGAGCCACTCCACCTTGTACGGGCTCGCGCCGGCGTCGGTGACCCACACCTTCAGCGGCTCCACAAACATCATCCCCTCCATCTTCTCGAAAACGGGGATCCCAGTGTGATGATACGTCATGTTCTTTCTCCTTAAGGTTGGACTTAGAAACCCACGCCCGGCACCGAGAAGCGCAGACCCGCGCCGTCGTGATACGTCGCGTACTCGGTCACAATCGCCCCGTCCCGGCCGCCCATCATGAAATGCCACGTCTCCGGCCCGCCCAGTTTGCGCACCTTGCCGTCCGCCTCCCATTTCTCCACATGCACGCTCTTGAGGTGCGGAATCTGGACTTGGGAGAGCATCGCCTTGGCTTCCGGGAACTTGTCCAGGTTGGGCTCGCCGACCTCGCTGAAGCCGTAGACGTAGCCGTGGCGCACCTGCCAGCTCTCGATCTTGCAGCGGATGGTCTTGCCGTCCTTCTCCTGGGTGGGCACATGGCGGTGCTCGGCGATGCTTTGACACGGCAACAGGTAGATGTCGTGCCCGAAATACCCCTCGGCCTTCTCATTGCACCAGATGACGCCGCCCATGCCGAACGCGGCGAAGTCCCCCTTGGCGAAATCCACGGCCCAGAAGGGCCCGTCGGGCCGCGCCAGCTCGGCATACACCGGCACGCTGAATTTCCGCATCAGATCGAAATAGGCCTGTTTGGCCTTCGCGCTGTCAAATTTGCCGTCCTTGTAATAATCCGCATTGCTCACTCGATTGCACCCTTTCTGCGCCGCGCACCCGCAGCACGCTTTGTTGTCCCCCGACGTCTGGCAGCCTGCCGAAAACCCCAACAGGCCCAACCCCATTCCGGCGACCATCGCGCCGGTCAGCATGTTCGACATGACAGCGTTCTTCATCGAGCTTCTCCTTTTTTCGGGTCACAGCCGGTTCCGAACCGGCTCCCAGACCCCGTATCCGTACTAATCGTAATTAGAAGGGAAAGTGTACCGCCCCCCCCCTCGCCTGTAAAGGCGAAAGAGGACACGGTACGGGTTTTCGGGATTGACTCTTTCCGCCCCCCCTGCATAATGGGCGCCTATCTAGGGTTCCCGAGTGGCTCCGGGGTAAACGGAGGGGACACTCGTGATCCGGAATGCGAAAAAGGAAGGACGAAAAAGGCATGAAACCGTGTTTGATCGGCGCGCTGGCAATGGCCATGATGACGGCGGGGGCGGGGGAAACAGGCGTGTGCGACGCCAGGCCGGTCGTGGAGGGCGAGGCGCCGTCCCTCTTGCCGACGGGGAAGCGCTTTGCGCTCGTTTGGCATGACGAGTTCAACGGGGATCAGCTCGACGCGTCGAAGTGGGGCTACCGCACAAACTTCTGGGGTCAGCGCGCGCACTGGTTCGCCGCGCCGGAAGACAACGCCGTGGAAGTGAAGGAGGGCAAGTGCTTTTTGAAACTGAAAAAGCTTCCCAACGGACAGTTCGTCTCGCCGCAGCTCCAGACCGGCGAGCTGCTCTGGGATTATCCCACGGATCCCAACGCGAAGAGTTTCTGGCCCCTGCCGGAAAAACGCACGCCACCGAAGTTCGAGCACAAATACGGCTATTATGAGTGCCGTTGCCGGTTGCAGCAGGAGCCCGGATGGTGGAGCGCCTTCTGGATGCAGACGGTCACCCAGGGATGCTGTCTCGATCCCGCGCGCGCCGGCATTGAACACGATATCATGGAATCGTTCGTTCCCGGCGAGGTGATCCCCGCATGCTTCCATTACAACGGGTACGGCCGCGATTACAAGGGCTTCAAAACCCCGCGGCCGGTCAAGGGCGCAAAGCCGGGTTCGGCCACCATGCATCTCGACAAGACCCAGTACCATGTTTTCGGGATGCTCTGGGAACCGGACGGGTACACGATCTACGTCAATGGCCGGCAACGGGGAGAGAAGGTGGGCTCGGAAGGGGATGAGGCGGTTTCGCAGGTTCCCGAGTTCGTGCTGCTCACCACCGAGGCGAAGTCGTTCCGCAGCAACCGAATGACCGGAAAAGGCGTTCCCGAACTTGAGGAGGCCGCGAAAAAAGACGATGCCTTCATCGTCGATTACGTGCGGGTTTTCGACGTTGTTGACTGACGGTCACCGCGCCCCCCGGCTTGACCCGGAAGCTCGTCAGCGCACCCCGATCAGCGTGCCCCGGGGTGCGGGCGAGGGCAATCCGGCAAATTCCGCAGGCGTGCCCCGGTACACGCGCAGGCAATCGAAATCCTGCCGGTTCGGCACCGTCCCTTGCTTGCGGAGCTTGCCGATGTCGAAAAACCCGGAGGTGAGCCCCTGCGTGACGGTCGCCTCGCTCAGCCCGAACGTTGCCGCGCAAACCGGAATGTCGCGCCGCAGGTCAATGGCGCCGGCCCCCTCCTTGAGCCAGACCGCCGCCGTCACATACCCCGAATCCCCGTCCGCATGGAAACTGATCCCGGCATGATAGAGGGTGCCGGCCTGAACAGGGGCGATGAAATAAGAGGTGAGCCCGTCACCCCACGCGCCTCCCGCGCCCCCGATCTGGATGCCGGACGAGCCGCTCGGCGCCAGGATCTGCAGCATCATTTGTGAGGCGGTGGAGGTCGAGGCGAGGATGAGCCGCAGGCCGCCTGCGCCGCGGTTGTCGCTGTCGATCGGCCGGAACTCCTCGGCGACGGAGGGGGTCCGGTCCGCACGGAAAAAGAAGTCCAGCCCGCCGCGGAGGATCCGCTGGCCGTTGGTCACCAGCGACATCGCGGCCAGGGAAGAGGCCTCGGAGGCCGGCGTGATCACCGCGCGCGCATAGACCCCTTCGGCCACATTGTTGGTGGTCAGGACGCTCAAATACCCGCCCGCATAAGGGAGGAAGGGTTCGTTCGTGCTCACGGAGGCGTCCGAATAGGCTCCCGCATCCGCCAGGACCGCGGTACCGCCGACCGTTACCAGATCGCCCTTGCCCCCGGTGCCGCCCCCCGGCCCGGAGAAATCCGCCTGCAGAACAAGCGCCGAATCCGTATCCGCCTCCCCTCCCGCCGTCGCTTCGAGCGGCCCGAAAACCGCGGGGGTCGCGTTGTGAATCCGGAACCGGTCGAACTCCTGACGCATCGTCAAGGGGATGTTCACATACCGGAACTGCCCCAGATAAAAATCGCCGGTCGGCAACCCGTTGACGACAACCGCCTCATTGACCCCGAAGGTCAGGGTCGCGACCGGCGCGGCCGTGGCCAGATCGATTTCGTTGGTGCCCGCCTGCCCCCAGACCTTTGCGGTCACCGTGCCTTCCGCATCCGTGGCAAAGGTCAGCCCCAGATGATAGACCGTGCCGGCGAGCATCGCGAACGGGCCCTCCGCACTCAACCCGGAGACGAGCGCACCCGTGTCCCCGCCGCTCCGCAGCCCGTCCGCATTCGCCTGCACCTCCAGCTTCAGGCTGGGGACGCCTCCCGTCATCTGCGAGGAGAGCAGATTGAAACGCAGCCCGCCCGCGCTGCGGTTGTCCACATCCAGCGGGCGGAACTCGAATTTCGTGATGTCCCGGTCGGAGCGGAAGAAAAAGTCGATCGCGCCGTTCAACACACGGTCGTCCCCGATCACCGATGTCATGGCATTCAACGAATTGGAGGACGCGTTCGGCGAGAATTTGACGGCGTTGAGCGTGCTGCCGGATGTGTTGGAGACGATCGAACAACTCAGATAACCGCCCGCGGAAGCCATCGGGTTCTCGCCGATAACCCGCGTGAACGTATAGGCGTCGCTCTTCAGTTCGCCCAGAACCCCGCCCGTTGTCACGCTGTCGTACGGACCGCCGCTCCGGCTGTTGCCCGGCCCGCTGAAGTCAGCCTGAAACACCACGTCCGCCAAACACCGTTGCCCCGGGAACCCGACGCACAGCAACCCCGCCACCGTGAACCCTGAACACAACCTCCGCCTGATTCTTGTCATCCCACCCCTCCATGCCTGCTTTCCGCCCCTCCGCATTCATGCGGGATTGTCACTCAGTATAACAGAAAGAAAAGGGAATCGTCAAAAACGGGCGCAGCCCGCAACCCGA
>JAVEYH010000036.1:11927-27056 GCA_034003585.1 Kiritimatiellia bacterium
CCGCCTGATTCTTGTCATCCCACCCCTCCATGCCTGCTTTCCGCCCCTCCGCATTCATGCGGGATTGTCACTCAGTATAACAGAAAGAAAAGGGAATCGTCAAAAACGGGCGCAGCCCGCAACCCGATTTCATCTCACACAAAGGCACAAAGGACGCGAAGGATTCTTCCATGACACACCGTTCCCCGTCGTGTCCTTTGTGCCCTTCGTGTGAGAAACTATTTGCTTTTTAGTGCCGTTGCCGGTTGGCAAGGCACGAAATTCTCCTTTGGCGCGATTCCGTTTCACCTGAACGGAATCGCACCCGGCCGCCCCTTGCCGCGTCACGCGCTTTCGCGGGACTCACCGCGGCCGGATCGCCTCGACCTTCCCGCATGCGTCGTGCAGGAACTCGGAGAGGCCCTCCAGCCCCTCGGTGAACCGGGTGGTCAGGAACGCGTCCGCCGCGGCCTTGGCCATGTCGGGACCCCAGATCATCTGGCCGAGGCAAAGTACGTTGGCGTTGTTGATCGCGCGGCACATCTTCGCGGCGTAGACCGACTCCACCACCGCGGCGGTGCAGCCCTGGAAGCGGTTGGCCACGATGGACATGCCCATGCCCGTGCCGCAGAACAGGATCGCCCGCGGCGCCCGGCCGGCCCGCATGGCTTCGCACACCGCGACCGCGCTTTCGAAATAGGGACAGGCCTTGCCGTCGCGGGTGCTGAGATCCGTCACCTCGTAGCCCTGGCTCTTCAGATGCGCCGCGACCGCGTCTTTCAGCGACACCGCATACGGGTCCGCCGCCACCAGAATCTTTTTGCTCTCCGCCATGCTCTTCTTTGCCTCCGTTGTCTGCTTGTCCGCCTTCGCCGTCAGCGCGGCCGCCCCGGCCAGCGCGGTTCCGGCCGCTCCGGCCTGCGCCAGAAACGTCCGCCGGGTTGCTGTAGAAGTCATGTGTCGTTCCTTGCTGGCGGGGACCGTCCTGACCACCGGCGTCCCCGCTTGCCGTAAACGCGAAATCAAGAGCAGAATACATCACCGGGGGCGGATTTGAAAGCGGTTATTCCGAACCGCGCCCGCCCGCTTCGCGAAGGGAATCCGGACTCAAACCAGACGCACGTCCACACCCTTTTTGCGCAGTTTGGCGACCTCGGAGGCGGGCGCGCCGGTGTCGGTGATCAGGATGTCGATGCGGGCCGCGGGCATGATGTGGGCGAAGCCCTCCCGCCCCAGCTTGGACGCATCTGCCAAGACGATGGTCTGACGCGCCTGCCGCGACATGCGGCGGCAGACGTCGGCGATCTCCGCGCTGTCGGCGGTGGTGCCTTGCGCGGCGGTGATGCCGTCTGAACCCAGAAACG
The DNA here is from genome assembly GCA_034003585.1 of Kiritimatiellia bacterium. Classification (GTDB taxonomy): domain Bacteria; phylum Verrucomicrobiota; class Kiritimatiellia; order RFP12; family UBA1067; genus JAPXSY01. The sequence goes on from JAVEYH010000036.1 coordinate 13,271, forward strand.
CTTTCGAGACGTGAAACTGTTCGAGTTCGCGGATGGTGGCCGGACCGGTCAAGGCCTCGATCGGGGGGCGGAACTCGCCGCCCGTGAGCGTCACCGAAATGCCGGGATTGTGGCGCACGAAGGGCAGCAGCAGGGTGGAGTTGGTCACGATGTTCACGCCTTTGCGTCCGACCAGAAAGCGCGGGATCAGCGAGGTGGTGGTGCCCGCCGTGATCATGATGTCCTCCAGGTCGCCGATCAGGCCGGCGGCGGCGCGCGCGATGCGGCTTTTCTCTTCGAGTCGCGTCCGCTGCCGCTCCGCGACGTTGGCGTGGAGGGTCGGCAGACCGCCGCCATGCTGACGCAACACGAGCCCTTGGGCTTCGAGCGCTTTGAGGTCGCTGCGGATGGTTACCTCCGACACGCTGAAATGCCGGCTCAGCTCGCTGACGGAGAGTTCGGGACGCTCCATCATCAGGTCGAGAATCTGCTGCTTGCGGTTGCGTTTTCTGGTCATGCTCTTTCTCAGGGTTTTCCTGCCGCGTGAAATCCGTTTTTTTGCCGGGGCTCCTCGCCAAAAGGCCCGTTCACGATCCCGGGGTCTCCTGAAGGCGCAGCTCGTAAAACCGCACCCGGTTCTCTTGGGCGACCGGCACCCCCACCCGTTTGCGTTTCCAATCCACCGCCATGTCGGCCGGACCCGGAAGGCCGGCCAGTGTCCGCACGGTCCTCCGGTCCGGACTGACGCACATGAGTCCCCCCCCCTCCCCGTCCGAAACGAGAAAACTGCCGTCCGCCAGCATCTCGATCCGGTTTGGCGCGCGGAACCGCGCCGCCAGTCCGAACGGCTTCGGCACCCATCCCTCACGGGGATCGATCACGTAGAGGTCCCGCTCCGTCGCGCTGACCGCATACAGGCACCCCTCCACGACCGTGAGTCCGCTGACCCCCCTGAGTGCCGCGACCGCATCCGCCCGGTCGCCTGCGATGCGGTAAACCTTCCCGGCCCTCGGATCACACGCGTAGACCTGCCGCCTGAACGCGGCGAGACCGGTGATCGCCCCGGCCTGCGGGAGATCGACCGGCGGCAGGGCCTCGCCTGTGGCGAGCGCGTACCGCAAAACCCGGGAACCCGCCGCCGCATGCAGCACGCCCTCATGGATACAAAGCGCTTTGACCGGCGGCAGCGCCCCCGCCCAGCGCGCCGGACCGACCTTCCCGTCCGGCGCCAGGCGGGAGAGAAACCCCTTGCCGTCCGAGGCGTTGAAGACATACGCCGCGCCGGATTGCGGCTCGACGCAGACCGCTTCGGGCGACGCAAACCCGTCCGCAACCGCTTCCAGGCGAAGCGCCCACGGCAGCAGGCGCGGCGGCAACCCGAGCGCTTTCTGGAGCGCCGGGACATCAACGTCGCTCACGCCGCACCCTCGGGCGACGCATTGTGCCGCGGCCAGCCCGGCGGCGTGCCCGAGTTGGATCATCGTGCGCTGCAGCCGGCAGCTCGACGCCGCGATATGGCTGAAGCTCGCGCCGCGGCAGGCGATCAGCAGGTTTTGCCATCCCCCTTTGGGGACGAGGCAACGGTACGGGATGCCGTACGGCACAGCGGCGTGCCGCAGTCCGCCGCCGCTGCCGTGCGTGTCCATCGGATGGTCGGCATAGGCGATGAGATCCGCATGCGGCGACTGCGCGAAGGGCGTTTTGACATCCTGCTCCGTGAGCACAGCCTCGCCCACCACGCGGTAGCTTTCGCGGATGGCGAGCAGGGGCGAGAACGAATCGAACGTGTGGTCCGGCCGCTGGTGCTGGTACACATGCCAATGGGCCAGCGCCTGCCGCTTCGCCCCGGCCAGGGTGGCCTCGTACCCCCGCTCGATCAGCATCCAGCCCGGCATCAGGCCGCACGGGTTGATCACGCGGATCTCCGTGCCGGGCAGCCGGTCCGAACAGCAACTGACTTTGCCGACGCGCCCCCTCGGTTTCGTGCCTGCGGGAAGCGGTTGCGGCACCGGGTTGTCGCTTTTCCGGATGCGGTAGACCATCTCCAGCGCGTTCAGGGTGTTGAGCGGTTCGTCGGGTGCCGACGGCTCGTTGAACCGGCTTTTCGGCTCCGCGCCCAGCATCGTCTCGCAGCCCGCCGCCTGGCAGAGCGCCCCGTCTCCGGTGCAGTCGATAAAGACTTTGGCGCGGATCCGCGACACGGCCCCGCCCTCCCCGACCGTCCGCACGGACGCCACGCGCCCGGCCCGCGGATCCGCGGTGGCTTCCGTAAAACAGGTGCTGAGCAGGACGCGGCAACGTCCGGTCTCCGCCAGCATCTCCGTGACCACCCTGTTGAACGCCTCCGGGTTGTACGGCAAGGTCCGGCCGAAACGGCGGGTCAGGGTCAGCGCGTAATCCTTCAGATCCACCCCGTCCGCGCGCGCGGCCAGGCGTTCATGGATTTCCCGGGCCAGCGCGCAGCCCGGGCCGCTCGCCCAGACGCTGACCCCGCCCCGCGTGCCGGTGCCGCCCAACGCCGGCTCGCGCTCGACCAGGATCACGTCCGCTCCCGCGCGGGCGGCCGCCACCGCCGCGCCGATCCCGCCGCTGCCGCCGCCGATGACGCACACGCCACACGCCAGCGGCGCCTCTTGGGCATCCCGCGCCGCCGCCGGCACGGGACGGAGCCCCCGGATGCCGTCCAGCCCGCGCGTGACGCTTCCGTCCCCCCCGTCCGGGGCCGGCGCCCCCCACGCGGTCCCGCAAAGGACGATGATTCCGGCAAGACGGATCCCTCTCCTTTTAAACATGTTCTTCTCCTTTTCACGCATCAGGCTATTTCGGCGGGTCAGGGAACAAAGCGATTTCCACCGACGTGACCTTCAACAGATTCGCATCCCCCGCACGAACCGAGATCACGTCCTCCCCCTTTCCGAGTACCGCCGAAACGGGTATCGAATAGGTGACGAGACGGGTGTACTCAGCCTTTTCCCGGGTCTTGTTGAGCGTGCCCTGAATCCCGTTCAGTGACAAACTGGGGGGAAACGCGCTTTTCGTGACAATCCCGATGCTGGCTTCGGCCCGCCAGTCCGGAGCGGGCCTCGGGCCCAGCGGCAACGTGAATGTCAAGTGCGCCCCCCCTGCCGGCAGCGGAGGGTGATAGGATTCGTGCGGGGCCTTGACATCACGATACGTGACCGCATGACGGCGCGGACGTCTCAACAGCTCCTCCGGGGATCCGAATGCACGGAGCATGTCCCGGTAGGTGCCGGCAGGCCATCCGCGCTGAAAATAGTTGAACAGATACACAGCGTCCGCACCTTCGGATAATACGGCCACCGCGGCACCGGTGGCCTCCTCCCGTGTCACCTGACGCCCGATGTCGTTGGGAGTCGCCCGGTACAGGACTTCCAGCCCCCCCGCCAGTGTCACGGTCTCGCCGAGCCGCTCCCGCCATTGACGCAACGGCATGGCGAACTCGAGGGTCGCCCAACGCGGCGCGGCCACCACACGGTCTATCAGCTTCTCCCTCGCCCACAAGGGGGCGTCGAGACCCAACGCGTCAGCCGTTTCGGGGCAGGAGGGGACACGCACGCCCAGCCGCACGTCATGCCCTCTCCGCCGGCCCGTCCTTTCGGCAAGACTGCGCACGCCCCGGATCCAATCCGTCAGGATTTGTTGCCCTTCCCGCTCGCGTCCCACGCTGAACAGATAGGGCTCCCGCAGAAAGTCAAGTTCCAGTCCGTCGATGTCATACCGTTCAAGCGTTTCGCGGATCAGCGCCAGATAGTGTTCCCGGACCTCCGCGTGCGCGTAATCCAGCCCGTTCGCGAAATACCCCCGGTGCCCCCGGAGGAACAGTTCCGGCCTGCGGAAAATCGCGCCGTGAAACGGGTGTTTCAGATTCTTGCTGTTATGGACATCGTTCATGCGCAGGGAGATCCACGGACGGATCCCGCGCTGGCGGCAACGCCGGATGACCCGCGCGGGGTAGTCCACCCCCTGGGCGTGAACCGCCCACATGTTGTGGATCATTTTCCGGAACCGTTCCCGCCGTTCCGCTGGGACTTCCAGAAAAAACGGCTGATTCTCCGGACCCGCGGGGTCGTAGCCGTCCCAAAACGACTCCCAGACGTCACTCCGGTAATTGGTCCGGCGGCCATTGGTGTTGACCATGAGCGTGTTGACTCCGGCTTCGGCCAACACATCGACATACCGGTCGATCGTCTCTCCGGCTTGTCCGGGCGGAAACGTCTGTCCAACAAAAATATCCGTGCAATCCTCGTTGTGCAGCAAGCCGCGTTCCTTCTCCCGCCCTGCGGCATCGGAGGACCTGAAGAATGAGTCCGGCAGGATCCGGCACGAAGCCAGAAACGACGCGGCGTATCCCCACGCCCCGGCTTGGATCAGGCTCCGCCGCGTCAGGCGGGGTCCAGAGTGATAGATGCCATTCTTCATCTGCTGTGTTTACTCCTGTTACCGCACTTTGATGACCGTGCCGCGCGGCACATACCAGTCAGGCGCGCCGCCGTAGCGGTAGACCGCCACGTTGTCGATGTCGGACGGACTTCCTTGATAGTAGGCCGAGAAAGCGACTTCGCCATCTTTCAGGATGGAATGGTTCCGCCTCCTGTCCCATCCATCGCGCGGTTGTAATAAGCGCGCACAACGTTTGTTTCCGAACCGCTGTTGACATTGAGCATCCAATGTTTGGGGATCCCGTTCCCGCCGAGAAAGAAGGCACCCACATTCCAAAACGCTCCGGCTGTGGCCGTTCGGATGTCGTAGTCGATTGTACAGTCGCCGAAGATATCGTTGCCGCCTCCGATCGCGCCGTCGCTGTCGGCAACAAAGACGTGGTGGGTTCCGGAAGGGTAGATGCGGGGCCGCAGGAAGCCGCCCTCGCCGTAGTTGCCATCGTCGATGGCGATCCAGTCGTTGGTGGCCACCGCGTTGATCAGGATAAAGTGGTTCGTGACATCGTCCAGCGAGCCGAACGGGAACGGACCGAACAGCGCTTTGGGCGTGGCCTTCGTCACATCCCGGAACGCCTGTTCGGCATCGCCGTTGCCGTCGCTGATGCGCAACGCGTCCAGAAAAGTTTCTCCGGCATAGATGTCGAGTCCGACTTCGGTGATGCAGCCATTGTCGAAGACCGCGTCAAAACTCACCTGCTCGGCACCCAGTGTGCCGGCCGATGTGCAATCGGCGGGGTCCAGCCAGAGCCGGACGGTCGAGCTTCCCGTGTCCTTGAGGCCCACGCACCCCAGAATCAGATGCGTGACATTCGCGGCCAGCGTCACCCCGGTGGATGTCAGCACGCCATTCACAAGCTTTCGAAGATCCGTACCGACGCAGAGGAACCCCGCGTCCGAATCGTTTCGACTCGTCGTCCGCGAGTTGAAATTCCAGCCGACCCGTCCAGGTGAGGTGAATCGCACCAAAGTCGAAAACCAGACTGCACGACCCGCACTGGTGCCGTAAAAAGGTGCCGCGAACTCACGGTTGCACAATAACGAAGCTTTTAACGAGCCGCAGTTGAGAGCCCCGGGCGTTAATCCTGCCACCTCGTAACCGGTTGCGGGATAGACCAGATCGACACCGTTGCTGAGAGTCCCGTTATCTACATTCAAGGTCCACGCGCCGGAAAACCCCGACCCTCCCGCATTCTTGCCCAGCGGGCCCTCCGGATAGAACTCGAAGTCCTCGACCACCATCAGCGCCCCGGCCGTTCGCGCCAGCGCGGCCCAGCCCAAGAAGATCAGTATCCCTTTACCGAACCCCTTACGGAAACAACGCCGCCAGCCCAAACCCGATCCGCTCATGATTCTCTCCTTTCTTCTGTCCCTTTTTCAGCCACCACCCCTACGCGAAAAAATAGTAGATAACCATCTCAAAAGCAATACGAAAATTATTTTAAATAAAAAACAAGGCGATTGCCATTCCCGGAGAGGCTTGGTAAGATTTCGGCATGTTTAATCCGAATGACAGGCGGACGTCCGCCGCAGTCATCGGCACAATGAAAGGGGTATGCGATGAGAAGCAAAGCGACAACGGTTCTGCTGGCGGGCTGGGTCGTAACGGCCGCATGCGGCGCCATGTCGGATGAGGCCTGCGGCCCGTGCGAGGCAAACCGGCCGAAGCTGTTCAAACGTTTCGGCGACCACGTCAACACGCCGGACGGGATGGCCCAGGACCGGCACGGGAACCTCTTTCTGGCGGCACCCAATTTCGTGGACAAGTCCTATCCCGGCGCGATCCTGAAGATGGACAAGCGCTCCGGCAAATGGTCGGTTTTCGTGACGGGCCTCATCCATCCCGAGACCGGACGCGGCGCGCCCATGGGCATGGAGTTCGCCGAGGACGGCAACCTCTACTATTGCGACAACCAGTATTTCAACGACAAGAACTACAAGTCGCGCGTGATGCGCGTGGTGATCGACAAGGCGGGCGAGCCGCTCAAAATCGAGCCGGTGGTCGAGAACATCAAACTCGCCAACGCGCTACGGGTGCGCGGAAACGCGATCTTCTTCACGGACACCTTCTTCGACGTGCCCGGCAAAAACCAGGGCGGCGTGTACCGCGTGCCGATCAGCGCCTTCCGGGACCGCCCGGCCCGGCTGCTGCCCAAGGAGCAGGCCGCGAACGACCCGTATTGCCTCGGGATCACCGAGACCGTGCCGCTGGAGCACCGCAAGGACACCGCCGGCGCGGACGGCCTGTGCATCGACAAGGACGGCAACCTCTACACCGGCAACTTCGGCGACGGCCACTTCTATGTCCTCCGGCTGAGGAAGGACGGCTCCTACGAGAAGCCGGCCACGTTGTTCAACGACCCGAAGGTGTTCCCCTGCTGCGACGGCATCTGCTATGACGCGAAGCGGAACCGGATCATCCTGACCGACTCCGAGCGCAACGCGGTGCTCTATTGGGACATCGCGGCCGCCACGCTCGGCACACTCTGGATGAATGACGACACCGACGGCGCGGACGGCCTGCTGGATCAGCCGTGCGAGCCGATGGTGTGGGGCGACAAATTGCTGGTCGTGAACTTCGACATGTCCTTCCCGGGCCTCAAGAACTCCCGGAATGATGAGGTCCACACCCTCAGCGTGATCGATCTGAAAGAGGGCGGCTGCCCATTCTTGAACCTGTTCCGGTGACAAGCAAGGGGCAAGCCTGCCGCCCGCCGGGGCGGACAGAAACGAATAGATAACTTGAACGCTCAAGTTATAGACAAGGAATCGGTTGCTGGTGAAAAGGGGGCAGGCGAATCGGGAGTGCGGGCGTCCCCGCCCGCAACCGCGTTTCGCGCAAGAGGCTGAGCGACCAGTCATGGACAGGCAGGCCGCGCGCCGGAATCGCGCGCGGCCTTTCGCATTGCGGGCGAGGACGCCCGCGCTCCCGACTGCGCTTCGCCCGAAACACGCACGCCACTCGCATGCCCCCTGCCACCAACCGGACACAATCGGGGAATAGGGGACGGGCTCTCAGCGGGCCTTCTGACAAAGGCGGAAACATGCGGGATTTTTTAAATTTCAAGGGCAAGACGGCACTGGTGACCGGCGCGGCCGGCGCGATCGGCCGCGGCGTCGCGCAGGGGCTGGCGCAGTGCGGGGCGCGCGTGTTCCTCACGGACCTCCGGCAGGAGGCGGTGGACGCCGCGGCCGCGGAGCTGGCGCGGGCGGGGTACGACGCGGCCGGCCTGGCGGCGGACGTCACGGATGAGGCGCAGGTAAAGGCGGTGACGGACGCCGCGGCCGCACGGTTCGGCAGCCGGATCGACATCCTCGTGAATGTCGCGGGCGTCGCGGGCCAGAACCCCATCGAGGCGATCACCGGAAAAGAGTGGGACTTCGTCTTCGCGGTGAACTGCAAGGGAACCTTTTTCTTCATCAAACATACGGTCCCGTTCATGAAGGCGCGGAAACACGGCAAGATCGTCAACTTCGCCTCCAAGTCCGGCAAGACGGGGTCGGCGTTGTGCAGCCACTACTCCGCGGCCAAGGGCGCGGTCATCACGCTCACCCAGTCGCTGGCCTACGAGTTCGCCAAGGACGGGATCAACGTGAACTGCGTCTGCCCCGGCATCACGGATCAGACCGGAGTGTGGAACTTCATGTCGTCGAACTACATCGAGAATCTGAAGCAGGAGCGCGGGCAGGTGGTCCGGCAGTTCACCTCCAAGGTGCCGCTCGGACGCCTCGCCAGCATCGAGGATGTGGTCGACGTGACGGTTTTCCTCTGCTCGCCGGGCTCCGATTACATGACCGGACAGGCAGTCAACATCACCGGCGGACGGGAGATGCATTGAGAGAGGCTGTAAGCCTTTGGCTGTAGGCTGTTTCGTCAGAAACGTCCGACTTGTCTGACGATAAGGACAGGGAGCATGCGATGAGAGACCGAGCGATCACGAAGGAGTTTATGGCGAAGATGATGGACCATGCGGTGTTGAAACCCGCCATGACGGAGGACGACATCCGCCGGGCCGCCGCGATGTGCAGGGCCCGGGGCGTCGGCGACCTCTGCGTGCGCCCCACGGACGCGGCGCTGGCGTCATCCCTGCTTCAAGGCTCGGGCACAACCGTCGCGGTGGTGGTCGGGTTCCCGCACGGGGCGAGCCGTTCCGAGGTGAAGGCGCTCGAAGCCCGGCTGGCCATCGGGGACGGCGCGGACGAGCTGGACATGGTGATGAACATCGGCAAGTTCCTCTCGGGCGATTACGAGTACGTGAAGCGCGACATCGAGGCGGTCGTGGCCGTGGCCAAGCCCAAGGGGGTCCTGGTGAAGGTCATCCAGGAGTCGTGCCTGCTGACGCTCGAACAGGTCGCGAAAGCCTGCGAGCTCTCCATCGCCGCCGGCGCCGATTTCGTGAAGACCTCGACCGGGTTCAACGGCGACGGCGCGACGGCCGAGCAGGTCGAAGTCATGCTGAAGACCTGCGCGGGCCGCGCCCAAGTCAAACCCTCGGGAGGGATCCGTGACTGGGAACGCGCCGTGATGTTCGTCCGCATGGGAGCGGACCGCCTGGGCGTCGGCTCGGCCGACAAGATTCTCGACGGCGCCCCGGCGACGGACGGGTATTAGTGCAATGGTGCGTTAGTGCGTTAGTTCATTCGTGCAGTAGCTTGTCGGCGCATTGGTTGGCTGGCGGTGAATCTGTTTTCGGAATGGGGATATGATGCGGGCTGTGGTATATCACGGGAAGGGCGACGTGCGGGTGGAGAGGGTACCTGTTCCGGTTTGCGGGGAGGGCGGGCTGCGGGTCAAGGTCGAGGCCTGCGCGGTGTGCGGCTCGGACATGAAGGCGTACAAATCGGGCAACCCCCGCATGCGCCCGCCGATCGTGATGGGCCATGAGTTCGCGGGCGTGGTCGTGGAGAGCCGCGCGGGTGCGGCGTTCCGCGTCGGCGAGCGCGTGGTGATGGCGACGTCGGTCGCGTGCGGCGCCTGCGCCTACTGCGCGCGCGGCTGGCGCAATCTGTGCGCGAACCTCCGGCCCATGGGATTCGGCTATGACGGCGGCATGGCCGAGTGCGTGGCCATTCCGGAAGCGGCCGTGCGGGGCGGGCATGTGATCCGCGTTCCCGCGTCGGCCGATCCGGCGCTCGCGGCGCTGGCCGAACCGTTGAGCTGCGCCGTGAACGCCTGCGAAAACAGCGGCGTCGGCGAGGGCGACACCGTGCTGGTGATGGGCGCGGGACCGATGGGCATCCTGAATGCCGTGGCCGCGCGCGCGCGCGGCGCGGGCCGCGTGATCCTCTCGGAGATCAACCCGGCGCGCCTGGCGCAGTGCGGGGCGTTCGGATTCGACCGTCTCGTCAACCCCGCGGTTGAAGATCTGGCGCAGGCGGTCCGCGACGCCACCGGCGGCCTGGGCGCGGATGTGGTGATCGTGGCGGCGCCGGCCGCGGCGCCGCAGGAGCAGGCCCTGAGCCTGGTGCGCAAACGCGGTACCCTCTGCCTGTTCGCCTCGCTGCCCGCAGGCAAAAGCATGCTGAGTTTGGACAGCCGTCTCATCCATTACCATGAATTGCGCGTGATCGGATCGAGCGACTCCGCGCCGCCGCATGTCGCGCAGGCGGTGGCGCTGCTCGCCTCCGGCGCGTTCCCCGCGGAACGGCTGGTGACGCACCGGCTCCCGCTGGAGGGGTTTCACGAGGCCGTCAGGCTGATGGAGCGGGGCGAAGCGTTGCGCGTGGTGCTGACGCCGTAAGGGAGGTGCGCGGATGAAACTGGATTTGCAGGGTAAGGTCGCCTTGGTGACCGGCGGCGCGCGCGGAATCGGCGCCGCAATCTGCCGCGGGCTGGCGGCGGAGGGCGTGCGGGTCGGGATCAACTACGCGCACAGCGCGGCGGCGGCCGAAACGCTCGCAACGGGGCTCACGCGCGATTACGGGGCCGGAGCGTGCGCGCTCCGGGGGGATCTCGAACAGCCCGCCGAAATCGCGGCCCTGTTCGACGCGCTGGAGCGGCGGCTCGGCCCGGCGGACATTCTGGTGAACAATGCGGCGTATTGCCCCGGCGGACCGCTCGGCTCCTACAGTGTGGAAACATGGGAGAAGACCTTCCGCATCAACGTCACCGCCGCGTTTGCCGCCAGCCAAGAGCATGTGCGGCGGCTGACCGCCGCGGGACGCAAGGGCACGATCATCAACATCGCCTCGCAGGCGGCCTTTCTGGGCTCCACCTCCGGCCACCTCCCCTACGACGCCAGCAAGGGTGCGCTGGTCTCCATGACCCGCGCCCTGGCGCGCGAGACGGCGCCCGCCGGCATCCGCGTCAACGCGGTGGCGCCGGGCATGGTCCGGACCGAGATGGTGGCGGACAAGCTCGCGGCGAACCTCGACCGCTATCTGAGCCGCATCCCGCTGAACCGGATCGCGGAACCGGAGGATGTCGCGAATGCGGTCGTCTTCCTCGCCTCGGGCGCGTCCGGGTACATGACCGGCGCCACGCTGGATCTCACAGGCGGGCTGCTGATGCGCTGAACTCCGCGGCCCCGCGTGAACCCCCTCACCCTTCCGGCGTGATGTTGCGCGTCTCGCCGGGCTTCACGGAGACCGTTCGGGACCGGCCTTGGCAGATCAGGCGGACCGGACCGGAAGCATGGCGCCCCGCGCGGATTTTCGCCTCCCTCACCACGCCGTCCCGCCACAGCGCGCTGACGGTGTAATCGCCGCGCGCGCGCAACCCGGAAAACTGCCCGTCCGCCCAGGCTGCCGGCAACGCCGGCAACAGAGTGATCTGATCGCCGTGGCTGTGCAGGAGCATCTCGGCGATCGCCGCCGTGGCGCCGAAATTGCCGTCGATCTGAAACGGCGGGTGGTTGTCCCAGAGGTTCGGCAGGGTGGATTTCGCCAGAATCGCATGCAGGTTTTCATAGGCGCGGGCACCGTCGGCGAGGCGCGCGAAAATACCGATCGTCCAAGCCCGGCTCCAGCCTGTTTTCGCGCCGCCGTGCGACAGACGGTACTCCAGCGAGCGGCGCACCGCGTCACGCATGACCGGATCGCCGTCGAGATCGATCCGGTTGCCGGGGTACGCTCCCAGCACATGCGAGATGTGGCGGTGTCCGGGCTCGGCCTCCTCAAAAGGCAGACGCCACTCCATCAGCCGCCCGTCCTCCGCGACACGCGGCCGGTAGACCTTGGGCAGCGCCGCCCGGATCGTTTTGACGAGCGGTTCCCCCGTACGGCCGAGAATCTCCGCCGCCTCCAGATAATCCTGGAAAACCTGCAGGATCATAAACTGGTCGAACGTGTTGCCGGACGCAAGCGCGGCGTTGGTTTTCACGCCGTCGGCCGCAGTATAGCGAAACGAATTCTCGGGCGAGCTGGACGGGCGCGCCAGCAGTTTCCCGGTCGCGGGGTCGGGAATCAGCCAGGACTCCGCAAACGCCGCGGAATCGGTCAGGATGTCCCAGTTGTCCTCCAGGATGCGCTTGTTTCGGTTGAACCGGTAGTGTTCGAGGATGTGCAGGACCATCCACTGCCCGCCGAAGAAAGAGCCTCCCCAATAAACGCGCGAGGACATGACCCTCGCGTTCGCCCAGATGTCGGTGGCATGTCCCATGCACCAGCCCCGCATGCCCAGGCGGCGCGCCATCTCGCGCCCGGGCGGAAGGCAATACCGGATGAAGTCCAGCAGGGGTTCGTGCGTTTCCGGCAGGTTGGTCGTTTCCGCAGGCCAGTAATTCATCTGCAGGTTGATGTTCAAATGAAAGTCCGAGCCCCAGGGCGCTTTGGCGTGGGGATTCCAGATGCCCTGCAGGTTGGCGGGAAAGGAGCCGGGGCGGGAGGAGGCGATCAGCAGGTGGCGCCCGAACTGGAAATACGTCTCGATCAGGTCCGGGTCGTCGCGGTTGCCGGCCTGGACGCGCTTCAGCCGTTCTTTGGTGGGCAGGGCCCGTATGGCGGCGGCGGTCTTGCCGAGATCCAGGTCCACGCGGTCAAAATAGTGCCGGTGCCCTTCCACGGCCCGTTGCCGCAATGCGTCCCCCGAAATGCCGTCCAGCTCATCCAGGGTCCGGGCCGCTTTCCGTTGCCAGCCGTCAGGAAGTTTGGCGCCGGCCGTGCGGCGGTCAAGGTCGGTGGCGACTGCCGCAAGCAGGGTGATCGGCCCGGGGCCTGAGACCTCGAGAAACCCTTCGCCGGCGCGGACGTTGCCGGCGGGCAGCGCGCGGACGTGCCCGACGTAACGGGTGGCGTCCCGGCCGGTCGCGGCGCCTGTCTTGACGATCTCGCTGTTCCGGACCGATCCGCCGTCGAGGCGCACGCGGAGCCGGGTCTGGCTGTCCGCCGCGATCGTGACCGCGATCACGTCATCCTGTCCGCAGGCGAACACGTTCTGGGTGATGGCCGAACCGTTGTCCAGGGTATAGACGCTCTTCGCGATGCCGGTTGTCAGGTCAAGTTCGCGGTATTGTTTGCGGAGGGGTGATGCGGTGACGTACTCGATCTCCATCCAGCCGAACGGTTGATAGCTGTCCGGGTTGGTGCCGTTCTGCTGAAACCGGTTCTCGAAAAACCGGCCGGCGCCCGCGTAATCGCCGGACGCCTCAAGCCGCCGCACGGTTTCCAGGTGAACGAAGCTGTCTTCCGGCATGACCTTGGCGGGATCGCGATGCCAGATCGTCTCCTCGTTGATCAGGATCTTTTCCTTCGGGAAATTTCCGGACGGCATGGCGCCGAGCCGTCCGTTGCCGACCGGATACGCGACATCCCATTTGTCACCGGCACCGGCGTCATCCCAGATGATCAAGTCGCTGCCGCGCACCAGAACGGAAAGCGCAACCCAGCACACGCAAGCAGAAAGAAGCGTCTTTTTCATTGCTCCCCTTACCATACTTTGACCCGGAACGCATTTGCCAATCGTTCTCAGTATGCGGAGGAATAATGAAAAGTCAAGCACCCGCGCGGTCGGCGCGCGGGTCTCACTTTCAGGGAGGAGTTAGGATTTAGGAAGGAGGAGTTTGAGTAAAACACTATGTTTCTTGAAATTCCACGCCTTTTAGCCATATACGGCCCGTCAGGAAGCGGATGCCTGTTCCTGAAGAGACACCGGTTCGTCAGCATACCGGATTATTCAATTCCTCTGCCTTCAGGGGGTTTCAACTCCTAACTCCTCCTTCCCAAATCCTCCTTCGGGTGCGGATAATCGCACCCGTGCGCCACCGGTCAGGACGGCCATGTCGGGAGGAATCGGGGCGATCACTTCGGTCGGCGTGCCGAAACGCGGGTGGCGGAACGCGAGGCGTGCCGCGTGAAGGGCCTGACGCCCCATGCGGAGCCGCGCCCGGTCGGCTTCCGTGAGCCCGCCCGAG
>JAVEYH010000037.1:0-26727 GCA_034003585.1 Kiritimatiellia bacterium
ACGTGCTCGACGCGCGCCGGCACGTTCGCCTTGATCGCGGCGAAGACCTCGCCGTGGCGCATGCCGATGCCGAGCGTGCCGCTGCCGCCCATCGAGTTGCCGCACAGGTAGACCCGGTTCGCGTCGATCGCGTACGTCCCGATCACCCACTTCACCGTGTCGATCACGCGCTTCCCGGTGGGACTGACGTCCGGCCCCTTGTATGACTGGATGCCCCACCACCAGTCACCCTTGTTGCCGCGGCAGTCGAGATACAGACCGAAAAAATCTTCGGGGACATGGTAGATGTCGTGGTTGCCGGGCGTCTTCGTGCATTGTAGGCATGAGTAGACGTCGTGACCTGCCGAGTGCAGGACCACATAGAGCGGCGCGCCCTTGCGCGCCTGCTTGGGATGGAGCACGAGAAACGCGTCTTTTTGCGGCACCGAGTACCCCCACGCCGCCTTCACGCCGTTGGTGTAGACTTCCAGCCTGCGCCCCATGTGGCACTGTTCGGATGTTTTTTCCGGTGTCCAGGTTTCGGCGCGGGCGCCCAGAATCGTGCACGCCGCCACTCCAATCACAATCCCCTTTTTCATCCGTTTTTCCCCTTTTCCTAACGCGTTGCCCGCCTGCCACCGCACACCGGCACCGGTTCCGCAGGTCCGAACGCGGCTTTATCCATACCATAACGCCGCGCATCCCGAAACGGTTTTACGAAAGTCGCATTTCCGGCGGTTGACAGGGAACGGCGTATGGTTTACAGTACCTCCGTTTTTCTGCTCGGGGGGATTAGCTCAGTTGGTTAGAGCACTTGCTTGACATGCAAGGGGTCGGTGGTTCGAGTCCACTATCTCCCACCAGATCAGACCACTTTGGAAACCCGGACGAGAGGGTTTTTTTTGCTTTATGGGGTTGCGCGCCCGCGCCCCGGGTCTCCCGCGCGAAGCGGGCCCCCGGTTGGGAACGGAGAGGAACGATGAGTCAGAAAGTCCTGTTGTCGGCGAATGAGGCGGTGGCGTGGGCGGCCTGCAAAGCGGGATGCGCCGTGGCTTCCGCCTATCCGGGCACCCCGAGCACCGAGATTCTGGAGAACGTCGCCAAGTTCAAAGACTCGGTCTACTGCGAGTGGGCGGTGAACGAGAAGGTCGGCATGGAGGTTGCGATCGGCGCGTCGATCGCGGGCGCGCGCGCGTTGACCGCGATGAAGCACGTCGGCCTGAACGTGGCGATGGATCCGCTCATGACCTACACCTATGTGGGGGCGAACGGCGGGCTGGTGATCATCACGGCCGACGATCCCGGGATGCACAGTTCGCAGAACGAGCAGGACAACCGCACGCTGGTGCGGTTCGCGCGCGCCGCGCTGTTCGAGCCGGCGGACAGCCAGGAGACGTTCGATATGGTGGTCGAGGCGTTCGAGGTCTCGGAGCGCTATCAGGTGCCGGTTTTCGTGCGTCTGACCACGCGGACCTCGCACACCTCCACCGTGGTGGATGTGGGCGACGACTTCGCCCCGGGCCACCCGCCCCGCAAACCGTATGTCAAGGATATCCGGCGCTACATTCCGGTGCCGATGTTCGCGCGGCCGCAGCGCCTGAAGGCGCAGGAACGCACGGCGGCCCTGCGCGACCTGGCCTGCGCGTCGCCGTTCAACCGGATCGAGGCGGGCGACACGCGCATCGGGATCATCACCTCCGGCGTGACCTACCAGTATGTGAAAGAGGTCTTCCCCGAGTTCGCCGTGCTGAAGCTGGGCTTTTCGAATCCGCTCCCGGCCGGACGGATCCGGGACTTCGCGGCACGTGTGGAACGCGTGCTGGTGATCGAAGAGCTGGACCCGTTCATCGAGGAACAGGTCCGGGCGCTGGGCATCCCGGTCGTGGCGCACACGACCGAGTTGAACATGCTCGAGATGAATCCGCTGCGGCTGACGGCGCTGCGCCATGAACTGCTCGGCGATGTCACGCTGCCGGAGGTCCGGCGGGCGGATGCCGGACTCCCCACGCGGCCGCCGGTCCTGTGCGCCGGGTGCAGCCACCGCGGCGTGTTTTACACGCTCGCCAAACTCGGCGCCACGGTGACGGGCGACATCGGATGCTACACCCTGGGGGCGTTCCCCCCGCTTAACGCCATGGACACCACGATCTGCATGGGCGCGAGCATCGGCAACGCGTTCGGCATGGAGAAGGCCGGGGTCAAGGGGCGCGTCTGCGCGGTTCTGGGCGACTCCACCTTTTTCCATTCGGGACTCACGGGCATCCTGAACGTACTCTACAATGGCGGCACGATCACCACGATCGTGCTCGACAACCGCATCACCGGCATGACCGGCCATCAGGAGAACCCCGGTTCGGGCAAGACGCTGTGCGGCGGGCCCGCGCCCGTCACGGACATCGCCGAGGTGGCCCGGGCCATGGGATACAAGCGGGTGGTCCGGGTGGATGCCTACGACCTGGCGGCGCTGGAGCGCGTGCTCCGGGAGGAGCTGGACGCGCCCGAGCCGTCAGTGGTGATCGCGGGCGGTCCGTGCCGCATCGCGGCGAAGCTGATGAACGCGGGGACCTACGAGGTGGATGCCGCCCTGTGCAAGGCGTGCGGCGCCTGTTTCAAACTGGGGTGCCCCGCCATCGAACGCGGCGAGGCGGTCGCGGACGGCAAACGGTTCAAGTCACACATCGACCCCGTGCAGTGTTCAGGCTGCGACCTGTGCCGCCAGACCTGCAAGTTCAACGCGATCCGGCGCATCCGGTAAACGGCACGCGACGGCCTGACGCGGGGAGCCGTCATTGGCGCGCCGCCACCGTCGCCACAGAGGGCTCGGAAGAATGAAAACGATGAATGTCTCGTTGGTCGGCGTGGGCGGTCAGGGGATCCTGCTCACCAGCGACATCCTCGCCAAGACCGCAGTCCTGGCGGGCCTGGACGTCAAGAAGAGCGAGATCCACGGCATGGCGCAGCGCGGCGGCAGCGTGATCAGCCAGGTACGGTTCGGCGAACGCGTGCACTCCCCCATCATCCCGGACGGCGCGAGCGACCTGCTGGTGGCGTTCGAGCGGCTGGAGGCGTTGCGCTGGCGTCACCTGCTGGCATCCGGCGGAACGGCGCTGATCCATGATCAGGACCTGACGCCGATCACGGTGTCTAGCGGGCAGCAGCCAGCCATAACGGATCTGGACGCCCGCCTCCAGGCCGAATACCCCGGCGCGCGACACATCCGGGCCCTGGCGCTTGCGGAGCGGCTCGGTAACCTGCGGACCGTGAACATGGTGATCGCGGGCGCGCTTTCGACGCTGGTGCCGTTCGAAACCGGATGCTGGGAAGCGGCGATGCGCGAACGGATCCCGGGCAAGCTGCTCGAACTCAATCTCCGCGCCTTCGAGGCCGGCCGTCAGGCCATGGCGGAGTGATGCGGTGTCCGCGCTCTCCAGACTGCTGCGGCGCGTCCTCCGTCGCAAGGAGGCGGAACGGGACGGCGTGCCGCGTTCGGCACGCGTCGGCGCATGGGGCGAGGAACAGGCCGTTGCGTATCTCCGCGCGCGCGGGTACACGGTGCTGGGCCGCAACGTCCGGCCCAACCGCCGCGACGAGCTGGATCTCGTCGCCCGCCAAGGCGAGATTCTCGTGTTCGTGGAGGTCAAGACGCGCCGCCGCGAGACGTTCGGCAGGCCGGCGCGGGCAGTGGACCCGGCGAAGCGCCACGCGCTCAACCGCGCGGCCGCGGCCTATCTCCGCAAAGCGCGCTTTCCGGATCTGTACTACCGTTTCGATGTGATCGAAGTCCTGGGGCAGCCCGAGGAGGGCGAGCCGCTGATCCGTCATCTGGAGGACGCCTTCCCGTTCGAGCGGCGCTTCGTATTTCCCCTGCGGCGTACCGCGCGCTAATTTCGGAGAAACCATGGCAGCCGAATCCTATTACGACACGCACGCGCATTTTACGCTGACGGCCGCGGAGACCGTGGCCGCCCTGACCCGCGCGCGCGAAGCCGGCGTCGACCAGGTGGTGGCGGTAGGCGGCAGCGCGGAGCTGAACGCGGGCGCCCTCGCCGCGGCCGAAGCGTTCCCGGATACGGTCCGCTTGGCTCTGGGCTTTGACCGCGACCAAGCCGCCGAAGCGGAACCGGAGGTCTTTGCGGAGACGCTGCGGCAACTCGCCGGAACGCATCCGCCCGCGGCAGTGGGCGAAACGGGGCTGGATTTTCATTACCATCCGGAGACCGCGGAGGCCCAGTGCGCGCTCTTCGCGGCGCAGTTGCGGCTGGCCGACGCCTGGGGTCTGCCGGTCATCGTCCACACGCGCGAAGCCGACGCCGCGACCCTGCGCGTGCTGGACGGGACGCCCTGGCGCGGCAAGGGTCTGCGCGGGGTGATCCACTGTTTCACGGGCGACACGCGGTTCGCCGCGCAGTTGCTCGACCGCCAGATGGCCCTCAGCTTCAGCGGGATCGTCACCTTCCGGCAGGCCGGGACTGTGCGCGACAGCGCGGCCTTCGTGCCGGATGACCGGCTGCTGATCGAGACGGACTCGCCCTATCTGGCGCCGGTGCCGTTGCGCGGGCAACGCAACGAACCCGCGTTTGTGACCCATGTGGCCGCCTGCCTGGCGGCTGTGCGTAAGACCCGTCCCGAACGGGTGGCGGAAATCACGACCCGCAATGCGCGCGCGCTGTTCGGCTGACGCGCGACGCCTGCGCGGGACCGTTCACGGTCCGGGCGCCGGGACTGTGCGCCAGACCGTCGCCCCGGGCAGAACGGTCAGGGTGTGGCGGAAATCCGGAACCGCCGCAAACGCCGGATTCGGACGGACCACGCAGGTGACCGGCCGCGGCGTGGGATTATGCGCCAGATAGTACAGCCCGCGCCGGGTCGGCGCGCCGGCTTCCAGACGCAACCCGGGCGCATCCGCCCAGAGCAGGTTACCGGCCGCGAAGGCATACGGCTCCTTCGCCGGGTCAAGGCGCAGGCGCAGGGTCGCGCCATCTGCCCCGACCTGCCGCAGCCCCTCCGCGCCCTCCACCGCCAACGGCCAGTCAGGCTCCACCCCGTCGATTTCAACCGGGACGGGGTCAGGGTTATCCGGGTTGGGCTCGATCCTCCCGCTGACCGCGCGGTTCGTGCCCGCGCCGAAACGGAGCACCGGCGCCCCTTCCCGAAGCAGGCCGTCCGTCACCGTGAGGCGCGCGACCGGGGACAGCAACCGTTGCTGCAGCGCGCGGACATCGGCGGGCGAAGCGAACCGGCCGGGGACCAGCAGAACCATATGCCGGAAGGTGGCGCGCTCCCCGCGGGCATAGGCGCGCCCATCCAGGGAAACGGTCATCCGTTCGCGCGCGCGCGTCCCGCCTTCAACCACGGAAAAGACGACGCGTTTCGGCGCGGGATCGCAGGCGAGCACAAACAGATTGCCGATCCCTTCCGTCCAGATACCCGCCAGCGCGTGACGCCCGAACGGAAAAACCGGAGGGGATTTCAAACCGGACGCGTTGAACCGGTCCTGCCCCACCACCCCCCCCGAGGCGTCGGTCACGGAAAAATTCCAGTCATAGGCCAAATCCGGTCGGAGCGCGAGATCGATCAGCGTGATGCGTTCCGCTTCCCCTTGCGCCAGATCGCGGCGCGCCTCCAGCGTCGTCTCCACAAACACCGCCGTCGCGCCGGACACCTCGGGCCGCCAGGAGGTGAGGCGCGTGCCGGAGCGGAAGGCGGCCTCCTCGCGTTCGAAGCGGTATCGGATTTGGAAGGCGTCCGCCGAACGCCCGCCGATTTGCAACCCGGCCCAGCGGTGGTCCTCGGCGGAGCCGTCGCGGAACCGGACGAGCGGACAAGGGTGGAAGGTTTTACACGGCTGAATGATGGCGGCCTCATCGACACGCGGCACCCGCGCCGCGGCATCGAGCATGGCGCCCAATTGCCCCGCCGCCTCGCCGGTGTGCCAGTAGGAGTGCTGGAGATAGAGTTCCCGCTCGTCGCGGACAAACCGCGCGGGCGTTTTGAACAGGGTGGAGATCGTGTTCTGGTTGTCCGCGCACATGGAGGTCGCGAACGCGCGGGCGACGGTTTGGAACCGGCCGCTCCAGGCCCTGCCGCCATCGCACGCCTCCGCCTCCATCCGGTACTCCGCACCCTCGGTGAGGCGGATCGGCTCGATCACGGAGAAATGGGGGGCCGACGGATGCCAGCGACGCACAGGCCGGGAGTCCGCGAAAAGGGTGACGCGCGTGAGCGCGGCGGTGTGGGTGACGTCGAGATTCATCGCGACCCATCGCGGTTCACCGAAGATCAGGCCGCCGCCCGCGCCATATCCGCCGAAGGCATCGTCCGCCGCGCGGAAGGCGCGGATGACGGGGCCCGTGGTCGCGTGGGTCGCGTGGGCATGGCTGGCGAACGCGTCGCGGGAGGGTGCCGCGGACAGGGTGAAACGCCCGGCCCGCGCCGCGGCAAGGATGTCGGCGGGCGTGCGGTACACGCAGGAAAGGCGCGGCTGGGGACCGTAACCCGACGCCAGCAGCTCGGCATACAGCTCGGCGGAGTCATCCTCAATGCGGCCCCGCCCGTCAAAAGTCAGCACGTCAAACCCCCGCCAGAAGCGCTGGTGCCACGGGCGGATCCCGTTCGCGCCGGGTTGGGACAGCGTGGGCGGTACGGCCTCGCCGCCGGAAAAGGCGCCGCCGAAAAAGCGCCAGAAGAGCGCGGAGGGATTGCCGTAATCGTTTTCGTCGGGCAGACGCCGCAACGGGTGGAACACATAGCCGCCGACCGGCCCGAAGGTGCCGGCGGCGCGCTGTCGGGCGGGGTCCCCCGCGTATCGCGCCGTGAACCGGACTCCCGCGAACACCGCGCACGCCGGGGCGGATGCGGCCGCGCACGCCGCGAGCAGGCCGGCGTAACTCGCGTCGGTGTGGTTTGCGGCTGCGTCGGTGAACACGAGGAAGTCGAGCCCCGCGGCGCGCGCGGCCGCGGCCAGATCCGCGACGGGCGAGCCCCCGTCCGCGGGCGAACGCGCGCCGATCAGGCCTTTCCAGACCCTTGGCGCGGGGAAGCGTACGGCCATCCCCTCCTGCGGCGTGTCGAAGGCCGCCATCTCGTCGGGATCAGCCAGGCACGCCCCCCCCTCCTCAAACAGCCAGAGTTCGGCGATGCCCGTATGGGTTCCCGTGCCCCCGGCCCCGCGCGCGAACCGCACGTCGATCCGTCCATCCTCGTCCGGCTTCAGATCCGGACGGATCACCCAGCGGGGCGCCTGGCCGAGCGCGAACGAAGGCAGCCTGAACATGTCCGGCCGGCCGCCGGCCGAGACCTCGAGATCGCGGCCCGTATCTGGCGCGGCGCCCCAAAGCAGCATGCCGAGCGCATATCGGCGCCGCGGGTTCACAGGACCGAACCGGTAGGTGACGGGACGGGGGCCGACACCGCGGGCGTTGGCCGCAGTCGCATGAAACGTCGCGGCGCGCGGTGAACGCAACAGTTCCCCGTCCGCCGCGTCGAGGCAGCCGCGGCCGCGCGCGGGCGTGTGGGGAAGATCCGACAGGGCGCCGCAGTCGATATACTGTCGCACGCCGTACCCGTCGGGCACCAGACGCGACAGCACATATCGGAACCACCATTTTTTCTCGGGCATGACCGGCACGGCCGCGCCGGGCAGGCCCGCCTCAGCGGAGGGCGGCGCAGGCAAACCGGGCGCGTCCCGGAACGCGGACTCCGCGGCAAGCCGCGCGAGCAGACCCGTCATCAGGTCCAAACCGCCCGTGCGCAACACGAACCCGTCGCCCAACGCGGGGTGCCCGGCTTCCCAGACGAAATAGGAGGAGGCGGTGGCGAAGAGGGCGAAACGGCCCTGTCCCAGCCGGCGGAGGGCGAGGACCGGCGCGCGCGCGCGGTATTGCCCGGGTTCCCGTCTTCCCCGCATCCAGTCCGCGTGCGGGTAGGACGCGACCCGCGCGCCCGCGGTCACCAGGACGTCCCATTCCGCAGACAGGCAGAGCGTGTGCGTGCGGATATAGTCGTCCGTATGGTCGAGCGGCAAATACAGCTCCCGGGCACCGCCGGTGTAAGGCGAGTCCGCGATATCGTCCGTGCGCAAATACCGGTACCGGACGATCCGGGGCACCGCACGCTCGCGGCCGGGCGCGCGCGGCACCTCCCGCAGCAGGCGGGCGCCGAACCGTTCCAGAAAGGGGTTCTGCATGCGATCGAAATCCGCCGTGCCGTAGTAACTTGGGCCCGAGAAGAACAGGAACGAGCCGCCCCCGCGCACGTAGGCCTCGATCTCCCCGCCGAACGGCCCGGCGAACACGGAGGTGCCCTGATGCAGTTGCGAAAGCATCCCGACGACAACGGGGAAGCGGCGCAGCGTTTCGGGCGCCGTGTTCTCGTAATAGTCGAAGTGCAGCGCGAAGCCCCGCTCTCGGTACCAAGCGAGCGCGTTCGTCTCAATGCCGTCCAGCCCCTGGGCCCGCGTATCCCGGGCGGCGAGGCACAACACCGGCGTCAACGCCTGACCCGCGTTCCCGTCGCGGCAGGAAAACGAGAAAGCCAGAATCACCGGCATGGAGCGGGCGAGGCGGCGCATGATTCAATACAGTCCGATGACGGTGCCGGTGAAATACCTGAAATTCGAGAGGGTCACCTTCCCGGTGCCGGACTCATACGTGACGTCCACCTGGCGCAGCGGATGCACGGGCACCACCTCGTCGAATTGTCCGCTGAGCGAACCCGCGGCGATGAGGGTGACCGGACGGTCGAACGTTTTGTCCGCCACCGCCACCTCCAACCGTCCGGCCAGGGCAGCCTGATTCTGGACGGCGACGGCCGACACGCCGTCCGCAGAGAGTTCGGCGCGCAGCGTGGCGTTGGTGGTGACGGTCAGCGTGTTGCAGGCGATGACGCTGTTGGTGCCGACAATCTCGAAACGGGCCC
This sequence comes from Kiritimatiellia bacterium, assembly GCA_034003585.1. GTDB lineage: Bacteria > Verrucomicrobiota > Kiritimatiellia > RFP12 > UBA1067 > JAPXSY01. The sequence continues at coordinate 8,896 of JAVEYH010000037.1, forward strand.
GGCTGCCGGGCTGTTCGCCGAGCTGAAGGTTCGCCTGCACCGTGAGCGCCCCGCCGGCCATGCGGTAGACGCCGGAGCTGCCGGTGCGCCGCGAGACCGTGAACCAATTCCGGACGCGGATCACCCCGTTGCTCTGGAGCAGGGCGCCGTTTCCGTACTCGCCGACATACATGTGGTTGTTGCCGTTGGTCAGGGCGATCTCGCCGCCGGTCAGGAGGTAACGGCCTTGCGAGCCGGCGTCGCGCCCGATAAAGAGGTATTTGGCCAGCGTGACCGTCCCGCCGCTCTGCCAGACCGTTCCGGTGCCGTAGTACCCCACGTCCAGCCCCTCGACGGCGGTGGTGAGTTCGCCGCCGCACAGCACCGCGGAACCCCGGGCCGCGGCTTTCTCGCCCAGCGTAAACTGGTACGAGCTGTTCGTGCCCCCGGCCAGGAGAAACGATCCTTGACCCCCGTTCTCCTTGCCCACGTTGAACACCCGGAGCATGCGGAACATGCCGTTGCTCTGCGCGAACGCGCCGGTCCCGGTGTGCCCGATCGAAACATAGGTGTTGTTCGTGAACCGGACCTCGCCGCCGTTCATTCGGTAACTCCCCTCGCCCGAGCCCCGCCCCACGAACAGATAGCGGGAGGAAGAGGCGCTGCCGAAATCACCGAGGACACCGCCGGTCTGCAGCAGGACGCCGCGCCCGTTGTAGCCGACATTCAGATCCCAGGCGGAACCTTCGGCCGCCGCGAGGGATCCGCCGCGCAGTTCATACAGCCCTTCCGCGGTTACGCCCTCGCCCACCGTGAGGGACCCGCCGCTGCGATTGGTAGTGTCCGCCTCCTGAATGAACCGTCCCCATCCGTTACGACCGATATTTTGCGACGAGGCGGTATAGAGGGTACCGGTCACCAGACAGACCGTGCCGGTCTCGCCGGCCGCATATCCCGCGACCAGATTGTTGCAGACCGCGCCGGGCTGGGTGATCCGCACCGTGCGGCCCTCGAACGTCACGTGCGCGCTGTCTGCCAAGCCGGGAACCGCCGCGATGCTCCAGTTGCCCGGCACCTCCCAAAGGCCGTCCGTGACCTCGAAAAGCGCCGTCGCGGCGGAAAGGCGGAAACAGGGGACGATCAGACACAAGATGAGAAAACGCCGTTCGTTTGACATCGCGCTATCCTCCTCGCACCTACAGCCGGTGATCAGTTCCGGAAACGTTCCGATCCTTTCGAAACGTCCCGCTTCCCGCCGATGCCGCGTTATTTTACGGGCAGGGTGCCGGACGCGTCAAGACCTCCTCCGCGCGCGCCAAAAGCGTGAGTGCGGAATGATATCGACCGACCCTCCGCTTGTGGTATAATACAGGCCATTGCTAGACGGAAAGGATTCGGCACGGTGGGATTCGAGAGACAGGTTGGCGTGTGGCTGGCGGGCATCGGTCTGGCCGCGGCCGTGACAGGCGCCGCGCCGGATCCGGCCGCGGACCGACGTTTCGTCCGGTACCGCTCCGGTTTTGACCGGGATGTGCTGAGTCTGCAGGTGCTGCTGGACCGTCGCAACCTGTCTTGCAATTGCGTGGACGGCGTCTGGGGCAAGCGGACGGAAATCGCCCTGATGACGTGGCAGACCCTGAACGGACTGCCCGCCACCGGCGTGCCGGACGCGGCTCTGTTGGAGGCGCTGGGCGGGGACGCGGATGTCCTGACGCGGTACACGGTGACGGAAGCGGACCGGGCCGCGATCGGGCCGGTTCCGGAATCGTGGGAGGAACGGGCGCGACTCGCCGGCATGACGTATGAGACGATTCAGGAGATGGTGGCGGAGAAGGGCCACACCTCCCAGCGGGCGCTGGCGCGTCTGAACCCGGAAGTCCCATGGCCCAACCCGCCCGCCGGCACGGAGCTCGTGCTGCCCGATTGCGCCGCGCGCGTCCCGTCCGTCAAAGCGGGCTCCGTGCGCATCGCGCTCAGCCGCATGGAGATCACGGTGTTCGACGCAGCGGGCGGACTGATCGCGCTCTTCCCCTGCTCGATCGCGCGGGAGAAGCGGCGCCGTCCCGACGGCGAGCTGACGGTAAAAAACATCGCCCCCAATCCGAATTATCTGTATGACCCGCACCTGTTCGATCCGGAAGGCCCGAAACGATCGAAGCTGGTAATCCCGCCGGGGCCCAACAACCCGGTGGGCCTGGCCTGGGTGGGTCTCTCGCTGCAGGGGTACGGCATCCACGGCACGCCGATCCCCGAACACATCGGCCGGGCCGAGTCCAAAGGCTGTTTCCGGTTGGCCAACTGGAATGCGGTCCGTTTCCTGAATCTGGTCGAGCCCGGCTTGCCGGTGGTGGTGGAAGAGTGAGAAGCGAGCAAAATGACGAATGCCGGGAGCCGGTGCGGCTGCCCGCGGCCCTGACGATCGCGGGCAGCGACAGCGGCGGCAATGCGGGCATTCAGGCGGATCTGCGGGCTTTCCATGTGTTCGGTGTGCACGGGTGCACGGTGATCGCGGCGCTGACCGCGCAGAACCCCTTCGGCGTGCGCGCCGTGCTGACCGCCGACGCCGCGTTCGTGGCGGAGCAGCTGGATGCCGTGCTCGACGTGTACGGCATCGCGGCGCTCAAAACCGGCATGCTCGCCTGCCCCGAGGTGATCGAGGCGGTGGCCGACCGTCTGGTGTGCCACAACCGGATCGCGAAGGTGATCGACCCCGTGATGGTCGCGACCAGCGGCGCGCGCCTGCTCCAAGAGGACGCGCTGAATCTGCTGACGGCGCGGCTGCTGCCGCTGGCCACCCTGCTGACGCCCAACCTGGCCGAAACCGAAGTGCTGCTGGGTCTGGACCGGCCGGTACGGACGCCGGAGGCGATGCGGGAGGCGGCCCGCGAACTGGCGGGACGGTTCGGCTGCGCGGTGCTGGTCAAAGGAGGCCATGCCGACTCGCCCTGCGCAGAAGATGTGCTGTGTGACGGTGCGGTGTCGTATCGTGTGGCGACCCCGCGACTGGCGTCGCCGCTGTCGACGCACGGGACCGGGTGTTCGCTCAGCGCGGCCATTGCGGCTTCGCTGGCGCTCGGGCGCCCGCTGGTCGAGGCGGTGGCCGAGGGCAAGGCGTATGTGTATGAATCGATCCGTACCGGCGCGCAAGTCGGCGAGGTGGCGGCGGTGCTGGGCACCCCCGCGCGCCTGCCGCGTGACCGGGTGACGGTGGAAACGGTGTGAACGGAAAAAGGGAACCATGACGCAAATCGAAGCAGCGAAGGCGGGAACGGTCACCGAGGCGATGGTCCGGGTTGCCGCGGCGGAGGGGGTCACGCCCGAACAGGTGCGGGAGGCGGTGGCCTGCGGCAAGGCGGTGATCCCGCTCAATCCCGCGCACGCGGGCGTCCGGCCCGTGGGGGTCGGACGCCTCTTCTCCACCAAAATCAACGCGAATCTGGGGCGTTCGCCGACCCGCTCGGGCAAGGGCGATGAATTGGAGAAACTCCGCATCGCACTCGATGCCGGCGCCGACTTCGTGATGGATCTGAGCGTGGGGCCGGACGTGAGCCCGATCCGGGAAGGCATGCTGGGGGCTTCGCCCGTGCCGCTCGGGACCGTGCCGGTCTACGAGACCCTCTCCCGGCTCGAGGGGGACGTGCCGGACATGCGGCCCGAGATGCTGCTGCAGGTCATCCGCGAACAGGCGGAACAGGGCGTGGATTTCATGACGCTGCACGCGGGGCTGCTGCTGCGCCATGTGGATCTGGCCATGCGGCGCATCATGGGCATCGTGAGCCGCGGCGGCGCGATCATGGCGGAGTGGATGCGGCGCAACGGGGCCGAGAACCCGCTGTACACGCACTGGGACGAGGTGCTCGACATTCTGGCGCGGCATGACGTGACGGTGTCGCTGGGCGACGGGCTGCGGCCCGGCTGCCTGGCGGATGCGAGCGACGCGGCGCAGTTCGGCGAACTGGACGTGCTCGGCGAACTCGTGACCCGCTGCCGCGCGCGGGGCGTGCAGGTGATGGTCGAAGGGCCCGGACATGTGCCGTTCGATCAGATCCGCATGAACATGGAACGCCAGCAGGCGGTGTGCGACGGCGCGCCATTCTATGTGCTGGGGCCGGTGGTGACGGATATCGCGCCGGGATACGACCACATCACCTCCTGCATCGGCGCCACGGCGGCCGCCTGCTACGGCGCCTCGCTGCTCTGCTATGTGACGCCCGCCGAACATCTCGGGCTGCCGGAGGCCGATGAGGTCCGCCAGGGGGTCATCGCCTACCGCATCGCGGCGCATGCCGGCGATGTGGCGCGCGGCAGGCCCGGCGCGCGGGATCGCGACGACGCGATGTCCCGCGCGCGCGCGGCCTTCGACTGGGAAGGGCAGTTCAAGCTGGCGCTCGATCCGGCCGGCGCCCGCGCCCGCTGGCTCAAGACGCGTTCCCCGCACGGCGGCGCCACGGACGATCACTGCTCCATGTGCGGCAAAGCGTTCTGTGCGATCCGCACCTCCAGACGCATCCGCGGCGAGTAGGCGGCGAGCGCCAGACCCAGCGCGAACAGCCCGAGGCTGATCGCCTGGCTGATGGAGAACGGCCCCACGGCAAGGCGCGGGTCGCCCCGCAGCATTTCGATCCCGAAGCGCAGCGCGGCGTAGGCCATCAGATAACAGCCGGTGAGGAGACCGCGCAGCGGGCGGCACCGCGGATAAAGGGTGAACAGCACGGCGAAGAGCAGCGCGTTGGCCCCAGCCTCGATCAACTGCGTGGGGATCACCGGCAGGCTCGCCGCCGCATGCTGCGAAATCAGCGGCGGCGTCGCGGAAACATGCTCCCACCAGGCGGGCGACCCCTGCGGGAAGGCCACACCGAAGCGCGAGCTTGTCACCCTGCCGTAACAGCAGCCGTGCAGAAAACAGCCGATCCGGCCGAAAGCGTGACCGAGCGGCACGACTGTCAGCACCAGATCGGTGATCGCCAGCACATGCTGCCGGTGGATACGCGCGTGGAGCAGCAGGACCAGCGCCGCCGCGAGGAACCCGCCGTAGAACATCAGGCCGCCCTGATCCACGCGCAGGATTGCCAGCGGCGCGTCCGCGAACTCGGCGCGCCAGTGCTCGAGCACATAGGCGGCGCGGGCGCCCAGCAGCGCCGAGATCATCAGCCAGGTCAGCAGGGCGGTCAGCCGGTCCGGGTCCTGACCCGTCCGTTTGCAGAGCAGCACCGCCGTCCGCCAGCCGCCAAGAAACCCGAGCGCCATACAGAGGCCGAACGCCCGGATGGTGACCGGTCCGAACTCAAAGAGGATCGAATGCATGCCGGTATCATAGGTTTTCCGCGGCCGCTCCGCAATCCGAATGACGTTGCGCTTGTTGCGGGCAGGGCGGGAATGTGCTATACATAGGGCATGCGCGCGGTCCGGAACCCCGCCGCGTTACGAGAGGTCCGTTTGAAGAACACACCCGGTTGCGTCTGTTTGCTGTGCGTCGTCACCCTCGGCGCGGTCTGCCGCGTTGATGCCGAACCGCGCCCGGCCACGGCCGAGGCGGCGCGGGAGGAGAACCTGACCGCGGCCCAGATTCTGGCGGCCTGTACCCAACTGATCCCCACGGACCGGATGCTGCTCCAGGGTACGCTTACGGTCCGCAAGCTGCGCGGGATCAAACTCGCGGAAGAGCCCTTCAAACTGATGCTCGACTGGGGCGCCCGCCCGCCTTCCGCCGAAGTGCTGCTGCTGGATGCCTCAGGCACCTCGCTGGTCGAGCGCGCGGTGCTCACGCGGCCCGCGGGACGGCCCGCGCAGATCAGCCTGTTCCGCGGCCCCGAACAGCGGCCGGTGGACGCGCCCTCCTATGCCGGACGGGTCCGCGGCACGGACATGACCTGGATGGATCTGACCCTTGACTTCCTCTGGTGGACCGAGGTGCGGTTCGACGATGTGCCGCGCGGCGAAAGCCGCAACGGCCGGGACTGCGACATTCTGGTGACCGTGCCGCCCGCGCCGATCCCCGGATGTTCGGCGGTGCGGGTCTGGGTGGACCGGCAGTTGCGCTGCCTGATGCAGGCCGAACAGCTCGACCCGCAAGGGACGCCGGTGCGCAAAATGTGGGTGCAGCGCGTCAAGAAAACGGATGACCGCTGGATGATCCGCGACATGGAGATCGAGACGTTGAACAGCGGGCACCGGACCCGGCTGTCGGTGGCCGACGTTTCCTCACCATGAATCCGATTTTTTTCATGCTGAACGGGGTTGTGCTGCTGACGCTCTTCGCGCTCTCGGCTTTTTTTTCGGGTAGCGAGACGGTGCTCTTCTCCCTCTCCCCCATTCAGGTGCAGCGGATCCGCAACCGCAATGCCGTGGCCGGAGCCCGGTTGGAGCGGTTGCTCGCCGACCCGCCGCTGATCCTCTCCACCCTGCTGGTCGGCAACAGCCTGGTCAACTTCGCGATCGCGACCATCGGGTACCTCATGTTCTCCCGCCTGACGCCGCACTGGGGCGAGGCGATCGCCATCCCCGTGATCACCGTCACGCTGCTGCTCTTCGGCGAAGTGACACCCAAACGCATCGCCATGCTCCACGCCGAGCGGCTCGCGCCCCTGTGCAGCCGGCTGCTGCTCTTCTGGCTCTGGCTGCTGCGGCCGTTCAATCTGGTGCTGACCGCCGCGTCGCGCGTGTTTAAGAACGCGCTGCGGCGCGAACGCCGCGCCCTTTCGAATGACGAGCTGTTAACCGTGGTCGAGGTGGGCGAGGAGCAGGGCGTGATCGATGCCGAGGAGGCGTCGATGGTGGACGGTATCCTCAGGCTGTCGGAACTGATGGCCAGCGACGAGATGACCCCGCGCGTCGACATGGTGGGGCTGGACCTGGACACGCCCGTCGAGCAGCAGGTCGAGACCGTGCGCAAAGCGCGGTTCCGCCATCTGCCCGTGTACGTCCGGACACCGGATGCGATCGAAGGGTTTCTGGATGCGGCCCCGTTCCTGCTCGATCCCGCGCACAATGCCCGCAAAGCCACGGTCCCCGCCCTGTTCGTGCCGGAGAACGTGACGCTGGATGATCTGCTGGTGACGTTTCAGCGCAGCGGCAAGCACATCGCCTGTGTGCTGGACGAGTACGGCGGCACCGCAGGCCTGATCACGCGCGGCGACATTTTGGAACTCATCACCGTGCCGGTGGCACGCGGCGGGGAGGGCCGCACGCCCGCGATCCGCAACCTGCAGGGCGACACCTGGCTGGTCGACGGCACCGTCAGCCTCGACGAACTCAACCACCGCCTCGACCTGCAACTGGAGGCGGACGATGCCGACCGCATCGCCGGATGGATCACCTTCCACGCCAAACGCCTGCCGCAGGCAGGCCAGACCGTGGAGGCGCAGGGATGCCGCGTGACCGTGCGCCGGCTGCGCAAACGCCGGATCGACGTGGTGCAGTTGGAGGTGCTGGAACGCCCGGAGGAGACCCCGGAAGTCCTGCATGAGGGCGATGAGTTGCCGTATGACCAGCCGGACAGGGGGGAACTGCGGTGACCCCCGAACTCCAGATTCTCCTGATCCTGTGCTGTTTCGCGGCATCGGCCTTTTTTTCCGGCACCGAATCGGGGGTGCTGTCGATCAGCCACGCGCGGCTGATGCATCTGGTGCGCACGGGCCTGAAGCCGGCCGTGCTGCTCAACGGGTACCTCGCCGACATGCAGCGTTTCATGGGGGCCGTCCTGGTCGGCAACAACCTGGTCAACGTCATGCTTTCAACCCTCTCGGCCAGCCTCGCGCAGACCTGTCTGCCGGACAGCCGCGCGCTCCAAAGCGCATGGGCCGCGGCCATGGCCTGCATGATGCTCTTTTTCTGCGAATACCTGCCCAAGCTGTTCTTCACGACACGCCCCCTGCGCCGCACCCTGATGGTCATCCGCCTCTTCTATGCCGTGGAGCAGGCACTCGTGCCGCTCACCGCGCTGGTCCTCTGGCTGACGCGGTGGCTGACGCCGCAGAAAGCCGGTACGGCGGGGCAGCGTTTCCTGATGACGCGCGAATACATCCAGCATGTGGTCAGTGACGCCCGCGACGGGGCGCGCATCAGCGCCTTCGAGCGCCTGATGATCAACCGCGTGCTGACTCTTCAATCCGTGAAGGCGGAACAGGTGATGACCCCTTTGGCGCGGGTGACCAAAACTGCGGAGAACGCCCCGCTGGAGGCGTGCTACCGGCTGGTGCGCGAATCCGGTCATGTGCGGCTGCCGGTGTTCTCGGCGGACGGCTTGGTCTGCGTGGGGGTGCTGGATGTGCTCGACCTTCTCGCGCGGGCGCCGGACCCGGAGCGCACTCTGGCCCGTGACGGGATGCACCCCCCCTGTTTCGTCCGCGCCGACGAGTGCGCCGACAATGTCCTGCCCCTGATGCGCGCGCACCGGCAGCCGATGGTGCTGGTGCGCGCCGCGCAGGACGGCGCGGTGCTGGGGATCATCACCGAGGAGAATGTGCTCTCCGCGCTGACGGGCAGCCTGCAGAAGGCGGGATAGGGCCCCCTTTCTTGTTGCCGCTGTCCGAGGGCATCCGGTATGCTTCCCTTACCGGTCGGCCTGTGTCCGCTCCGGCACGGTTCTTCCATCATGTGGCGATTCCTCTCCATTCTGGGCCGGGCGTGCAAGACCCTCTTCTGGCTGGCGCTGATTCTCGCGCTGGCCGGGATTCTTGCGCTGTACCTGATCGGGCATGACATCCCCGCGCCGATCGTGCGGCGGATCGCGCAGGCCGTTTCGACGGAAGACGTGCATGTGCGGATCGGGCGCGCCACCTTCACCCTGGACGGGGGGTTGCGGCTGCATCATGTGAAGGCCCTGCCCAAACGGATCGCGGACGGCCCTTTGCTCGCGGTAGAGGAAATCGCGGTGACAGTCTCGCTGCTGCCGCAAACCCCCATGCGGGCGCGCGTGCGCGGCGTCACCCTGAAAAACCTGGCCCTGCCGGATTTGCCGCCCGCAACGCCCGAACGCAAACGGCCCCTGCCGGAGCTGCCCGATCTGGAACCGTTCCCGTTACGCATCGAGCAAGCCGACGTGCTCGGCATCCGCGTCCGGAGCCTCACGGCCACCGTGGATCCGGACGCGAACCGGATCGCCGTGTCGGAGGTGATGATCCGCTGGCCCGACACCGCGTTCGACATGACCGTCTCAGGACAGGTCACGCTCGACCTCGCCCGCCGCCGCGTCAGCGGTCAGGTCGCGGGCAAGGCTTTCCCCGACAACCTGATGCCGCTTTTCCGGGTGTTGCGCGCGCGGGGCGCGATCCGCCAGATCGACTGCTTCTCCAAAATCGCGCGGCCGGTCGACGCCGCGTATTCGTTTGACGTGGATCTCGACACCACGGACTTCGCCATGCGGCTGGGACTGGACGTCGGCCCCTGCGCGTATCGCGGCGTACCGGTCTCCCACGCCAAAGGGACCCTCTTCCTGTATGGCACCAACATCCACACCACGGTGGTGATCGATCCGCTGGAGGCCCAGACCGCGGACGGCGCGCCGATCACGGGAAGCCTGACCTATCGCGAGGAAACCGAAGGCCTGGAGATCGACGCGCGGACCGTGATGCATCTGGAACCTTTTACCACGCTCATCAACGTGCTCAATCAAGGTGAACTGGACCGGATCCACTGCGACACCCCCCCTTCCCTCTCGGTCCGCGGCGCGATCGCCCTTTCGGCGGAGGAGAGCACGATCACCAACGCGCTCCGGGGCCAGGTCGCGCTCGGCAGAGGGACGATTCTGAATTTCGGGGTGCGCGACCTGACCGCCGACTTCGACATGCTGGGGTATTCGGCACGCTTTCATCACGCCGCGGCGCGCTCCGCAAGCGGTGGCCAGGTCGATGGCGAAGTCACCTTCACCTTCCCCGAATATGCCGCCGCGGCCACGGTCTTCGACGCCGACATCCGCTTCGCCGGAGTGGACCTCGCCGAGCTGTCGCAGGCTTTCAATGTGACCAACGAGCGGGCCGGCCTGGTCACCGGAACGGTCCGCCTCACCGGGCCCGCCCACGGGGATCCCATCGCGGGACTGAACGGCAGCGGCCATGCGGACATCCGGGACGGCGTGATCCACCGCATGCGGCTGTTCGCGGGGTTGACCGATTACCTCACGCGCAACATTCCCGGCGTCTCCTCGCTGGTCAACCAATCCTCGGGCTCCATGGATTTCACCCTGCGCAACGGCGTCCTCGCCACCGAGAACCTCCTGCTGGAGGGCGATCTCTTCAGCATCCTCGGACGCGGCACCTACGACCTCAACACCGACAAACTGGACTTCACGGTGCGCGCCGGCATCTTCCGTCAAAAGACCATCGCCGGACGCATTGTCCGGCTGGTGACCCTGCCGTTCTCGCGGTTGCTGCTGGAATTCCGGGTTTTCGGCACGCTTGAACAACCGGAATGGACGTACGTCAACCTCATCGAACGGATCACGGAAGGTTTTTCGGACGCGTCCGGAACGGTTCCGCAACCCACACCCTGACCCATGCGTTTTCTGCTCCACACCTACGGCTGCCAAATGAACGTGCGTGACTCCGACGCCGCCGCCGCGGTCCTGAAGGCCGCAGGCCACACGCCTGCCGACCGCGAGGCGGATGCCGACCTCGTCCTGGTCAACACCTGCAGCGTCCGCGGCAAGGCGGAGGACAAGGCCCTCGGCAAACTCGGTCTGCTCTGCGCGGGCAAGCGCGAGCGGCCGGGGCGGATGGTGGGGGTGATGGGCTGCATGGCGCAGCGTTTGGGACCGGAGATCTTTTCGCGGGTGCGCGGTCTGGATTTCGCGGTGGGCACCCGCCGCGCCGGCGCGATCCCCCGCCTGGTGGCCCGTGTGCTGGCCGGCGAGACCGGCCTGGGCGAATGGTCCGCGCCGGATGAGCTGCCGGATGTGCCGGACAGCCATGCGGAGTCCGGCTTCGCGGCCCTGGTGACCATTCTGCTCGGCTGCAACCGGCGCTGCGCGTACTGCATCGTCCCGGATGTGCGCGGCACCGAGTACAGCCGCCCCGCCCGCGAGATTCTGGCGGAGATCGGCGCGCTCGCGCGCAACGGCATCCGCGAAGTCACGCTGCTGGGGCAGAGCGTCATGAACTACGGCCGCTTCCACACGGTCTGGGAGGCGTGGGACGCTTCTTCGCCGGAAGGCTTCCGCGAGCCGTTCGCCCGCCTGCTGGAGGCGGTTGCCGCCGTGCCCGGCATCGCCCGCGTCCGTTTCACATCGAGTCACCCGTCGGGCGTCACGGATGAGCTTGTCCGCGTCATGCGCCACGTGCCGCAGCTCTGCCACCACCTGCACCTGCCCTTCCAGTCCGGTTCCGACCGCATTCTCAAGGCCATGCGCCGCGGGTACACGCGGGCCGGATATCTGGACGCGGTGGCCCGCCTGCGCTCGGCCATGCCCGACCTCGCGCTCACGACCGACGTGATCGTCGGGTTCCCCGGCGAGACCGTGGCCGATTTCGAAGAGACCCGCGCGCTCATGCGGGAGGCGGCCTTTGACAACGCCTTCATCTTCAAATACTCGCCGCGTCCGGGCACCCCGGCCGCCGCGCTGGAGGATGACGTCGCGGAGGAGGAGAAGATGCGGCGCAACCAGGTGCTGCTGGCGGACCAGGATCTGCGCGGCGTGGCGCTCAACCGGCAGCTCGTCGGCACGATCCAGGAGGTGCTGGCCGAAGGACCGAGTCTGCGGAACGCCGCACGCTGGTCGGGCCGAACGCCGGGCAACAAGATCGTGGTCTTCGATCCCCCCGCCAGTCTGACGGCGGGCCATGCGGTGCGCGTGCGCATCACCCGCGCGGCGCCGCAAACCCTGTACGGCGACCCGCTGCCATGATTGTCGGCCAAACACTCACCTGCACCATCGAATCCCTGGCCTACGGCGGGGATGGCGTGGCGCGTGCCGACGGCCTGGTCGTGTTCGTGCCGCAGACCCTCCCCGGCGAGGAGGTCCGCGTCCGGATCACGCAGCGCAAAAAGAGTTTCGCCCGGGCCGAACCGCTGGACATTCTCACCGCCTCCCCCCGGCGCATCGCGCCCGGTTGCCGCGTGACGGATCCGGACACCGGCCGGCCCGCGCGCGTCCCAGGGTGCGTGTACGACCATCTCGACTACGCGGCGGAACAGGAAGCCAAGCAGCGGCAGCTTGACGGGTTTCTGCGGCGCCTGCCGCAAAGCGCGTCCGGCACAGCCGAATGCCTGCCCGGCGTCGCTTCACCCGCGGCGCTCCACTACCGCAACAAGATCGTCCTGCACGCGCAGCGCGCTCCCGGCGGCGGCCTGCGCCTCGGATACCGTCAAGAGCCCTCGCACCGCGTGCTGGATCTCGAAGCCTGCCCGCTGGCGGACGAGGCCATTAACGCGACGCTCGCCGCTTTCCGCCACACGCCGGAAGCGCAGCGCCTCCGGGAGGGCGACCACGTCACATTCCGGTCCACGCCGCATCACGGCGTGTTTTGCTGGCAGACCGTCGAAACGCCGTTTCCGCCCCTTCCGGAAGACGGCCTGCTCGCGGAGGATTCGCCGGTCGGCGTGCTGCGCGTGCCCGCGGACGGCTTCTATCAGGTGAACCCCGCCGTGGGGGACGCGCTGGTGCGGACCGTTGCCGAGTGGTTCGCCGCGGAGAACGCGGACGGAGACGTGCTCGACCTCTATTGCGGGGTGGGTGTTTTCGGACTCGCCTGCATGCGGGCAGGCGCCCGCAGCCTGACCGGCATCGAATCCGGGCGGCGGGCCGTTGCTGCGGCGCGCCTGAACGCCGCAGCGCTGGACATTCCCGCGACCTTCCTCTGCCGCGCGCTGGGGCACGGGGAGGTGACGCCGCAGGCCCTGGCCGCAACCCCCTCGCGCGTCACCTGCATCCTCGATCCACCCCGGGACGGGTTGCAACCGGAGGTCACGCGCGCGCTGGCTTCCTGCGGTTTCGGCCGGATCCTGTACGCCGCCTGCGATCCCGCCACGCTGACGCGCGATCTGGCGGGACTCTGCGCGGGCGGATACGTGATCCGCCGCGTCCAACTCTTCGACATGTTCCCCCGGACCGCGCGCTTCGAGACCCTTGCGGAACTGCGGTTGCCCGTCGGGCCGGGGTGAGGCGGCGACGTGCAAAGCAAGAACTGCTGCGTCAGCGGCAGCGCGGAACGCGCCGTGCACGAACTCCCTTGGACTTGTATTTCCCTTTCTTTTCGAACACCAATAGGGGTTGCCTGTCCTCAAAACCTGCCGCCCCCACCAGAAACCTGCGCACCTCAGATTCTTTCCTCACATGCTCCGCCACTTTTTTCAAGTCGATACGGTTCAACACATCCATCGTGACAGGTCTCTTGGCGTCGAAGAAGACAAGCGATCTGAGGAACCTCTGGCAAACGCTGGAATTCAGAAGCTCACACAGGAAGGTCGCTTCTTCCCCTGAAGAACACGGGATAAAGTAACAGGTGTCATCCAGCATGATGGGTTTGTCTTGTTGTTGGCCTACGACCTCAAACCGGCAGTTCTTGTATAAGCCGGACACCGCAACCTTCCACGGAGCAAATGTGTAGTCGCCTACACCGAAAACAGAGAACCGGGGCCGTTTTCGGTAAATGATACTGCCCCTTTTATCGAGAGCGTCTGCATGTGCCGCAAGGTAAGCCCATGTCTTCGGTGCTCTCTCTTGAATCGCCTCTGTGTCATCCGACGGCTTTCGTTGCGTAACGAGGACATAGCGCTCCGGCGTCGTCCGTCCGTTGGCAATATCCGACGACTTCAACAAAGGGAACAGGTACGTGGCCTCCAATTGACATTTCTCGTGGCGCCCGTTGATGAAGAGCCCGTTCTCCTTCCTGAACTCCATGACACCCGCAGCATCGTGTTTTACGCCGGATCTCCATGTATAGTAAGGGATGCCGTCAATATCGCGTAGTCGGGAATACTCGTCTATGTCAGCCACAAGTTCCCTACCGGCGAGTCCAAATGTTGCAATGCGGCCATCTAGAGAAAAACCGGGATAGACAGAGGCGGTAGCGGAGGATTTCGCAATACCCGTATGCACGATGAGCAGGCAAGCGTCAACCGACGCTTGAAAGTGCGCATGCGCGTCGATGAGATGGAGTGACGCAAGGCCAACATTCAACTGGTTCACCCATGCATGTCGCAACAGTTTCCGCGCCGTAGCGGTCTTACAGAGCATGGCCACACAACAGGCACGGAGGTGAAGAACCTCCAAGAGCCGGATCAACATCCACTCGGAAATATCGAAATTGGCTTTACCGGTCTTGGCGGCGAAACCGTTGTGTCCTTGAAAATTCGTCTTTTCAGGCAGATTATTACTCCCGAGCGATCCGAGAGCAGAGTTCGTGACCCACGGCAGGTTGCCTATCACAAGGATGCGACCATTTTTGCCCGCAAAGAAATCCTCCCAGTCCATCTGGAAGAAGTTTCGGCATTCCAAATGGATTTCCCGCATCCCACCACGTCCGAGCGCCTGCTTTGCTTCACGGACATAATCGGGATTAATGTCAAAACCGTAAACAGCCTTTGCCTTCGGAAACGCGGCAGTGGCAGCGCAAATGAAGCTGCCTTTTCCACAAGTGGGTTCCACAATCACATCCGCAGTCTCGCCAGTTACACGAAGGAACTCGACAATCTCTTTTGCAAGACCGGGCGGTGTTTGAAAATCCCCGAATTCGGATTTCTTAGTCGACAACATCAGATGACCTTGTTAACTCCTTTCACCTTACCTGCCTGCTCGATAACCCGACTGTACTGAAGTCTCCACTGAAGAGCATTGGAGATGGTAAGGTATCCAACTTCTGGCCGTTTCTTCAGAATCTCCACAGCCAACTGTCTGGACTGGATGTCGTCAAGGGGCAAGAACCGTTCCGCCATAAAGGCTACGATGTCGTCAGCATTCCCTGAATTGTCGAGGATTTTGAGAATTCCCGTGGTTGTCTGAAAGTCAGCAGTACGACCGGCTTCCACGAAAACAACATGATTGATGTTGAGGGTGGCGGTACGATTTTTCCTGTCGTCTGTCTTAGCGTAGACAAACACCAGCAGGGCATATCCAAGTCCGTAGACCTTCTGGCGGGCAGACTTGAACGGGCAGGAGGACTGAGGTTGTCTGATACTCGTGACTTTGATGTCAACATCGAGTTTCGGAAAGTCGATGCCCTTGGCCGAAGACCCCTTGACGTACGAGTATTTCCTCTGAAGGCAATCTTGAAATTTATGCTCCAGATAGGTGCCGACGGCCTTACCATCTGTCACGCCAAAAAGACTGCGCTCGCGGTGTCGCGATTCGCGTTGGGCAAAAATCTTTGCTTCTTTGACTAACAACTCGACTGTCAGTGTCGGCTCCATTTCGTTCCTTTTTATCCGTTTTCCCGTATCGAAAAACGTTTCACCCGAATTTAGGAGGGTCGGACTCCGTCCCAACAACCGCATACCGGACCGCTACCACGCCAAAAAGCAAAACCAAAGTCACCGGCGCGGCAGCTTGCGCCGGAAGGTGTCGGTGTACAGTCCGATCCGCTCGAACGGGATGCGTTCGAAGGCAGGCAGCTCCGCAAGAAGGCGGGCGTTCCGGCGCAGCGTGAAATCCCCGTTCGCCGCATCCACGAAACCCGGATCGAACGGCTTGTCCGGCGTTCCCGCAACCGTCCGGAATCCTTTGTCGATCCCCTGACGCAGTTTGCCCACCCGGTTCGTGCCGACCGTGTTGACGATCAGGTTGTCCGTCAGTTCCATCTTGTGCAGCAGGCCCATCACCTTGCCGTCGAACGAACAGGTCTCGACGCAATCCACAAACACATTGCGGCGGGCCGGATTGTTGAGCGGTTCGCGGGGGCTCTCCTCCATGATCGAAGCGAGTTTCGGATAGCGCACGCTCCACGGCGGGTTCCGGTAGTCGAACGCCCGGGCCTTGGCATCCAGACACCAGCTCGGATCGTTGGTGTTGTTCCAGTGCTTCCAGGTCATTCCGCGCGAATCGATGTGGAACCCGATCGGGCAATCGACGATCAGATTGTTGACCACCGGGTTGTCGCGCCCCCCGCCGATCATGATCGCCCGGCCCGCGCGCCAGAACACATTGCCCTCGATCCGGTCGCCGCAGTCGCAATCGTCGAAATAAAAGCCCATGGTGTTGACATGCTTCTCATCGCCGCCGCCCAGCGTGTGGATGAAGTTGTGCCGCAGCACATTCCCCTGGCTGGTCCAGTCGCGGCCCGTGTAGAACGCGCCCGCATCCCCCGTCTCCATCACCACGCGGTAGACCTCGTTCAGCTCCAGCAGGTGCTCGTTTCCGCCATAGAGGAACGCGTTGTGCGGCGCATCGTGGATGCGGTTGTGGCGCGCGATCTGTCCGCAGCCGTTTACCGAAATCCCCGCCGCATAGGTCCGCTGGAAGAGTCCGTAGTGGTGGATGTGGTTGTTGACCGCCAGATTTTTCGCGGCGATCAGCTTGCTGCGGTCGCCGCCGTTGAGGGAGAGGCCTGCTTTGCCGAGATGGTACAGATCGCAGGATCGCACCGTGTTGGCCCTGCCGGAGACGCCGATGCCGCTCCCGGCCTGATTGGCCACCACGCACCCCGCGATTTCAACCTGTTCGGTGTTCTTCAGCGTGATCGCCGCTCCCGCGCAGTGCGAATACTCGAACGCCAGACCGTGCACACGGATCTGCGCCGCGTCGGAGACGGCCAGCATCGGCTGCGTCAGCGTCGCCAAGACCCACTCGTCCTTCGCCTCCGGATCTCCCTCCGGATAGACATAGAGCTGTTTGCGCGCGCGGTCCAGATACCATTCGCCGGGCGCGTCCAGTTCCTCCAGCAGATTCAGCGCGAAAAAGCGCCGCATGGCCTTGCCCCAGGTCCCCCCCGCGATCCCGTATCCGTGCGGGGCCGCCAGGGCGATCACCTTCCTGCCCGGATCGTACGACGCGATGCGGATCACCTCGTCCGACCAGTCGTGCGTCCAATACCCCATCAGCCAGACCCCCTCGTCCAGATTCCAGCGGGCCGGCCGCGGATCCGCGAACTCGAAGGCACCCGGACGCGGCTTCCGCAAAGCGGGATCCGGGGAGTCCGGAATCGCCTTCCCCGTTTCCACCGCATTGGTGAAACCCGCCCACCCTTCCTGCGGGGCATCCGCGTTGGGCCAGCGCGCCAGCGTCATCGGCTTGCGGTCGTGATACAGCCACGGCGCGGCCGGCGTTCCCGAATAGGCGTTCTTGAACGGCTCGAACACGCCGGACACGCGCGATGTGAGATCGCATACCCGGACACGTCCGCGCACGGCGGGGTCGAACCGGTTCAGAACCGCCGCATCCGTGACCGGCTGGAACGCATCCGCGGGCAGCGTCAGCCCACCCCGCACACGCGCGCGTCCCCTTTTCGCGGCCCGGTAGACCACCGGCGCAGCCTCGCTGCCGCCATCCTCGCGCGTAAGCTCAAAGGTTTTCGTCAGCGTATGGACCCCCGGCTCCAGCAGGACCGTGACCGGCTCATCCCGCGCGATCAGCCCTTCCTGACGCGCCGCCCGGATATGGTCCCGCGCCTGCTCCAGAGTCTGGTACGGCGAGCGCCGCCGCCCGTCCCCTCCCGCCGGCGCGTCGGGCGCCACATGGATCGTGACCTCAGCCCACACACCGGAAACCAACCCCAACGCCATCCACATCGCGAAACGCATGCATTCCCCCTTGTTGTTTCTCTGGGACCACCCCGTCTTTCCTCCGGTCCCATTAGAACGTTCCAAGTATCTCACAGGATGATCGGCTCCGCAAGACCGACTCGGGCGGGAATGGGCCATATTTGTGGCTTGGGAGGGCCCGGTGCAACCCGGACCGGATCCGGGCCCCGAATTTGTCATCATTAG
>JAVEYH010000038.1:0-26487 GCA_034003585.1 Kiritimatiellia bacterium
GGACCTCCTCGTGGACCGAGCGGTTCAGATGCTGGTGGAAGAGACGGTCGAGCGTGCTGCGCGAAACCCCCGCCGCGCCGGCAACCTCGTCGATGCCGAAACTGTCCGCGAGCTTTTCCCTGATGAAGCGCATGGCGTGGCGGACCTCCGGCACGCTGACAGCCGTGTGGTCGGTGCTCTGCCGCATCACGATGTCGCGGGGCGGAATCAGGAACGGGGCCGCGGGCGGCGCCGCGCCGCGGAGGAGGCGGTCGAGCAGCGCCGCGCCCTCGTACCCGACGCGCGCGAGGTCGTGGACGATGCTGGAGAGCGGGACGGGCTGGTTGAGGCAGATGAGCTCATTGTTGTCTACGCCGAGGATGGCGACCTCTTCGGGCACAGCGAGGCCCGACGCGCGGCAGACGTCCTCCACATTCGCGGCGTCATAATCGTTGTACGCGAGAACCGCAAGCGGCTTGGGCGCGTGGCGCAGGTGCCGTTCCAGCCAGCGCCGCATGCGTTTCCAGTCCTCGCCAGACCGTCTGTTCGCCGCATCTTCCCAGATCCAAACCCCGGGGGTGTCCAGCCCCTGCGCCGCGCACCCGCGCACGAAGCCTTGCAGCCGCAGGGCCTGGATCGGGGAGTGCGCGGTGGCGAACCATGCGGTGTGACGGAAGCCGCGCTCCGCGAAGTGTTCGGCGGCGAATACGCCGATCCGCGTGTGGTCGCCCGCCACCCGCGGCAGGGGGATGTCGGGGCGGTAGAGCCCCAGATCCACCACCGGGATCCGGAGTTGCCGGAGGTAGCGGACCATGTCCCGGCGCCGGTGGAACACGGTCAACACGCCATCCCCCGCCCAGCCGCGCGGGATGCGTCCCTGTTCGTCCACGGTCAGGTGCCAGTTGTGGCTGCAGGCGTACTGACCGATACCCTGCCGGATCTGATGATCATACCACTCCATCAGGATCAGGATATTCCGCTGCTTCGGAAACGCGATGGATTGCATGGCGAGAAAATACGCCTGTCGCAAAGCAGGATGCAACGGGAAAAACCAAAGAAGGGGACGGGAATTGCGGCCCGGGGGGAATTCGCCGCCGCAGCGGTTCGGTCCCGCGAAACGTGCCTGACGACATTACGCACACCCCTGACGAAATCATGCACTGGAAAAATCCCATCCGGATGCGGTATCCTTTCCCTGAACGGCGGGATACGGCAAAAGGAGGAGCAGTGATGAGAACCATGACGCGCAGGGAGGCGATGAGGGCCGGGGCGGCGGGGGCTTGGGCCGCGGCGTTTCCGACGATCATTCCGGCAACGGTGTTCGGGCAGGGTGCGCCGAGCAACACGATCCAGGTGGGACAGATCGGTTTCGGGCGGATCGCCCGCAGCATGGACGTGCCGGGGATCCTGACGTGTTCCGGTGTGCGGGTTGTCGCGATTTCCGATCTGGACACGAAACGGATGGCGCTGGGAAAGGCCTATCTGGACCAGATGTACGCCAACCGCGGCACCTCCGTGAACGTGACGCTGCATCAGGACTACCGCGAGCTGCTGGCGCGCAGGGACATCGACGCCGTGTCCATCTCGACGCCGGACCACTGGCATAGCCAGCCCGCGGTGGAGGCGGCGTTCGCGGGCAAGGACGTGTACATGCAGAAGCCCGCCTCGCTGACCCTCACCGAGGGGCGGATCTTCAGCAACGCGATCCGCCAGAACCGGCGCGTCTTCCTGCTGGGGTCGCAGCAGCGCTCCGAATCGCAGTTCCACCGCGCGTGCGAGCTGGTGCGCAACGGCCGGCTCGGCAGCATCCGGGCCATCGAGGTCGGTTTGCCCGGCGATCCGGGCGGAGGGCGGAAGGAAGCCATGCCGGTGCCCCCGAACCTGAATTACGACATGTGGCTGGGCTCCACCCCCGCGGTGCCGTATACCGAGGACCGCGTCCACAGGCAGGACGACCCGAAGCTCACCTCGCGCCCGGGCTGGCTGCGGTGCGAGCAGTTCGGCGCGGGCATGATTACGGGATGGGGCTCGCACCATCTCGACATCGCCCACTGGGCCATGGGATGGGAGGCGACCGGCCCGGTGGCGATCGAAGGCAAAGGGGCCTTCCACACCGGCGGCCTGTGGGATGTGCACGGCGCGTTCGATGTCACGCTGACCTATGCGGACGGCACGCGCATGCGCGTCTGGGACAAGTTCCCCATCGGCGTGCGCTTCATCGGCGAAAAGGGGTGGATCTTCGTGAGCCGCGGCTCGGTGAAGGTCACCGCTTCCGACCCCGGCTCTTCGGGACAGACCCTGAAACCGCTCGACGCGAGCGACCCGAAACTGCTGGAGGGCGAGATCGGCGAAAACGGCGTGAAGCTGTACCGCCACCGCGGCCAGCACCACCAGAACTGGATCGACTGCATCCGTTCGCGCGCCGAGACGATCGTGCCGGCCGAGACGGCGCACCGCTCATGCAGCGCCTGCCTGCTGGCCCACATCGGCATGAAACTGGGGCGGAAATTGACGTGGGACCCCCAGGCCGAACACTTCGTGAACGACGATGCCGCCAACGCGATGCTGGCGCGCGAAGAGCGCGCGCCTTACGGCACGCGGCGCGCCTACGAGCGGCTGAGCAAAAAGGCGTGACGGTCCGATGCCGGAACCACGGCAGATCCAGCAAAGTCAGAGCAGAACATGAAAAACCTCTTTTTTACCACCGCCGCACTGTGTGCCGCGTTGTTTTCCTTTCGTGTCTCCGCCGCGGAGACGCTGCGCGCGTTCCAGTCCGACAGCACCGTGGACATCTGGGTCGGCACGCGTTTTTTCACCAGCTACCGGTACCGCACAGGCGAGAAGCTGCCGTATTTCTTCCCGGTCAACGGACCCTCCGGCGCGTCGGTCACCTCGGTGCGCAACCCGCAGTATCCGCATCACGCCTCCCTGTGGTTCGGGTGCGACCGGGTGAACGGCGGCAACTATTGGCAGGACAAGATGGAGCGCGGGCGCATCCTCAGCGAGAGCCTCGTGCTGGAGGGTGCCCAACGCGGCACCAGCGCGGATCTGCCGAATGTCTCCGGCAAGGAAGTCATCCTCCGCCAGACCTGCGTCTGGCGGCGGCCCGACGCGCCGGAGCCGTTCCGCGACACCCGGCGCTATGTCCTCTCCGCGCCGTCGGCGGAACTGCGCGTGATTGACGCCGAGATCACGCTGGAGGCACTGACGGATGTGGTGATCGAAAAGACCAACCACTCGCTCTTCAGTCTGCGCGCCGACCCGGCCTTCGCAATGGGTGCGGGCGGCACGATGCTCAATGCCGAAGGGCTCACGGGGGAGAAGGCGACCTTCGGCAAGGGTTCGCCGTGGATGGCGTTTTACGGACCCCGCGGCAACGGCGCGCAGGAGGGCATCGCCCTGTTCCAGCACC
This sequence comes from Kiritimatiellia bacterium, assembly GCA_034003585.1. Lineage (GTDB taxonomy): Bacteria > Verrucomicrobiota > Kiritimatiellia > RFP12 > UBA1067 > JAPXSY01. The sequence continues at coordinate 3,392 of JAVEYH010000038.1, forward strand.
CCGCCAATCCGGGATACCCCGCGCCCTGGTTCACCCGCGACTACGGATTCCTCTCCCCCACGCCGATGTTCTGGCCCGCGGACGGCAAGGCCACAACGCTGAAGCGGGGCGGGACGCTGACGCTGCGCTACCGGGTGGTGGTGTTTGCGGGCGACGCGCAACGCGCGCGGCTCAGCGAACAGTTCGAGGCGTACGCGAAGTGACCGGAACCGCCGGAGCGCGCTCCGCAAGACAAGGAACCGACACATGACCCCATCCCAGTGGGAGGCGCTGACCGCCGTGGTGCGGGGCGAACGCCCGGACCGGCCGCTCTGCGGGTTCATCGCGGACAGCCCCTGGCTGCCGGAGTGGACCGGCAAGGCCTCGATCCTCGATTACTACACGTCGGAAACCGTCTGGCTGGAGAGCCATCTGCAGGCGGTGCGCACGTTTCCCGACGCGCTTTTCCTGCCGGGTTTCTGGAGCGAGTTCGGCATGTGCACCGAACCCTCCGCATTCGGATCGCGTCTGCTCTGGCACGAGCACGAACTGCCCTTTGCGGAACCCCTTGTACGGGGAAGCGAAACCGCGCTGAACCTCACGGTGCCCGACGTGCGCTCGGCCGGGTTGCTGCCGTTCACGCTGCGGCGCCTGGTCCGGATGCGTCCGGCGATCGAGGCCGAGGGCCATCTTCTGCGTTTCGCGGTCGCGCGCGGCCCGCTGAACATCGCCTCGTTCCTCATGGGCACAACCGAATTCCTGACCGCAATGCTGCTCGACCCCGACGGTACGCATGCCATGCTGGAGGTCATCACCGGTTTTCTGGAGGCGTGGATCCAAGCGCAGGCCGCGGCGATCCCGACCATCCGGGGCGTGATGATCCTGGATGACCTGGTCGGGTTCCTCGGCCCCGGGGAGGTGGACCGGTACGCTATGCCGTATCTCCAGCGCGTTTTCGCGGCCATCGACAGTGACGTGCGCCTGTTTCACAACGATGCCAACGGAACGCTCTGCGCCCCGCACCTCGCGAAAGCGGGAATCAACCTGTTCAACTTCAGTTTCGAACACCCGCTCGCCGGGATGCTCGACCTGGCCGGCCCGGAGGTCACGCTGCTCGGCAACCTCGCGCCGCGCGACGTGCTGGCGAACGGCACGCCCGAACAGGTGCGTCAGGGCGTGGCCGCGATGAAGACGGCGTGGCGGCGCTCCGGCGCGCGCGTGATCCTCTCCTGCGGCGGCGGCCTGCCGCCGGGGGTCCCCACCGTGAATCTCCGCGCCTTTCTGGACGAGTCGGCATCCGGCGCGTAGGCCCCGTCCCGCGCCCAAGCCCGGCGCCGGTCACATCCCGGACTGTTGGCGCATGACGGCGACCGCCTTGCGCCACGCGGCCTCGACATTTTGTTTGGGCCAGCCGCACTCGCACGACACGCCGCCGTCATAGCCGATATCGCGGAGCGCGCGGAAATAACCGCTGAAATCCTCGCCTTTCATGCCGGGCGCCGTGTGGCTCTCTTTTTCCGCAAGGTGGCAATGGCGCAGCCGCGCGCCGGCCTTGCGGATCGACTCCGGCCCCTCCTCCTCGCACAGCATGTGGTAAAAGTCGGCCAGCAGCCGGATACGCGGATGGTTGATCTCATCCACGTACCCGATCCCTTCGGCCACGGTGTTGAGCAGATTGGAGCCGCGCTTGTAGAGGGGTTCGAGCACGATCGTCACCCTGCGGCCGCTGATCCGTTCGCCGAGTTGCCTGCAAAACGCGATGAACTGCTCCCTGCCCTTCTCCAGCGGCCATCCGTCGGGCACACGGCGCGCGCTGCCGCTGCCCAGCACGATGAAGGGCATCCCGATCTCATCCGCGCGCCGGCAGGCCACTTCCGCGTACGCGAGCGCCAGGCCGTGGGCGGCCTCCGGGCCGGTGAGCCGGAACTCGGCGGAGAAGAAGCAGTTGCAGGCCCGGAGCGGGAGGGGACAGGCCCGGAGCGCCTCCCGCCGCGGCGCGAAGGCCGCGTCCGGAAGCTTCGGTTGCAGCGTGGCCTCCACCCCGCCCTCGAGAAAGGAGAACCCCGCCTCCTTGAGCGCCGCCGCCTTGCCGGGCGTCTCGCAAATCCCGAAGGCATAGCGTGCGGCAGGGGATTCGGCGGCCCATGCCGGGTTGAACGGTGCCGCCGCACCGGCGGCGGCCAGTGTGCGGATGAATCCTCTGCGGCTCGTTTTCATTCTGCTGTCCCCTCCACCCCTTTCCCGACCGGTCACTGGACCCCGATCAGGGTCCCGCGCGGCGCGACGGACTCGTACGCGCCCATATCCACCCAGTGCCCGTCGAGGCGCGGACGCCCCTTCAGGTCCAGGGCATCCGCCATCCATGCCAGGATGGCGCCGGCATTGACGCACGGCGACCCCGCCTGCAGGCGCAGATCCCCCGCGCCGGGATTCGCGAACAGCGGATCCGCCGAAAGATTGCCGCGCTGATCCGGCGTCAGCTCGGGCGCGCAACTGTAGGCCACGGCAGCGGGATCGGACGGTTCCAGATCATCAGCCGCCTCTTCCAACAAATTGCTGACGGAGTAGTTCCCGAAGAGGATCGTGTTGGTCACGGCCCCAAGCACATAGTGTAACCCGCCGCCGCAGGTTCCCGGGATCAGATTCTTGCCGATGGTGTTGCTGACCACCGTGCAGTTCTCCACCACCCCGCCGTTCAGGTAAATGCCGCCGCCCTTGCCCTGATAGAGCGCCGAGTTCCCCCCCTCCAGCCAGTTCCGGAATACCAGGCAGTTCCGCAGCACCGGCCGGTTGACCGGGTCTTCGCACCGCACGCCCCCGCCGGTCGTGGCCAGCGAGCTCAGGCAGCGGTTGGCGCTGATCGTGCAGTTCCGGACCAGACTCGGACCGCTCATGTAAATCCCGGCACCGCGGATGCCGGTACCGCTCGCCACCGAGTTGCTGAGGATCTGGCAGGATTCGGCCACGCCGCCGAACATGCGCAATCCGGCACCCATTCCGCTGTCGTTCCCGCGCGTATAGTTCCCCGCATTGTCGCGCAGCACACAGTTACGGATCGTCCCGCGGTGGACGATCGCGCCGAAATTCGCGCCCCGCGAGGTGAAACCGTCCACCACGGCATCGGGATGGTCGATGTCCAGATTCGGATAAACGTCCGCTCCGGACACACCGGACAGAATCGTGACGTCGGGTCCGCTGAGACTCTCGAGGGTGATGCCGCGGTCGATCAGGATCGATGCGGCGGAAGAGCCCACACTGTACTGGCCGTTGGAAACCACCACGCGCGTGGCGCCTGCGGGCGTGACCACGGCCGACCGCACCGCGTCCAGGATGTTGGTCGAGGCCTTGGTCCAGTTATCATACGGGTACTGATGCGTGCCGTTGGGGGCGACATACGCCACGGGCACCCCCACGCGAATCGCGCCGGCAAGCGTCCATGAGGCCACCTCGTCCAGTTCATTGCTGACCGTGAGGGTCACATCATACACCCCCGCGCCATAACTGCGGTCCACCTTCGCCAGACCGCTTCCCTCTGCGGTGCCGTTGCCGAAATCCCACCGGTAATAGAGCCCGTTCGTGTTCGGCCCGAACACGGCGGCCGTGAAGGTGGTGTCCAATGTCAGCAGCGCCGCATTCGTGGCGCTCGTGAAGTGGCAGGCGAAAACCGCGCCGGCGGCCGCGTTCTCATACGCGCCGATGTCGGCTGCGGCCGTCCCGTCACCGTCACCGTCCACCGGCCGGGCGGCACCGGCCAGATCCCCGTCCGCCGACGGCGAACCACCGGCATCGACACAGGGAGAGTCGGCACGCAGACGGAAATTCGCCTGCGCGAGGTCAAGGAACCGCGGCTCCGAAGTCCGGTTCCCGTTCACGTCCGGCGTGAGCTCCGGCGCGCAGCAGTGGTGGAAAGCCCCCGCATACCCGGCATGGCCGCCGATGTTACGCTGTCCCTGACTGCCCAGACGCATGTTGTACCAGATGACGCAATTGCTGGCCACGCCGCCGTTGTTCCACTGTACGCCGACCCCATTGTCGAGCCCGCCCGACGCCAACCCGAAGGATCCTTTGTTCCCCACGACCGTGCAGTTCACCAGCGTGCCGCCGTATAGCGCCACCCCCCCGCCGCCGAAACTGTCGTTGTCCGTGCACTGGTTGAAGGCGATCAGGCAGTTCTCCACACGGCCTTTCATCAGGCAGACCCCGGCCCCCTCGCTGCTGGCGTCGTTCACCACATTGCTGACGAGGGTGCAGCGCGTGAGGACACCGCCATAGACATAGGCCCCGCCGCCTTTCTGAAACGTGGAGGCCGTGCCCTGGTTGCCGGCAATGAGGCAGTCGGTCACCAGGCTTCCGGCGTCCAGATACACGCCGGTGCCCTTGTGTGCGCGGTATCCGACCTTGCCGTTCGCGAGAATCTGGCAACCGGCCATCACCCCGTTCGTGATATGGACTCCGGCCGCAGTGGGTCCATCCTTGCAATGGTTGTCGCAGATCACGCTGTTGGTCAGCAGACCGCCGGCCACGTAAATCCCGGCGCCCGCGGTCTTCAGGGCGGAAAGGTTGTTCGAGATCACGCAGTTCCGCACCGTGCCGGCCGTGAGCAGCACGCCCGCGCCGCGGAGATCGCCTGAGGGAGCCTCGCCCTTGGCCACGGTCATCCCGTCCAGCACCGCCGCCTCGTGACTGATGCGGAAGATGCGGCTGCTGCCCGAGGAACGTTGCACGAGGGTTTCCGAGGCCCCCCCGATGCCAATCAGGGTGACCGCTTGGGTCACCGTGATTTCCGCGCCGATGTTGTACACGCCGTTACTCACATACACCGTTTCGCTGTCGCCGGCCAGGGCCACGGCGGCACCGAGGGTGGCAAGCGACTGTGCCCAGTCGGCGCCCGTGTTCGCGTCACTGCCCGATGGAGACACGTAAAGATCCGCCAAACCGGTAACGGCCGCTCCCGCCGCAAGCCATCCCGCAACGAATGCGCTTTTGTTCATGTGCAGACCCTCCTTCACGTTTTACCCACAACCTCGAATGATTTCATTCTACCGGTCCGACAACCTTTGCGTCAAGACCGGTCCCGACATCCGTTCCGCCGCAAAGCATCCCTCCCGTCACGGCTGAATCTCAAAAATGCCGCAGGCCAATGCGGGCAGTTCCAGCGTGGCGCGCCCGTTCACAAAGCGCACCGTCAGCCCGTCACCGCCGTCCGCCAAGGTTTTCGCGACCGTGTTTCCGGTCCCGCTGATTTCGATCCCGCCCTGTTCCGCGCGCCGCGCGTCATTCGCGAGCAGCAGATACCGTTTGCCGCCCGCCGTTTTCACACAGGCGTGCAGCGCGCGATTATCCGGAATGAAACGCGGGGCGTGCTCCCCGTTCGGCGCGAGCAGGATAGGAGACAGGTCGCGCAACTCCCCGAAGACGGCGCGCAGGGTCTCGACCGCCTGCGGATGGTCCCCCGTGTACCAGCCCTTCCCCTCGCGGTCGCGGTCGTCCCACGCGTACAGGCCGATGCCGTCGGCGCCGGCCGTCAGGGCCAGATAGGCCATGCAGCGCAGTTCGCGCACCGTCGGAATCTTGGTCGCGTATTGCGGGATCACGGTCCAGGAGGGTTTGCGGCCCGCGGAGGCTTGCACCGTCGCGCGGGTGGCATCCGCCACAGAACGCAACGAAACACTGGGGATCGGATACGGATCGCAGCCCACGATATCGGCGCCCTGCGCCGTCTCCTGCAGGCGCGAGAAATTGTTCTGCACGATCAGGACGGGCTTGTCCGGCGTCAGCAGCTTGACGATGTTGTAACTTTCCTGAAGCTTGGTCAGATCGCCCCACGGCTCGTCAAAGGCGTACCAGACCGCGAGCGCCGGGTGATCCTGGATGTGGGGGATGTGCGCCAGATGATTGTGCGGCGTGTTGGCGTTGGCCATCACGAGGAGACCGTTCGTCCGCGCGATTTCGGCGCTCTCCAGCCAAAGCGCCTGCAGATCGGACGCGCGGTCCTTTCCGCGTCTGGCGAGGTGCCGCAGATTGTACCCGTTGCTGAGGAGATTGAACCCCAAACGCCGGATGAGCGGAAAATCTTCGGACCGCGCGTGGTAGAGCATCAGGGGGAAAAGCGGCCGGCCGTTGACATGCAAGGTGCGGTCCTTGCCGATGCGCACGGGGCTGTCGGCCGCCGGACGGGCATTAACGACCCGCCCGCGGTGCGTGGCCACCGGCACACCCCGGGCGTCGCGGACCTGCACGGTCCAGGTGTGCAGCGTGTTGCGCCACCCGGCCGGCTCGAACAGCACGTCGCGGCGCTGCGGACCCTCCAGGCGCTCCCGACGCACGCGCTGCGCGCCGCCATACGGCCATTCGCAGAGGAACGTCGCCTCCAGCGGATACGCCAGCTTCGGATCGAGATGATCGAAGGTGAACATCAGGTTGTGCTCATACGGCAGCTGGTTCATGTAGATCTCCAGCGGCGCCACCGGTCCGACGGCGCGCAGACCGCGCGAGAGCCGCACCGCCGCCAGATCGCAGTCGGCGACACCCTGAAACAGGCGCAGGGGCTGATTGGTGGACGAGCAGAGCGGCTGCCGCCCGCGCAGCAGATACCGGTACCGGTCGGTCATGCCGTCGAGCCAGGTATAGATGGCACTGCGTGATGGATCGTACGCAATGGCCAGGTGCACCCAGCGCTGCGTCTCCACATTCACCAGCCCGTTGAACATCGTGCCGCCGACGGGATAGTAATCGTACTGGCCGGGCGCATTGGTGTAAATCGTCTCTTTGGGGAAATCCATCCACGAATTGTTGAACTTATGCTCGGCCGTCAGAGTCCAGCAGAAGGAGCCGATCTTGATGGCCACGTTGCCGCCCTTGGCCGGCATCGGCGCGTTGAAGCGCACCCAGGCCTCGAAGGTCATCCCCCCCGTAAAATCGATTTTGCCGCCGTCCTCCACCACCACGCCGCTGCCCGTGCCGCCGTCGAGGTGCAGGACATGGCCCCACACCGCATCGCGGATCACCCTGCCGTGACGGATCTTGGGCGTGAAGGTTCCGGTCCGGTCCGTGAAGGCTTTGCCCTCGGCGTCGGCCCGCAACAGGAAAAGCGTTTGCGCGTCCGGCACCGGTCCGGCCGGTGCGGGCGGCCGGGGTTGCGCGCGCAACGTCGCAACCGGCAGCAGCAACCCCGCCAGCAGCGGCAGAAGTCCCGGCACCCCCCCGTGCGGCGTGGCGTTTTTTCTTCGGTGTGAAACACGCATCACTGTCCCCCCTTTTCTTTCTCCTGCCCGGATTCGAAACGCCTGCGTTCCAGATAGGCGGCGCGCCGGGCCTCAATCACGAATTTCAGGTTCATCAGCGCGGGCACGGCCTCGTCATAGATCGCCTCGACCTCCGCATCCGTCATGTCGAGGGTGACCTTCACCGCCAATGCGTCGAAACGCGCGCATAGCGGCGCCACCTCGGACGCGTAGAAGGCGGGATCGCCCAACTCGGCGTCACGCCAGAAATCCAGCACCCCCGCATGTTCGCCGCGCGTGATTTTCGCTTTGGCGTAGGCGGCGAACGCGCGATAGACCAGTTTCCGTTTGATCGCCGTGCGGTCGGCCGGCGTCATCGCGAAAACGATCTCCCCGAGGCTGGAGCGGCCATGGATGGTTTTGCAGCCGCTCCAGCTCTTGCCACCGCCCGCACCCCAGCGGATCACGTCGAACTCCCATACCACCCCGGTTTCGGGCAGTTTGTCGAAATACAGTTCCCAGGGGAAGAAGAGGTGCGTGACGTACCCGTCCGCGAGGATCCGGTGGTCGCCGCGGAACCGGCTTCCGGGCTCGTTCCGTGCCTGGCGGTGCTGCGGCGTGTCATACTGGCTCTGCCAGGTGGTGATCGCCCCGGTCTGGAGGCGCACCATGAACACCACATAGGCCTGCCGGGCGCCCGGCGCGAAGTACCCTTCATAACTGCCGCCCTCGGCGAGACCCGCCGCCACGGCCCGCGCGCGCGGATCTGCGGAGCGAATGAAGAAGTGGATCCCCTCCGCATCACAGGCGCCGGCGAAAAAACCACGCGTGTCGGCGGCGTTCGCAGCCGGATCCCCCTCGCCGACCGCGCGGTCGCCGGTTGAGACATCCGTGGCCAGCGCCAGGGCCAGATCGCCGCCGAAGGCGCGGTCGAGCGGGGCCTGAAGCCGCGCGTCCGCCGCCAGCGGCGACGCGAGAAAAGCGTCGATCGACGCGGGCGCGTCGGACCGGAAGGCGACCGTATACCGGCGTTTCGGTTCCGGCACAAAGAGCGTCTCATGCAATGCGTGCAGCCCGCGCGCCGCAGGTTCCCGGTTGGCCATCAGCGCGCTCCGCGCCGCCTTGGCCACCCGTTCCGGGCGTTCCGCGGCCGGCACCGCGCGCGCCGCCTGAAGCAGCGTCGCGGCCTTCGCGCGGAAAACGTCCGGGGAGCCTTCGAAGGTCAGCGCCGCATGCGTCAGGGCGAACTGCAGCCGGTCTCCGTCCGCGAGCCGCGTGTCCGCGCCGGCCTCCGCCGCGGCGCGGACAGCTTCGTCCAGCCGGCCCTGTGCGGCCAGGGCGTTCACGTGATAGAGGCGGCTGTTGCCGAGCTGGGCCTGCGTCAGCCCGGGCGACTTCAGCGATTCCGACGCCGCCCACACGGCGAAGGGATACGCGCCGCGGCGCATCGCGGTGCGCAGGGCCGAGAGCAAATAGGCGTTGCCGTGACGCGCGGGGTCCTGCCGCAATAGCGGTGCCGCGTAGCGGAGCCACGCCTCGCGTGCAGGCCCGAACTGGCTGTGCCGGGCCGCGAGGTCCATCAGTTTCACCAGCATGGGCCAACGCTCCGCATCCGTGATTCCGGGTGCGGCCAGCGCCGCCGACAACACCGCGCAGGCTTTTTCGGGGGCCCCCTCCTGCAGACGCACTTCCGCCGCCTCGAGCGGCAAGGCCACCGATGTCAGGATCCGGACCGCCTCATCCTGCCGGCCCTCTGCGGCCGCGGCGCCGGATGTGAGCCGGGCGGCTTGCTGCGGAGCATCCGCAACCCCCTGAAGCGCGGTGATCCGGCCGGCGGTGGCGCGCACCGCATCGAACCGTTCCATCCGCAGCAGCAGACCGCCCAGTTGCGACAGCGCCGCAGCCTGTTCGGCGGGCGTCAGCCCCGGCAGCGACAGCGCGGCCTGCGCCTGGTCCAGCGCGGCCTGCTCATCAAAACGGTCCAACTGGGCATGGGCGATCATTCCGAGTGCCGCCACCTTGTCGGCGTTCCGCATTTCGGGATCCGACACCACAGGCGTCATGACGGCGATCACCCGGTCAGCCGCCTCGGCGCGCTTCTCCATCTCCGCGATTTTGACGCGCAGGCGGTACCGGTCCGCGGCCCCCACATCCGGAAGCGCCAGACCGCGCTCACATACGGTCACCGCCTCCGCGGTGCGTTTTTCCGAAAGATAGGTGCCGGCGATCGCGAGCCACGCGTTGACGCGCTCCGCGGGCGTCGCATCCGGCAGTGCCGCCACGCGCTCGTACGCCTCGCGCGCCCCGGCGTAATTCCGGTCGCGCGCCGTGTCCGCGGCCTGCCGCATCATTCCGGAAATCCGCGCGCGCCGGACGGCGGGCGTTTCCGGCCGGACCGCGTCGCCACGCGCAGGAACGGCGGCGATCCCCGCACAGATGATTAACCCGATAAGGTGTTTCCTCATGACTGCTTTCTCCTCTGAGCTATTCGAGCGCTTGAAGTTCCAGAATGCGTGCGATCATCTCCGCGCGGGCGGCGTTCAGATCGGCCGACAGCCCGTCAAACGAGGCGAGATACTGCAACGCTTTGCGGCCGGCATAGACAGCGGACACCTGCGGCGATGCGGCCGCCCTGCGCGCCAGACGCTGGAGCAGCGTCGCGTACCGGATGTCGTCGACCCCCTCGCGGAACCCCTCCCAGGCCAGGGTGTCCACCAGCCCGTCGCGCGTGGCGTAGGCATAAACCATCGGCTTGTAAGTATCCTTGGCGAGATCGTTCCAGGGGCCGACGGAAAACGCATAGTTCATGATCATGCTGAAGTTGGCGAAATAGGCGGCAAGGCCGTTCTGCCGCCGCGCATAGGCGGGATTTTCCGAGCCCACATGCTGGCCGGCATACCATCCGACGTAGGCATGGCCGATCTCATTCCACTTCCGGGTGTGCTCCTGCTCTTCCGGAAAACCGGCGGCGGGATGCATGTCGTAAAGATATCCGGCCTTATGGTACAGCGACCCGTGGCCGGCCGTGAAAAAGCGGAGTCCCGCCTCGTGATACACCTTCCAATCGGGGCGCATCTTCACGATCCACGAGGCACCCGGCTCGTCGCCGCTCTGCAGAAAGACATTCGTGTGCCCGACCGTCTCCTCAAAGAACCGGACACGCTCCCTGGCGGCGCGGCGGGTTTTGCGGACCCCGTCGTACGAGGGGCCGCCGGCGATCAGGCGGCAGCCGATCAGCGGGTCGGTGCGCATGCCGGCCTCTTTCATGAGTTCGAGGATGCGTCGCACATCCGGCCCGATGTCGTCGCGCATCTTGTAGATCGTCATGTTATGACGCGCCATGTTGCGCAGGATCGCGAGAAACTGCTTCTCGGCCAGCGCGCGGTCCATACCGTTGTCGTCCATCAGGATCTCGAAGTTCACGTAGTTGTAAAGCGTGACCAGAAAATCGCGCTCCGGATCGAAGTAGGCCTTCGGCTGGGGCAGTTCGAACGGCAGCACGTTCAGGGCCACGGGGATCGTCGCGATCACCTGGCCATCGGCCGCGGTGGCGGTGATCGTGCCGCGGTAAAGGCCGGCGGGCGTGCCGGCGTTGACCCGCGCGGTCAGCCAGAACTGCTTGAAGGCCCCGGCCGGGAGCGCGACCGGCTGCAGGGTCTCCGCATCCCGGAACGAGGGTTCGCTCATCGGGCGGAACGAGGTGTACCGGCGGTAATCCCCGTCGAAACTCGAATCGATCACCTTGGGCGGGGAGATCCACTGATGGATTTCCCCCTCCGGCTTGCGCAGGCGCGCGTAATTGGCCCGCGCGACCGTGTCGACCTTCACCAGGTCCTCATCATGAAGCAACAGTTCCGGCAGCAGATCGAGCCCCGTGTCCGAGAAGTAACTGAACCAGCCGTTCCGGTTCTGGTACCAGACTTTGACGACTTTCAGATCGAGCTGTTCCGCAGCCACGGTCTGGCCGCGCGCGTTTTTCAGGGCACTGACCGCAAACCGCGTTTTGCCGAGATCCCGGAAAGGATAGACCACAAACGAGGCGGGCTCGTATTCGTCGCCCGCGGCGGTGATCCGGATCTCGCCCAGGACGCTCCCGTCCGACGGATAGGTGTCGGGCAGCCGGATCCGATCGCTCAGCGCGGGCACCGCATACCAGACCGCTGCGGCTTGGCGGGCCGCGGCCGGATGCGGCGCCAGCGCCTCCGCCACGCGCACGGCATGGACGACCGCGCGCGACGGCGCACCGGGACGCCGGAGGGCATTCAGATGTGAGGCCATCGCCCCTTCCGCCGCGCCGGCGAGCACCGGCAGGCGCGCCTCCCATGCGGCGATCTGACGCTCACTCCACGTTTCCGTCTGCGCCGCGACCGCGAGGGTCCAGCCGGCCAGCGCCATCAGCCCGGCTTTTCTTATCCGTTTGGGTCTCATTCGGTTCTCTCCTTGTTTCCCGTGACCGCGCTCATTCATACGTCAGCCACGCCGTCGCCGTGCAGGCGCGGTCCGCGGTCACGCGCAACCAATACGCGCGCGCGTCATCCAGCATCACGCGGGTGGTTTGGCCCGGCGCCACACGATAGGCACCGTACACCCGCCATACGCCGGTACCGGTGAGGTCAAGCTCCAGCGTGACCGTCACCGTCTCGCCCGCCGCATGCGAGAGCGCCAGCCGCTTGCGGTCGAACCCGGTCATCAGATAGGGGTCGGACGGCACACCCGCGGCGGTGGCGCTGTCCTTCCAGGGGCCGCCTTCGCCGCGCGCTTTGCCGAACGCCCAGAGGTCATCGACGCTGCCGACCCAAACCGCCGCGCGCCCGTCCCCGGAACGGATGAGGTGACGCGACGCGGCCGCGTTCTCCCGGACTCCGGTCATCACCAGCAACCCGCGGTACGAGCAGTAATCGTGCACCTGCCCGTGATGCGTCGCCACGGCCCGCGCCTTGCTGAAGCCGCCCGCGTTTTCGGCGGGCAGCTCGTAGAAGATGCCGCACACGTTCAGCAGATCGCGTTCCGTGCAGACCTCGCGGCACAGGCGCGCGGCCCCGAAGAGTCCCGGCGAGGCGTACGCCGCGTCCGCCTTGGGGAAACGCCAGCGCCGCCCCGCGTCATCGGTGATAAGCGCGGAGGCCGCCTCGACCACCAGCCCCGTGCCGTTCATCGGATAGCAGGCGCGCGCCTCCTCCCACGCCGCGGCATCCTCCTTGCGCGTGAGGTTCAGATCGGCGTCCAACTCGTAATACCCGGTTTCGCGCACGCCGTCCGGTCCGGCGGTCACCGCCGCGAGCCCCAGCACGCGTTTGTCCCCGCCGCGCGCGTACACGATTCCGCCGCACGCGCGGGGCTCCCGCAACGACGCCAGGCCCGCGCAGCGCGCGTCCGGCCGGGCGGGACGGGTATCCGGGTTGGCGTACTGGAAACAGGCGTAGACCTCCGCGGCGTCGCGCTGCGGCACGAGCCGCACCCAGGCGCCCCGCTCCCGCGCCGCAAAGGTCAGGACCGTCAGCCGCCCCGGCGCCGCCTCGACCGTTCGCGCGGTTTTCCAGACGCCCGTGCCCGCGCGATCCGTTTCGAGGGTGAAGCGCACCGGCTCCGCGCCGCCGTGGGCGAGCGCGAGCGAGCGGACCGCATATCCGGAGAACAGAAACGGATCACTCGGGACCCCGGCGGAAACCGACTCTCCCAGCCACACGGCGCCGCGGCCGATGGCCGGGCCGAACGTGTCCAGACGTTCGGGATGGACGAACCAGAGATTCGAGTGCGACTGGCCCGGACCTTGGATCGTGCCTTTGGCCCGGCGCTTGTTGAGAAACTCCGATTTCGCGCTGTCGTCGCAGGCCAGCACCAGCCAGTCGCCCCAGCGGCAGAAATCCGCCACGACCTTCAGATAGTTCGACAACGGCGCGATCCCCGCCGAGTCACGCGCGGAAAAGGTCTTGGGAAAACGCCAGAACGTGCCGTGCATGGTCATCAGGAACGACTTGCCGCCGATCTCGCGGATGCGCGGCCACTCCGTGTTCCATCCGTGCCCGCCGTCATAACTGTGGCTGCCTTTGGGCAACCGGTAGGTGTGCCACGCGCCGCGGTCCAGCACGGTGAGCAGCAGCGAGCGGTGATCCCAGCCGATCGCCCAGACCGGATCCGTCTCCGGGTTGGGGTTGCCCAGGATCCCTCCGGGACCGGTGACGTCGGTGAACTGGTTACGCCGCACGACCGTCCACGCCGCGGCCTTGCCGTCCCAGACGGCGAGACAGCCGGAAGGGGCCGAGGGGTCAACGAACGCCTGCCGCGAGTGGTCGCCGTTGTTCGCATAGACCAGCAGGCCCTGTCCCGAATAAAGCCCTTTGCCGTGATACCCCGGCAGCTCGGCGAACCGGGGAGTGTCGCCGGAAGCGCGCTTCACCCGCGCGAGCTGTTCGTCGCGCCACAGTTCCGTCACGGCCAGGGTGCGGACATCCACCTCGTAAAAGCCCTCCTCCATGCTCGCGCAGTAAATTTTTCCCGCCGGGTCGGTCAGATGGCGCGCGTTGCCGGTGGGCCGGCCGTACATGACGCTGTACGGGATCGTCCGGACCGTGCGGTCCGCGCCGATCGCGTACGGACCGATGAAAAGCTGGTTGGATTCGGGATGGATCATCCGGTTGGCGGGCGTGCCGCCGATACTCTCGGGCCTCACGACCGAAACCAGATCGGGAGTGATCTCATAGAGCTTGTCGTCCGAACCTTTGGGACTATGGGGGGAATAGGTCACGGCCCACAGCCGTCCGGCCCAGGGCACCACCGCCCCGGTCCCGCACTCGCCGCCGCGGTTATACATCGCCAGGTGCGGGTAGATGCCGCTCACGAAAGCGTACTGCCCGGTGACCGACGGCCCCCCGGACGGCACCCCCGCCCCCGCAAAGACCGCACCGGCCGCTCCCGCGACCGCCCACACGACCGCCGCCGCGCACCATCCCTGTTTTTTCATCCTGATCCTTTCCGTTCTCTGCTGACACCCCGTCCGCGGCAAAACGCATCGCCGCCCGGGACGCCCCTACTGCTCATAAAGGAAGCCGATATCCTTCAGCCGGAGCACGGCCGGCGCCTCCCGCATCTCGGTCACATCCAGCGCCTGACGATTGACCATCACGTGCACCGCACGCAGGGTGACCGGGAAAACCGGCACCCCCTTGCCCCCGATCCAATGCCTGCCGGGAGAGAGATTCAACGCCTCCTCATCGTGGTCGATCGGATAGGAAACGAAGCGCCAGCCGTCGAAGTGGATCGCGAGATCCGCCGGCCAGTCATGCCACCGGCCCTCGGTACGCCACACCGTGCGGTTGGCGTCCTCGATTTCGAAGACGATTTTCCCCCACCCGGAGTCGCCCCGCACCCAAAGCCCGATCCCGACAGGGCGACCCGCCGCCGCCAGCGGGGTACGGGGCACGAGACAGGTGACCTCGCTGATGAGGGGTTCCCGTTTTCCGGTTTTCACCAGAGCCACCTCCAGACAATCGCATTTGTCTTTGTCGCGCACCGGTCTGACGGCAAACGTCCCGCGCTGCCGGTAGGGCAGTTCCGGATCGCGCTCCTCCAGCGCGTTGTTGGCGGGGTCCTCGCGCCACGCACCCGGCTCCGCCATGCTGTCCGAGGCCCGGAAGCCGCGCGGCGGCGGCGCGTACCGGCGCGCCTTCACCGGCGCGGAGGCCACGGGCCTGTCACTGAGCAGATAGACCGGCGCCGTGCCCGCCGTGACGGTCCTGCTCCGCGCGCGGGCCGCGCCGCTTTCACCGAAGAACCCGACCTCCTCCAGCGACGCCACCCCGTCGAACCTGGCCTCGATCTCCGCCGTGCCGACCGTTGTCCAGAGCGCGGTGACCTCACGGCCGTCGGCGCGCCGGAACGCCAAGGCGTAAACGGTCCGCGACCCGGTTTCCACCCGGCGCGAAAAGACCGCGCGGTCCAGCACGCGCGTAACCGTGGCAACCCCCACATACGCCTTCTTGGGGTACAGCAACGGATAGCGGCGGCAGAGCCCCCCCCGCCCCAAAGCGTGTTGTAGTACGCGTTGCCGGCATCCATGATGATGCCCGGCGAGACCCGGCTGAAGCCGTAGGCCAGGCTGATCAGGATATCGCGCACGTAGAATTCCGCCTGGCGCTGTTCGCCCAGATTCCGGTCCGCGCGCGCCGTGAACTCGTAACACCCGTCCACCGGGATCTCGTGTCCGAACCGCCGCGCCGCCTCGCGCGCCAGCCAAATCCCCTGCAAACCGCCCAGCCACAGTTTCTCCGGCATCGAGGTCTGCCCCACCGCCTCGATCCCGATCGCGTCGATCGCGTCGCGCCGCAGCCCGTGACGCAGCAGCGAAGCGATGAGGGAGGCCGACGAGGACGTGTTGCCGACCAGCAGCCGGATATGCGGGTATTGCTCACGGTAATATTGCGCCACAAAATGGGCGATGGCCACACGGTTCCTGGCCTTCTCCCTCTCTTCGGGCGTCTCCTCCGGCTTCTCGCCGACCAGCTCGGGCGGAAGGTAATGGCGGTAACTCTCATGAAAGATGTCGGCCGCATTGCAGTGCGGGAACCGCGCCGCCTTCTCGGCGATCTTCGCGTCCAGTTCGGCATAGGCCGCCGCCCGGTTGGTGATGTCCTTCAACCCGACCCAGCCGATCTGGTTGAGCGTGACTTTCCACGGCTCGAAATCCTTCTCCGACAAGGGGGTCCACCCGAAGGTGGTCTTGCGCAACCCCGCTTTATAGAGCATCGGGCCCGCGATTTCCGGCTCGCCGCCGCTGTAATGCGCGCCACCGAACCACCAGGTGCCGAACGGCGACTCGTATCCGGCACGGCGCGTGTCCGACCCGAGCCGGGCGAAGGCCGCATCATGCGTCAGCCAGACCCGGCCGTCGCGCGCGGCCACCTCGATCCGCAAGCCGAAGTGTCCGAGCGTGTCCGTGTCGAGCGGCAGCGTGACGGCCACCTCTTCGCCCGCCGCGCCGAACGCCAGGCGCTTGCGGCGGCGGCGCACGGCACGGCCTTCCGCATCCAGGAGGGTCCATCGCAGCACCGCGGCCGCGTTTGGCGCCTCCGCGCGGAGACGCGCCACGGTCTCCGGCGTCTCCGCGTTGTGAAAGATGTTCCCCGGCTGCCGCGGCTCCAAACGCAGCGAGACCGGCATTTTCTCCAGCGTCACGCCAAACAGGTGCACGCCGCTGACGGAGTGCCGGTCCGGTTTCTTGCGGGAGTCCCACTGGGCGCCGAGCCCTCCGGGTTTTCCCAGAAAATCGATGTCGAGATACGGCGCCCCCATCATGGAGGCGTGAACGTCGTTCGTGCTCTGAAGCAGATCGAGGATCTCCCCCGGTTTCAGATCCAGACTGACGAGGTAGAGGGGCAGGTTGGTGCCGTGCACCGTGATTTCACCCGCGAGCCTGACGGTCTCGGGCAGCGCCTCCCCGGTCTTGCGCGGCAGCCGGACCGTGTCCAGGCTGATCGCGCCGCCCCGGCCCGACTTGGCGTAACGGGTCATCCGCACTGAAAGCACCGGATCGAGCGCGGGGGCCGGATCCACCGCGCAGAGAGCCCAGGCGCGCGTGTAGAATGCGGGCGGCACCGCAAAATGCAGGGTTTCGGGCATGCCGTCCAAGGCGGTGCGGGAAAGGTGTTCATCGCACTCCAGCGCCCACGATCCCTTCATCTGCCGGACCACGCCGACATCTCCGCTCGCCTCGCCGGATGCCACGCGGACCGGTACCCCGCCGATGTCGCGCAGACCCGGAGCGGGGGAGACCACCGCATTCGAGAAGACGCCGGGGCGGGCGATCCAACGCAGGTCGAGCGGCACATAACGCGCGTCGTCCTCCGGGGAAAAGGTTTCCGCACCGAGGATCCCGCCCGCGGGCGGCAACGTGAACGCCAGCGCCCGGACCACGCCCGGATCGTTTCCGATGTACTGCCCGTCGAGATAAAGTTCGCAGGCGTCGCCGCGCTGACGCGCCGTCAGGGTGAGGCGGGCCTGCGAGGCCGGGACCAGCGATTCCCAGCGCGCGGCAAGCGCCTGCTGCTGCTCCTCGGTGTACCGCTGCAGGCGGGGGCGCACATGGCGCGTGACCAGCGGGTCGAAGCGGATTTTCGCGTCCGGCAGATCCAGGTTCCGGATCTCAACCTTGCCGCCGCGCTTGACCCGGTTGCTCACCGTGTCAGAAAGGTTTTTCAGGATCAGGCGCCTTGCCGAACCGTCCTCCCTGCGGATCACGATCCGGGCATCCGAGCGGTCTCCGGTGCGGAAGGTCACCTGCAGGGCCGCATGCTGCGCGGGCCGGGTGACCACGAACCCGCCCGCCTCTTCCCGGATGTCCGCCGGCACCGCCGCGCCCCACACTTGCAACGCGCAAAGTGCCCCGGCCCCAAGCGCACACATGTTTCTGTTGCAGTTTCGCATCCGACTTCTCCTCTGTCCCCGGTTGTTTCCCGCACGGTCAGCGCAAGTGCCGGACCAGACGGAACCCGATGTTCTTGGCCCGCGAATTCGGATAGGCGTTGTTGTAGCGGTAGGCCGGCCTGCAATACTGGGCGGCCTCGCTCCAGCGGCCGCCGCGGGTGATGCGCTTGTTGTCCGTGGGGGCGTCCGGCCCGTCGGGGTCATTCCCGCCCTCGAGCGTGTACGCATACCAATCCAGACACCACTCATAGACATTACCGTGCGTGTCGTACAGCCCCCAGGCGTTGGGCCGGTAGGACCCGCAGACCGCCGTGCCCCGTTCGGGCGTGCAGTCCCTCGCGGGCTCCGAGCCGTTGTCCAGCAGCCCGCCGTTCCACGCGTACCGGCCCAGAACATCCATCCAGACATTGCTGATCGCGTTCGCGCCCGAGATTCCCGCGTCCGGATCGCCGTCATGGTAAACCGTCGTGGTTCCCGCGCGGCAGGCGTATTCCCACTGGGCCTCGGTCGGCAGGTCGAAATCCGTGATGCCGGTCTTTTCCCGCAACACGGCCAGGAAGCTGCCGGGCGCAACGTCGAGTCCGGTGGCGGGCCAGTTGATGGCCGGCACACTGTTGGTCGCGCCGCGGATGTCGTCATACGACCGGTTCTCCAACGGCCGGGCCGCGGCGTGCGTCACGTTGCTGAACCAACTCGAGGGCGTGCCCTTCATCACATGCTCCCACTGCCGCTGCGTCACCTCGAACACGCCGGCATAAAATCCCCGGGTGACCGCGGTCTGGACCGTGCCGTTCATGTTGAAGTCGCCGGCCTGAATGCGTCGCAGCACCAGCTTGTCGGTCTGATAGATCTCATTGGTGGCCACCCCGGTCCAGATGACGGAGGACACCACCGTTCCGTTGTTGGTGACCGGATTTTCCGCCCACGCGCCCCAGATTCCTGCCCGCAGATCGTCCTCCCGAACATATTCGATCTGACCGTCCGCGCCCTTCGCCAGAGTCAGGTCCACAATCATGTAGAGCGGCACGCGGTAGGGTGTGAGCGTCACGCTGAACTGCGTCAGCATCAGGTTGTTGGTGTATTCGGTTTGAAGCGGATCCCACACGATGCGCCGGGGACCGGGTGCGACATGGAACAGGTCCCCTGTCAGCGACTCCGCCGGCAGCGTGAGTGTCGCGTTCCCGTCTTTCGCCGTCAGGGCGATATCCATCCGCTCGGAAGGGTCGCACGTGAGCACATAATCGATATCCACATACCGCTGCCACGGCCAGCGCTGCCGCGCCACCACATCGCTGATGGATGCGTCCGCGGCGGCAGGCAGGGCGCAGCCCATGAGCAGAAACAGCGCCGCACCTGTTGTGAAGGTCGTTTTCATTCCGTGTCCGTCTCCTTTTTTCCGTTACTCCCCCGTCAGCGCATGCTGAACACCGTGCCGCCGGGAACGCGAAACACCGTGGCGGACCAGCCCTCCGCAACGGTTCCCGGAAATGTCAGCAGCAGATTGAACGTGCCGTACCCCCATCCGCTGTCGCGGATTTTCCAGCCGGTGTACCCGGAGGCGTCGCCTCCATCGCGGGTTTGCGTCATGCCGCCGACTTTCGCGATTTCCAGGCGGCTGGCGGACGCGCCGTCCGTCGCCTCCGCCCAGCCCGCATCGTACGGGATCACGGCATTCTCCCGGACCCGCGCCCAGTTCTTGTTGTCGGGCCCGGTATCCACGGCGCCCGCGCCGAACGCGGCTTTGACGATCGCCAAACGGGCCGTGAGCGTTTCCGCCACGGAATCGTCGCCCCGGTAGAAAGTCAGGGTCAGATCGATCACCTCCTCCGCAGCGGGCATGACCCCTTCGAACGCCCTCAAGCGATATCCCGCCGTTTCCGGTGTGAGGTCGGCGGCTGCCGCCGCGTTCATGCCGACCGCCTCCAACCGCGCGCGCACCGCCGCCGCGGGCCAGTGCCACGTCAACTCGACCTCGTTGGTGAACAGGGTCGACCAGTGCCGGTTGTACGCCACCGCGGTATCCACGCGTATCGGCGCGGAGCTTCCGCTGACCGTTTCCGCGCCCATCAGCGACGCCGCGGCCAGAACCGCCGCCGTCGTTTTGCGCATCGGGTCCTCCTCTCCGGAACGTGGCGGCGCGGAGGGCCGCACCCACGCTTTTTGACTGAACGCGCCGCGTTTGGCCCTTGTGCGGAACGCGGCGGCGCGTGCCAGCCGCTCGCGGATGCGCCAGGCCTCTTCGGGCATATACCGTTCCGCCCACAACTCCGCGATCGTCCCGGCCGCGGCCAGCGCATCCGTGGGCGTTTTCCATGCGGCATACCCGGACAGCGGCGCAACCAGGCGTTTTGCCTCAGGCCAATCCGCGGCCATCTTCCAGACCTGTTCCTCGTCCGCCTGGCCCAAGGCCCCCTCGCCGACCTCACACAGGCCGACCGCGTCGCCGCGGCTATCCATCACCTGCACCTGTCCCTTGAACACGAACAGGGAACTGCCCCGCGCGTCGGCCGTCACCGAAAACACCGTTCCGATATCCCACGCCTCCCACTCCCGCGTCCGCAGGATAAGCCCCTTGGCCCGCGGAGGCACCCACACCAGCAGCCGCCCCTGCGTCAGGCGCGCCTCCATGCCGGACTCATTCTCCAACGCCAATTCCAGCGGCCCGAACAGGTGCAATTCCACCCCGGTGGGCAACCGGACCCGTGCGGAACCCGCGGCCAGCCGCAGCACCCCCGGCAGCGCTTGCGGCAGTGCCAACCCGGTCGCGCCCGAATGCCTGATCAGGCTCACCGCCGCGCGCGGTGCGGAACGGCCGTCCCCCCGCGCAGCCACGGCCCGCAGCCCCGTTGGCTGCGGCACGGCCAGCCATACGCCGAACCCCAACGCCAGCGTGGCGGCGGCCGTCACGGCCCAAAGCGGGATACGTCGCGCGGCACGCGGCGCAGCCGTCCGGCCGCGTGCCGCAGGCTCCGGCGCGCGCGTTTCCGGCCACTCCTGCCCCTGATGGCAGGTGAGCAGCGCATGCATCCGCATCTGGTCACAGTAGCGTTGCTGCAATCCGGGTTCATCGCGCATCATCCCGACCAGCTCCTGAAACTCCTCCGCCGTCGCGTCCCCTTCGATCACGCACCGGACCAGGTCGTCAAACACAATGCGGGAGCCATCCGTCATCCGTAGACCTCCCCCCGCTTCCGCGCTTTCGCCACACACTCGGCAAGGGCCTGCCGCACACGGTGCAACACCACCGAGATCGAGACCTCGGACCGCTTTTCGCGGACCGCGATCGCCTTGACCGTCTCCCCCCGCAGGTACCGGGCCTCCACCAGGGCGCGCTGGCGCGGCTCGAGCCGTCCCATGCAGACGCGGAGGCGCGCCAGATCCTCGTGCGGGGCCGCCTCGTCCGCGCAAGGCACCTTGTCGGCGAGCTGTTCCATCATGCCACTGTCGAACACCAGCCGCCGGTCACGGTTGCGCGCGTCGTAATGTTTCAGAATCCGTTTGCGCGCCACCCCGCGCGCCCAGGGCATGAAGGGCCGTGCCGAATCGTAATGCTCCGCGCTTTTCAGGATCGCGAGATTGGTCTCCTGCAGCACGTCGGACGCTTCGGGCGCCCCGTGCATCAGGACCGAAATGAACGCATAGAGGTCGAATTGCGCGTTCGCCAGCCGTTCCGAAAGGTTGGAGGGGTGCACGTCCACATTGTCTATTCCGGCAAAGAACGGAAAGCTTACAAAAAAAATCGTTTTTTTTTACGCTTCGCCGCTACCCGGGTGCGCCTCCCCCTTCCGCCCTGACGCCCGCGCCTCAAGGCTTGAGGAGTTGCACCGCCACATCGTTGCGCGCCGCCGGACCCGGCGTGCTGCGCCCCTCGGCGACCTGTTTCTGCAACCGCAGCATCAGCCGGCTCACCGTTCCGGGATGCCGGTCGGCGAGGTTCCCGGTTTCGCGCGGATCCGCCTCCAGATCGTACAGCTGAAAGGCGGGCAGCCCCGCATGAACCGGTCGGCCGTCTTTCCCTTTCCGCCCGTCGGAATAACCGCCGGACCCGCGCCAGGCGATCAGTTTCCAGCGTCCTTCGCGCAGGGCGAACCGACCGTGCAGACTGTGCAGCACCATGTCGGTGCGGCGGCCCGGCCGACCGAGCAGAAGCGGCAGAAAACTCAGGCTGTCCTCGCCCCCCTTCTCCGGCGGTTCGGTTCCGGTCAGCTCGGCGGCCGTGGCGAAAAGATCCTGCAGGCCGACAAGCCCGTCGCAGACCGCGCCTGCGGCGACGGTTCCGGTCCAGCGCGCGATGAACGGCACACGGTGCCCGCCCTCCCACAATTCACTCTTGTAGCCCCGGTATGCCGCGCTCGGAAAATGGCCCTCCGCCTCCAGGGCCTTGACCCCGCCCTTGCCGCTGCGGCGGTCGTCGCCGGTCACGATCCCGACATAGGGCGCATAGCCGTTGTCACTGGTGAACAGGATGAGCGTGCTCTCCGCGAGTCCGTGTTCGTCAACCGCTTTCACAATCTGCCCGACCGTGTCGTCCACCTGTTCCACGAACCCGGCGTAATGGCCGAGCGGGTGACCCTCACGCCGCCACACGCCAGAGGGCACCACCGGGGTGTGCGGGGCGTTGAGCGGCAGATAGAGAAAGAACGGCTGTTTCGTTTTGGCCTGCGCCGCGCTCTCCGCGATGAACTCGACCGCCTTGCGCGTGATGGCGGGCAGCACCTGCGGCGCGGAGAATCCCGGCGCGGTCGGCCCTTCGCGCCCGCCCTCAGCCGTGATGACGGAAGGCGCCACCGGCAGACGGTCGTTCTCGATGAACGCGTAAGGCGGCATGTCAAGCGAGCCGCTGATCCCGAAAAACCGTTCGAACCCGTGCGTGAGCGGGCTGTCGGAGAGCGGTTTGCCGTACTCCACGCTCCCGCCCTTGAGATGCGGGTCGTCGGTGACCGTCCCCGCCCAACCGAGCCCCAGATGCCACTTGCCGAAACAGGCCGTGCGGTATCCCGCGTTTTGGAGCAGCGAGGCGACGGTGGGACGGCCCGGCGCGATCAGCGGACCGCTGAGCCCGAACAGCACGCCGCTCTGCAGCCGCGTGCGCCACGCGTACCGCCCGGTCATCAGTCCGTACCGCGTGGGCGTGCATACCGACGAGGGACTGTGCGCGTCCGTGAAGCGCATGCCCTGACCCGCCAACCGGTCAAGGTGCGGCGTGCGGATGCGCGACTCGGGATTGTAACAGCCGGGGTCGCCGATCCCCATGTCATCCGCCAGGATCACGATGACATTCGGCCGGGCGGGCCTCCCGGCCAAAGCCTGCCCGCAGGCGTCCCACACCCCGCCACACCCCGCCAGCAGGCTGATGCCGGCCAGCCACACGTTCCCTTTCCCTCTCATGCCCGCCTCCTTTGGCGTTACCGCTCCCGCAACGCGCCGCTCCTCCGCGGCCGTGCCGCATGCGCGCTACAGCACAAACACCACCGT
>JAVEYH010000039.1:0-26370 GCA_034003585.1 Kiritimatiellia bacterium
CGCAGGCTGCCCATGGTGCAGCCGTAGGCGGCTTTGAAGAGTTTGCAGAGGTGGTTGGCGCTCTGGAAACCGCAGCGGGCGGCAATTTCCGAGAAGGGCCGGTCGGTCGAGGTGACCATGGCCCGGGCCGTGGTCATACGGACGCGGTGGATCTCCTGGTGGAGGGAATGCCCCATCGATTCCTTGAAACGGCTCTCCGCCCAGCGGGGGGTGATGCCGAGGTGGTTGGCCACGTCGGAGACGCGTATGTTGAGCCCCGCGTTGATGCGGATGAACTCCAGCGCGCGAATGACCCATTTGTCTGAGACGTACAGATCGGCGGTAGAGGCACGTTCGACGATCTCCGTGGGGCCGTAGCGCACGGTGCGCCCAGGACGATCCGCGCCCTGCATCAGGCGGTCGAGCAGTTGGGCCGCCTCGTACCCGGCCTTTTCGTCGTCGACCGCAATGCTGGAGAGCGGGGGAAGGCAGGTCTCGCAGATCAGCGCGTCGTTGTTGACACCCAGCACGGCGGCCTCGTAGGGCACGGCGATGCCGGCGATCAGGCAGGCGTCGAGCACCTGCCGCGCGCGGCTATCGTTGGCCGCGAAAAGGGCCAACGGTTTCGAAAGCTTCCGCAGCCAGGCGCAGAGGCGAGGGCGTTCGGCGGACCAGCTTTGTTTGCCGGGCGGCGGTGGAGGATAGACGTGGCACGCCGCGCCAGCTTTGGCTAGGCGCGCGGTGAAGGCCTCGCGCCGCCAACACGACCAGTTGGGTTCCGACGGATGGCAGACGAAAGCGAAGGTTCGGGGCGTGCGTCCGAGAAAGTATTCGGCGGCCAGCGTGGCGATGGCGTTCGAGTCGAACTGGATGCGACTGTAACGCGCGAGCGGATGGTTGGTTTTGAGGTAGGCGTCGGGCGGGTTGAACAACACGGCGGGAAGACGGGATGCGACGATCGCCTTCGCGGCGGTGTCGTTCGGTACGCGGGCGATGATGCCGTCCCCTTTCCAGACGCGCATGTCGGGGACGTGCTGGTCACCCGCACCGCCCTCGGCGAGATTGAGGCTCCACGGACCATAGGCGCGGACGTAGTTGAAGACGCCCTGAAGCATCGCGCGTGAAACGCCGTGCGACGACTCAAGCAGAACCGCCACCTGCGGCATGCGCTTCTGGGTTATCCGCTTCATAATGAAAAACTATATCGGCGGGAAACGTGGGAAACAAGCGGAAACTGCCTTCCGAAAAGGACAAGTCAGGTTCCCGTTATCGCTATTGGTGAACAAAAAAAGCATCGGTAAAGTAAGACATGCAGACACCGGAGGTCTTCTGCCGGGAAGTTCGGAGAAAGAGAGCAGGGCAAACCGATGGGAAAAACGATTCTTGTATCCGCGCTTTGTTTCTGGGGGATCAGGTGTGCGGCGTTGTCGCCCATCGGGTTGACTTGCGAATATCGGGTCGAGCCGGCTTGCATCGACGCGGTACCGCCACGATTGTCCTGGATCCTTACGGATACCTGTCGCGGAGCATGCCAGACAGCCTATCGCGTGCTGGTGGCTTCGTCAGAAGAGAAACTGAAAGCCGACGAGGGGGATCTCTGGGACAGCGGACAAGTCGTGTCGGACGAGACCGTCGGGATCGCCTATGCCGGAAGGCGGCTTTCGAGCCGACAGTCATGTTGGTGGAAAGTGAGAGTTTGGGGCCGGGACGGGGTCGAATCAGGATGGAGCCCGTCGTCGCGTTGGGCCATGGGGCTCTTGGACCGTTCCGATTGGCAGGCCAAATGGGTCAGCCCTTCGCCGGTCGAGCCTGTGACGGCGCCCCACTTCGGTTATCGGAGTTTGAAGGCCGGTTCCGGCGAGACCGTCAAATGGGTGCAGATCGATCTGGGAAGCCGGCGGACCGTGGACTCCGTTCGCCTTTGGGGAGCTTGGCCGGTCGACGGCAGCCGATTTCCCGGCGACGGGTTTCCGTTACGGTTCAGAATCGACTTTTCTGACGAACCGACCTTCTCCGCTTCGGAAACGGCGGCGGACCTTACCGGGTCCGACCTGCCTAACCCGGAAAAGAAACCGGTGAGGGTGCCGTGTGTCGCAGCGAAAACGCGTTATGTGAGGTTGACAGCGACGCGGCTATGTGGCGAACGGACCGTTCAGTGGGATGAACAGACAGGAGCCTATGTCCCCAGACCGGCAACAGCGAACGGGAAAGGGCAGCCGGAAGGGTGGACTCTGGCTCTGGCGGAGTTTGAGGTGTTTGCCTCTGGAACCAATGTTGCAAGGGGATGTGCCGTCACCGCGTCGGATTCACAGGAGAGTCCGGTGGTTGGCTGGTCCAAGTCCTTTCTGACCGATGGGCGGACGGAGGGGGATCTGGGCGGATCGCGCCGGCATCGTCCGGTAACCCTGCTCCGCCGTGAGTTCCGGGTGAAACGCCCGGTGCGGCGGGCGATCCTCCGCTCCTCGGCGCTGGGTTGCTATGAAGCCCATGTGAACGGGAACCGGGCCGGTGACGACGAATTGGTGCCGGGAATCACCTTCAATGACCGGCGTAGCCTGTATCAGACATACGATGTGACCGGGTTGATTCAGGCGGGGGATAACGCGGTGGGCGTCATGTTGGCGGACGGGTGGCGCGGTGCCCGTCCGATCATGGATACGCGGAATTCAGCCAAGCGCTTCCGCTTCAACGACCGGCCGTTCGTGACACAGTTCGGCGAAAGGTGGTTTGTGGGGCAACTGGAACTGACCTACGCGGACGGCTCACGCGAGATCATCGGCACGGACCGGTCGTGGCTGTGCTGCGGCGACGGGCCGATGCGTCGGGCCTCGATGCCCGACGGGCTGATCTACGATGCCCGCAAGGAGATTGCGGGTTGGGATGGCGCGGCACCGGTTGACCGCAAGGTGTGGGGCGACAGATTGACCGAAGCCGAGATCGATTCGAAGCCGCAACTGTCGGCGCAGGCCATGCCGCCGATCCGCGTGTGGCAGATGGTGAAGCCGATCGGGCGCACCGAACCGAAGCCGGGGCACGTTGTGTTCGATTTCGGGCAGAACATCGCGGGCGTCTGCCGGCTGACCGTTGCCGGGGCTGCCGGAACGACGATTACGCTGCGGCACGCCGAAACGCTGCGGCCTGACGGAACGCTCGACGTGAAGTTTCTGAAAGGGGCTTACAACAATCGTGACCGGTACACGCTTGCCGGGCGCGGCGCGGAGACATTGGAAGCGAAATTCACCTATCATGGCTTCCGATATGTGGAGATTAGCGGTATGTCATCGTTTGAGGCGATCCGCGATCTGACCGCTTTGGCGTTCGGCAGCGATGTGCGGAAGACGACAACGCTGACGGCTTCCGATCCGAAGATTAAGGCACTTGGCACGATCATCGACCGCACCTACCGCTCCAACATGATGGGGTTGATCGTGGACGTGGCGGGACGGGACGAGCGGATGCCCTTTCTGGGCGATTGTTTTACGGATGAGATTCAGTCGTTGGCCTATCTGTACGATTTTGCCGCTTTCGGTGCCCACGAAAACCGGGAGATCGTCGACCTCTCGGGATCCAACGGATACCCGTGGCTCGCTTTGAAATGGCGTCCTGAAGCCGAAACGCCTGCCGAGGCGGGGTGGACCGACGCGAGCGTGACCACGCCATGGTTCCTTTGGGTTCATTACGCAGACCGCCGGGCGTTGGAGGTGGCGTATCCCGGTGCGGCTCGGTTCATGGACACGATCCTGCGAGAGAACCCCGGGCATCTGCCGGAGAGGCTGTACAAAGCCAAATTCGGAGACTGGCTCAGCGATACCCGCAAACGCATGCCGGACGAGGTGTTCGCGGCGGCCTTCTGGGCGTATTCGGCCGATCTGGTCGCGCAGATGGCGCAGGCGCTGGGTAAAAGGGAGGATGCCCGGCGCTATGGCGCGCTGCGCGATGAGGTCCGCACGGCACTCGTCAAGGCGTATGTCGCGGCAGACGGCACGGTGCGCGGCGACAATCAGTCGTCCTATGGCATGACGCTCGGTATGGGCCATCTGCCGGGCGAGCTGCGAGAACGGGCGGAGAAGCGGCTGCTACGGGCATTCGAAGTGTATCCCAGAGGCTTGTCATCGGGTACGATCACCACGACCTACCTCCTCAATGCGTTGTCCGAAATGGGGCAGCACGATTTGGCCTATCGCCGGGTGATGCGACCGACGGGGCGCTCTTACGGCGCGATGCTCGAATCCGGCGCGACTGCGATGCGGGAAGCTTTTGACGGCGCGGGCGGCGGGCTGAACCATCTGGGTATGAACTCGGTTTTCGGATGGATGATGGCTTATGTGGCAGGCATCCGTCCGGACCCGGATAACCCCGGTTACAAGCACTTTTTCGTCGGGCCGAAACCGGGAGGTGATCTCACATGGGTCAGAGCGCGGTACGATTCGGTGCGCGGGAGGATCGTCAGTGACTGGAAGATTCGGGACGGACTGTTCACGCTGCGGGTCGTGGTCCCTGCAAACACGACAGCGACCGTCTTGGTTCCGATTGGAAAATCTCCCTCCGTTACGGAAAGCGGTATGGCTGCCGGGAAAGCGGTCGGCGTAACGGCTTGCGGTCTGGAAAACGGGTGCGCGCGTTTTAAAGTTGAAGCAGGGGAGTATCGGTTTGAAAGTGTTCTGAATTCAAAAGAAAGGGATACGTTATGAAACGGTTCAAATCAGGCAGTCGGGCTTGGTTGGCGGTCTTGGTTGGGGTTGTGGGTGTAGGTCATGCCGCCACGGTGGAATGGATCGGCGCGGCGGGCGAGGAGGGCGGCTGGACGAATACGGCCAACTGGAATGGCGGTGCGCTTCCGGGCGGCGGCGACACGGCACGCATTTCCAACGGGGGAATCGCGGCGCTCGATTCGGATTTGTCGTCCGGTGTGAATCCCGCGCTTCAGCTCTCGAACGGCAGTACGTTGCGCGTCCGGGACGGGGCGGCGACGACCAACATGACGGTCTCCCTTTACGAATCGAACATCGAAATCTCGGGTGGCATGCTCCACATGCCCTACGATACGGTTTCGACTTTGGGGGCACGGGGGACAAACCGGATCATGATGACAGGCGGTGTTCTGTCGGGGACCGTGCGATATGCCAACGCTGCCGATGTGGACACCACTCTTTTCCTTTCAAACGGAACCGTTGTTTCCGAGCATTACGATGCTTACCACGGCGGCGCGGGAGGAACCGCGACCGTTATTCAAGAGGGCGGATACCACGGCTGGCGGTTGATTCTCGGCGGGAGCAGCGGCGGGACAGGACGGTATTTTCTGAACGAAGGAGAACTGTATGCCCCATATCCGTTTATTGGAAGGAATGGGGCCGGTTACCTGGAAATGGGTCCGAAAGGGAGGATCACGTTGGGGGGGCGGAACGGAACGGAGTCGATCTATCTCGCGAATGGGGACAATTCGGCGGGAACGGTTGTTCTCAATCACGTCACCAATAATCTTGCGGAAAACGGCGTTCTCCGGAACACGTTCGGACCATTAAGATTGTATTCGAGTACCGGCAACTCGCGCAATGCTTCTGCGGCGATCATATTCAACCACTGCCAGTTGACGTTGACGAATGCCATCACCTTGAATAAGGCCCACGACAGCCGGATGGATCTGGTGGTCAACGGCGGCCTGCTCGCGCTCTGTGACACGCAGGGAAACCTGACGACGTTCGCATGGCCGGCCAGCGGTTCGAGCAATGCGGTGGCGACGGTGACCGTCACAAATGGCGCGTCCTTTTCGGCAGGCATCTTGAATATGTATTCGGGGGGGAAGCTGGTCAATGCGGGTGGGAATGTCACCGTTGATCCTTTTACGTTTAAAAGTTATTCGACCAATACGGTCGTCGACCTGTTGGCCGGCAGCATGACGGTCGCGAGCCAGATCCAGATTGGAAATACGCGGGCAGCGGAATTTCGCATGCGGGACGGTCATGCGTTGCAACTATCGGAATTCAAGGACACGACGGGGACCCAGACAAATGAGTTTTTGCTGACTTACGTTTTGCGCAAAAAACCGGTGTGGCAGATTCCGCTCACGTTTACGGGGACGACCGCACGTCGGATCGGCCACCTCCGTGTCGCGTTGGAGGGCGGGGTTCTGCTGGCAGATACCAATGCCTGTGTTGTGGCCGAAACGCTGAATTCTGATTTCTGGGGGAATAACCCCTTTACATCGGTACCGGATCCGAATTTGTGGCTTGAGGCGAGGTCGGGCACGAAGCAGTCGATTGTCTCGCTGTCGGCGTCAGGCAACAAGGGTGAACTGGATATGGAGGGCGTGCGGTCGGCTTCGTTCGGTCCCGCGGCGATGGGCTATGTCTCCCTTTCCAACGTTGATACGCGGCGGCTCGTCGACCTCACGATCCGGTTACATGTCGAGCCGCAGGGGGAAACGACGTTGGCGGACATCGTCGCGGGCTTTGTGTCGGCGGGATACACGAACTCGGTTGCGGTGACGGGGGATGACGGATGTAATATGACGCTGGCGATTCCGGCGGCCGCGGTATACGACACGAAAGGGCCGGCGTCGGAATCCTACTTTGTTTGGGATTTCACAAGAACGGCGATTCAAAGCATCGATGCCACAACGACCAACGCGCTCGTGAGTCAGGTCTGCGTGGCCTATACCAAGCTGCCGCCCGAGGGGACGCTGATTCGCGTTCAGTAACCGTAAGGGGTATCGTGTTTACATGGCGGGGCAGGAGGAGAGAAGCGGATGAGGGTACAGTTGTGCGGAGCGGTTTTTTTATGTGTCGGCGTATGGGGTGGCTTCGTAGCCGGGGGAGAGACGGAGACGAAACACAAAAGCGTGACGTGGGAGACGTTGAACCAAAACGGGGTTGCACTCACGACGATCGGAACCCTGGTGACTCCGCACGCGCGGGACATTGTTGCCTCGCCGTGGTCGGTCGGGTGCGAGACGCTGGACCGCGACTATGCCGATTTCAAGGCGTATAAGGAGTTCGTGGGCGAGCTGGGCGTCAAACATGCCCGGCTGCAGAGCGGCTGGGCCAAGACCGAAAAAACGAAAGGCGTTTATGATTTCGCGTGGTTGGATGCCATCGTGGACGGATTGAAAGAACAGGGTGTCGAACCGTGGATCTGCCTGTGTTATGGCAACCCCCTCTACAAGTCCAACACGGGGTTGGGGGCGGAACTCTTCACGGATGAGGCGACCATGGCCGGGTGGACGAACTATGTCGCGGCGACCGTCGCGCAGTATAAGGATACGGTGACGGAATGGGAGATCTGGAACGAGCCCAGGCATTCAGCGGACCCGGAAGCGTATGCCAACCTCCTGATTCAGACGGCCCGGACGATCCGGAAAATCCAGCCGGACGCCACACTGATGGGGTTTACGGTACACGGCGGTTTTACGGGAGGCGCACTCAAGTTCCCTCGCGCCGTCTTTGGGATTCTTCAAGAGAAGAAGGCGTTAGACCTCCTCGATTATGTGACCTATCACCCGTATACGCCGAACCCGGACGCCTTTTATTCAACGATGAGTCAATTGGAAGGTCTGGTCAAGTCTTACAGTCCGCGTCTCAAGCTTTACCAGGGTGAAAGCGGTTGTCCGGCCACTTTGCTGTGGGCGTTTGCGATGTGCAATCTTCCCTGGACCGAATACAGCCAGGCGAAATGGGTCGCGCGCCGGATGGCCGGCGACGCAGCCCGCGGCATCCGGTCGTCGATCTTCACGATCATCGATGTGAATTATGGCTTTTTCCTGAACGAAAAAGGGCTGATTCGGGCCGATCTCAAGAAACAGGTCGTGTACCGGCGTCCGGCTTATTATGCGGTCCGCAACATGGCGACCTTTTTTGACAGTGCGGTTCGGCCGACAGGCTTGCTGGCATACGAGTCGGATACGGAACGTGAGATGGAAGTGGCCGGGTTCAGAAAAGACGACAAGCCGTTGGTTTTGGTATGGTACAAAAACTCTGTTCCAGACAGCGCGTTACAGCGGGATTCCATCCGGTTGACGATTCGAAACGTTGTTTTCAATGATCCGGTCTATGTTGACATGATAACGGGGAAGGTCTATACGTTGGACGCGGATTGTGTTTCGGTGTCGCACGGCAACACGACGTTTTCGGGCTTGCCCATGTGGGATGCGCCCGTGCTGTTGGCGGAGCGGGGACAAGTTTCTTTCGGGTCGGAAAAAAATACGGGAGAGAACTGAGTTGGGATGTGGAATGTTACGGAAGAAGCACATGAAAAATCCACTTGTGATGATGCTTTGTCTGCTTGCGGTCTTCCGGGGCAGTGCGGTGATTACGCCGAATCAATTTGAAAAGGTTCCGACAGCGACCGGATCGAAGCGGCCATTGCCAAAGCGGTGGAGACGGGGGAGCGGTCGATTGAGGAAAATCAGAACATCCATGTTTTGGGTGTTGGTCAAGCCATGTTCAGCGGGGGTGCCGGAGAGTATTTTCCCATAAACGGCGATATGAACGGTTGGGAGGCTATCGGCATTTTGTTCTGCAACGTAAAGCATTTTTCGGTTGAAAGATTCGGTCAGAGGAAACAGTGGGCACAACGATGACAAACAGTCTGACAGCTCTCGATTACAGCGCGATCGCGTTCTATCTGGCGCTGATGGCGGGCATCGGCGGCGTGATGGGGCTGTTCGTCAAGAACGTCAAAGAGTTTTTCGCGGGCGGCAACAGTGTGCCTTGGCATCTGGGAGCGGTCAGCAACTACATGACCCTGATGAGCACGTTCGTCTTTGTGGCGCACGCGGGCATCGCGTACCAGGACGGGTTGGTGGCGATCGTGATCCTCTGGAGTGCGGTGCCTGCCGCGCTGGCCGGGACCGCTTTTCTGGCCGCGCGATGGAGACGGGCGGGTCTGGTGACGCCGGTGGAGTACCTGGAGCAACGGTATAACGCCCCGGTCCGGCAGATCACCTCGTGGGGCGGCGTGATCTTCCGCGTGATGGACAACATGGTGCGGCTGTACGCGCTCGGCGTTTTCGTGTCCGGCTCGCTGGGGTGTTCGATGACCATGGCGGTTGTGCTGTGCGGAGGTGTCGTGGTGGCCTATACCATGGTCGGCGGCCTGTGGGCGGTGATCATCACGGACGCGATCCAATGCGCGATCCTGCTGATGGTCACGGTAGTCATGGTTCCGCTGGCGTTGACGGCGGCCGGCGGTCTCGGTGCCTTGGCGGACGCCCTGCCGCACCACTTCACGTGGTCGCACGGTTCCCGGGGCGACTTCTGGTTCCTGTTCGTTTACTATGTGATGATCCTGATCAAGTTCAACGGCAATTGGGCCTTTATCCAGCGGTTTTACTGCACGGAAGATGAGCGGGCCGCAAAAAAAATGGGCATGCTGTCCGCCATCCTGTTTTTCGTGTGCCCGGTGATTTTCCTGCTGCCGGCGATCGCCGCCGCGGCGCTGGTTCCGGAGTTGGCCAATCCGGAAGAGGCGTATGTCAGCGTCTGCAAGTTGCTGCTGCCGCCGGGCGTGATGGGGCTGATGATCGCGGCGATGCTGGCGGCGACGATGTCAACGCTGAGTTCCGAATACAACGTGACGGCGGGCGTGCTGACACGCGACATTTATCAGCGGCTGCTGCGTCCCAAGGCCGGCGAGCGCGAACAGATGGTCGTTGCGCGCGTGGCGACCCTGCTGCTGGGGGGCGCCATCATGTGGGGTGCCAGCCGGGTCAAAGGGTTGGGCGGTGCCTTTGAGGTGAACAAGATGCTGATGGGACTGTTCGGCGTGCCGCTGGTGGTGCCGCTGATTTTCGGTGTGCTGTGGCGCAGGCCCAAGCCGTGGGGCGCGGTGTGCTCAATCCTTTCCGGCGTATTCGTGGGGTTGGCCCTCAACCGGTTCGCGGGCCTGGACTGGGAGACCGCCACGTTCGCGCAGATGTTCTGGTGCGTCGCGATCCTGCTGGTCTCCGCGGCCGGCGAGAGCCGTGACGCCGCGTACCGGTTGCGGGTGGAAGCGTTTTTCGACCGCCTGGCCACACCGGTTCGCGTCAGCGAGAGTTTGCGTGACCCGCGCGGCCGGACGGCGTTGCTGGTGCTTTTCACCTCTGCTTTAGGATTGAGCGGCATGCTCTTTGTCGGCATCAGCGTTTTCAGTTTTTCGCTGCAGGGCGGACGCTATAGCTTGACGGCGGGGGGGGTCTGCTGTTTGTGCGCGGCAGGATTGGGGTGGTGCCTGATGCGGCAGTCGCGTCTGAAACCCGGTAAGGGGGCTTGATGGAAGCGGATTTTTTGCTGAAAACGGAACTCGCCCGACGTTTGTATCACGGGTGCGCCGAAACGCAGCCGATCATCGATTACCACAACCACCTTTCCGCCGCGGATTTGGCGGCAGACCGGCGCTATGCGAATCTGACGGAGTTGTGGGTGGCGCAGGACCCCTACAAGCACCGGGCGATGCGCATCGCGGGTGTGCCGGAAGCGCGGATCACCGGACGGGACGCTTCCCCGCGCGAGAAATTTGAAGCGTGGGCGTCGACGGTTCCCCAGACTTTGGGCAATCCGTTGTATCACTGGACGGCGTTGGAACTGGATCGCGTGTTCCACATCAGCGAACCGCTGACGCCCGAGAGTGCCGGCAGGATATGGGATTGTGCCACGGAACGTCTGCGCGAGCCGGGATTTTCCGCGCGCGGGTTGCTGCAGCGTTTCCGCGCGGAAAGCGTCTGCACCTCCGACGGGTTGCTGGACAGTCTGGAGGCGCATCGCGCGCTGGCCCGGTCGGATTTCGGCGTGCGGGTTCTGCCTTCCCTGCGCGGGGATGATCTTGTGGCGGCGGAGCCGGAATGGCTCGTCCGGCTGGCGGATGTCACCGGCACGGCCTGCGATTCCTTCGGAGGCTTTTGTTCGGCGGTGAAACGCGCGCTGGATGATTTCGACCTTCTGGGATGCCGCCTGGCGGACCATGCGCTGGACGCGTTCGGTTATGCGGCGTGCGCGGAGTCGGAGGCGGACGTACTCCTGCGCCGCAGGATGGTGGGCGAAACCCTCTCCGGCGACGAGAGGCTTGGT
Source organism: Kiritimatiellia bacterium (assembly GCA_034003585.1). Classification (GTDB taxonomy): domain Bacteria; phylum Verrucomicrobiota; class Kiritimatiellia; order RFP12; family UBA1067; genus JAPXSY01. The sequence continues at coordinate 11,022 of JAVEYH010000039.1, forward strand.
CTGCGTTCGGCCGTGCTGCGGTTTCTCGGGCAGGAATACGGACGGCGCGGATGGCGGATGCAGTTGCATCTGAACGCCCAGCGGCGGACCAGCGCGCGATTGCGGCGGCTGGCAGGCCCCGCGGGCGGTTACGCCACGGCGGGCAACGCGTTGGACGCGGCCGGCCTGTGCGCGTTCCTTGACGATCTCGAGCGCGCGGGCGCGCTGCCGCGGACAATCCTGTATACGCTCAATCCGGCCGACAACGCGGTGCTGGCGGTGCTGACCGGATCTTTTGCGGAGGACGGGGTGTCCGGTAAGATTCAGTTCGGTCCGGCCTGGTGGTACAACGACCACATCGCGGGCATACGTCATCACATGGAGGCGTTGTCCGGTTACGGACTGTTGTCGACCTTCATCGGCATGACCACCGATTCGCGCAGTCCGCTCTCGATGGTGCGGCACGAGTATTTCCGCAGGGTGCTGTGCGCCACGTTGGGCGAATGGGCGGAACGGGAGTGGGTGCCGGATGATTTCCCGGCGTTGGCGGAGTTGGTGCGGAAGATTTCATACGGGAACGCGAAAAGCATGATGGGATGAAGGAAGCGGGGTTCGGATGGGAAACGTGTTTGAAAATCAGGTGGCGGTGGTGACCGGTGCGGGCGGCACGTTGTGTTCGGTGATCGCGAAGGAGCTGGCGCGGCGCGGGGCGAAGGTCGCGCTGCTTGGTCGGACGATGGCGAAGCTCGAGCGTGTGGCGGCGGAGATCGCCGCCGACGGCGGCACCGCACTGGCGCTGGCGGCGGACGTGACGGACGCCGGGGCGGTGGAGGCGGCGCGGCAGGCGGTGGCGGCGCAACTCGGCCCCTGCCGTTTTCTGCTGAACGGGGCAGGGGGGAATCAGACGGTGGCCACCACCACGACCACCGGTTTTGACGCGGCGGAGTTGCGGGAGGCACGACCGGAGGGGATGCGCGGGTTCTTTAACCTGGGACTTGATGCGGTGGCGTCGGTGGTTTGCGCCAACACATTGGGCACCGTCATCCCGTCGCAGGTCTTCGGACGCGAGATGGCGGCTTGCGGGCGGGGCGTCATGCTGAACTTCGCCTCCATGAACAGTTACCGGCCCTTGACGCGTGTGCCGGCGTACGCTCTGGCCAAGGCGGGGATCGTGAACTTCACGCAATGGTTGGCCGTGTATCTCGCCCCCGCGGGGATCCGTGTGAATGCCGTGGCGCCCGGGTTCTTCACGAACGACCGCAGCCGCGCGATCCTGATGAAACCCGAGGGCGGGCTGAGCGCGCGGGGGGAAAACGTGATGCGCCATACGCCGCTGGGCCGGTTCGGCGAGGCGGGGGATCTTCTCGGGTGTGTCTTGTGGCTGCTCAACGATGAACAGGCCGCGTTCGTCACGGGGGTCACGGTGCCGGTGGACGGCGGGTTTCTGGCGGCCAGCGGGGTGTGAGCATGAAACTGATCGAGTTCGTGCCGCCGCGGCCGCACCGGCTGTGGCGGTTGTGCCTGCAGATGGGAATCACGGATGTCGTGGTGAAGGTGGCGCCGGAGTTGACCGGGGGGGCCGAACCGTGGAACCGCGACGCGCTGGCGGCGGTGGTCAACGGTCTGGCGCGTGCCGGTTTGCGCGTGGTGGCGCTGGAAGGCGACCCTTTCGACATGTCGCCGGTCAAACTGGGTTTGCCGGATCGTGACCGGACGTTGGAGCATTACCGCCGGTTGCTGGGTAATATGGCGGAACTCGGCATCGGGTTGCTCTGTTACAACTTCATGGTCGGCACGGGGTGGCACCGTACCGGCGAGCGCTCGGGGCGGGGCGGGGCGAGGGCGACCTGTTTCAGTCTGGCGGCGAATGCCGGGGTGCGGCCCGGCCCGTTGCTGGATGCGGAACAGGTGTGGGGCAACTATGAGGTTTTTATCCAAGCGGTGATGCCGGAAGCGCGGCGTCTGGGTGTCCGCATGGGGCTGCATCCGGATGATCCGCCGTTGCCGGAACTGGGAGGCATGGCGCGGATCTTCGGATCGGTGGCGGCATACGACCGGGCCTATGGGCTGATGCCGTGCCGGGAGAACGCGGTCACCTTCTGTCAGGCGAACTTCAAGCTGATGGGTGCGGATTTGGAGGCAACCGCACGGCACTTCGGACAGCGCATCGCGTTCGCGCATGTGCGCGACGTGCGCGGCACCGCAACCGATTTCGAGGAGCTCTTCCATGATGAGGGGGACACGGATCAGGTCGCGCTGTTTCGCGTCTACCGGGAACTCAAGCTGGATGTTCCGTTCCGTTGCGACCATGTGCCGGCCATGGAGGGGGAGGGTGACGAGCCGGGCTTTGTGCCCGGATACGGTACCCTCGGGCGGCTTTTCGCAGACGGGTATCTGAAAGGCCTGCTCGCCGCGCTCGACGGACGCGACCGGTGACGGCGCGGATTCCCGGTTGATCGATTCTCTTTCGCGGATCGCGCATCGGATGCGATTTCCTGTTCCGGGCATGTCACGCTTGTGGTATAAAACAGGCACGGCGCGGGAACTCCGGAACGGGAGGGGGCGGAAGACCTTTCTGAAGCGGGCGTTCCTGTTGGTTGCGAAGGGTGGGGCGGATACGGACAGTATGATTGCGTTCGCGAGGAGAATCAAAGCGAGAGTGGGACCGTTGTGGTGGTACACGGCGATTCTGTTCCTCGTTTTGAGGGCGTGTGACGTATGCAACGCCTTCATCGGGTTATGGCTGGTTCCCCGGTATGTGCCCCAGAATGAGTTGGGCGCGGTTCTGCCGTTGGCGCAGGTGGGCGGTGTGTTGGGTTTGCCGCTGGCGATTCTGCTGGTGCCGTTCACGAAGTTCTTAAACACTTATGCGACGCGAGGGGAATACGGCAAGGTGAAACGGCTGTTGCGGGATGTGTTCATCCTGTCGCTGCTGCTGTTTGCCGGGACGTTGTGTTATGCCCGGTTCGTTTTGCCCCTGGTGTTTGAGCGCATGCGTGTCGGTGCCGGATCCCTGGGCCTGCTGATTGTGGCTTCCGGGGTCATCAGTGTGGTGTCGCCCGTATTCATGAATGCGCTTCAGGCGTTGCAGCAGTTCCGGATGGTGGCGGCCATCAATCTGATCTCGGCCCCGATCCGCTTGCTGGCCATGTGGATCGCCATGCCGTTCCGCGCCCTTTCGGGGTACTTTGTCGGGCAGTCGGTTCCCTCGCTGTTTCTGATCGGGGCCTCGCTGTTCGGTCTGCGGCGGCATTTGGGCAGGGCGGTCCGTTCTGAACCGTACTGGCAGAAGGACTGGCACCCGATGCTCCGGTACACCCTCCCGGTCGCGATTCTGACTGTCGCGAATGCGGTGCAGGCCGCGGTGGAGTCGTTTGTGATCCGCCACCGGTTGCCCGCGCTGGATTCCGCGGGATATTACGTCATTTCCCGTTTTGCGGAGATCGGGGCGTATGTCGGGCTGACGTTCATGTTTGTCCTGTTTCCGCTGGCCGCCGAACGCCATGAGCGGGGAGAGCGTTCCGACCGGTATCTTTGGCATGCGATCGGGGGTACGCTGGGGGCCGGGCTGGTTCTGGCGGGGCTGTTCGCCCTTTTCGGGGAATGGCTGTTGCGGCTGAATCCGGTTTGGAGCGATTATGCGGGTTACGGCCGCGCGATGGTGGTGCTGACGCTGGTTTTTGTGGCGCGTACCGCCGCCAGTTGTTTTTCGAGCCATGAGATGGCGTGCGGGCGGTTCGGGTTTGTCCGCTGGTTCTCACTGGTCGCAGGCATCGAGTGTGCGGTGTTGTACGGGTTGACCGGGTTCCCCTTTTTTTACGGGATCCTGCCCACGCCGTGGGTGGATGGAATGGCTTCGCTTCGCGCCGGCCGTTTGGAGTTCATCCTGAACGTCATGCTGGTGAGTGCCGCGGCCCTGTTTGTCAGCGTCGGTCTGCACGAGCTGAGGCGGCGCAGGCAAACGGGGTGAGCGGGGCGGCCGCGAATTTCCGGCGGGCGGGTGTGGAAGGGCCGCCGTTCGTGTGTCAGGCCTCATTCCGGTCGGTTTCGGACACCAGCAGCGAATGGTACTCTTTGCAGAGTTGCCCGCATGTCCGTTCGATGGCGTGATGCTCCCGCACGAACGCGCGCGCCGCGTCCGCGATACGGGTGGCGCGCGCGCGGTCCGCCAGCAGCGCGAGCGCCTCATCCGCCATGCGCTCTTCGTCCCCGTCCCGGACCAGCACACCGGTGACCTGTTGCCGGATCAGGGTGGCCGGGCCTCCGGATTCGGCGGCCACGACCGGAACGCCGCTGGCCATGGCCTCACAGAGGACGCGGCCGAAGGGTTCGCGCAGCGCGGGATGGGCCAGAACGTCAAACGCGGGCAGAATCGTTTCGGCCTGATCGAGATCCGTAACCCAGTGGAAGCATTCGGAAAGCCGCGCTTTCACGATGTCCGCATCCAATTGGCTGCGCCAACGGGTGTTTTCACCGAACAGATCCCGTCCCACCGCGACGAACCGCGCATCCGGGCGCCGCGTCCGGATGCGCGCGGCCATCCGGATGAATGCGTCATGCCGTTTCCAGGGGGTGAGATGCGCAATCATGCCGATTACGGGCGCGTCTGGCGGGAGCCCGAACCGGGCACGGGCCTCCGCACGGGAGGTGTGTCCAAAACGACGGAGATCGATGCCGTTACGCACCACGCGGATTCGGCCGAGGCATTTCTGCGGCAGGATCTCCACAAGGTACTCATCCACCGCCTCGGACACCGCGAAGATCCGTGCGGCTTTCTTGGCCGCGTCCCGCGTCAGGGCGATTGGCAATTTGAGGTCGCGGATATGCCAGATGAGCGGAGCCGCCGCGTGACTGCCGCGGGCCGCGAGGAACGCCGGCAAGCTGTTGCAGTGGATGAGGTCGGGTTTGACGACCTTGAGAATCTGGGAGACCGTGGCGGGCGCGCGCAGCAGTTTGGCCGCCGTGGCGAACAGCGCGAATCCCCGGCGGTGCGCCCGCAGGGGCGAGACCGGGAATACGGTGATGCCCGCAGCGGTCAGACGGTCAAACAACGGTCCGTGCGGGACGGCGGCAACGGGCTCAACCCCCAAACGGGAGAGCGTCACGCAGGCATCATGCAGACTGTGCTGGGCACCGCCCCACTCCGATACCAAGTCAACCATCAGAACCTTCATAGGAAAATATAGTATCAGATTCGGGAAGGGGGTCAAGTCGCGCGATCCGTTTTTCGATCCAAAAACGGAAAGGCGACTGGGTCTCTACGCCGCCCCGCGTCGTGGACGTCACACCGGCGGCATGGGCGGGGGTAAAAAAGGCGTGCGGACCGCTTCGGGCCGCACGCCGCAAGTGAGATCCGATCCCGCGTTCGAAACGCGGCTTTCGCTTACAGCGGGATTTCCTTGTAAATCGTTTCGATCTTGGCGGCGGCTTTGAGGCCTTCCAAATACTTCTCCACCGCGGCGCGAGATTTCTGCTGTTTCAGCTGGTTCCGGATCTGTTCGGGAGTGGGAACCTCCTGCAGTTTCTGCGGCTGTTCGGTTTTGACCAGGATGTGGGAAGCGGTCACCGAGGCCGGTTTGGCGGGCGTATCCCCTTTGGCTTCCGTGGCCGGCGTTTTGGCGGTCACCTTGATCAGGTGGTACCCGAAAGAGGTTTCCACGACATCCCCGACCTTGTTGATCTCCTGCGCGAAGGCGGCGTCCTCAAACGGCTTGACCATCTGCCCTGCGGTGAAGGTGCCCAGATCGCCGCCCTTTTCCTTGCTGGGGCAGTCGGAGTTGGCCTTGGCGAGTTCCGCAAAGTCCGCGCCCCCGTCCAGCTGTTTTTTGAGATTCTGGATTTTGGCTTTGCGTTCGGTGTTGACGGCGGTGAGACCCTTGTTGCTCTCCACGGTTTCATCGTTTTTCTTTTTGATGTCCGCGAGGGATTTCGTAACCTCTTCCTCATCGATGGCGATCCCGTCCAGCACGGTTTTCTTCAGCAGCTTGTCGATGACAAGTCCGTCCTCAAATTCGGCCCGGGCGGCCTTCTCTCCCAGCGGGGACTCTTTGAAATACTGTTCCGGCGTCTTGTTCTGGGGTTTGAGCGCTTCGGCGATCTTGCCGATCTGTTCTTTCCGGTCCGCCTCTGTCACCGCGACCGTTTGCTTCTTGGCCTCATCCAGCAGCAGGGTCTTCATGATGAACCCGTAGACCGCGCGCTGCTCAAAATATTTGCGCGCATCCTCCAGCTGGGCCTCGGGGATATTCTGCGCCTTCAGCAGGGCACCGACGACCTGATCCATTTCTTTGCGCAGATAGCGGGTCGCGTTGACCGAGGCGACCACCTCGTTCGGGTCTTTGGGGGTCTCAGGCGGTTGCGCGGCGGCCGCGGCCGGGGCGGCCGTATTCGCGGCCGGTTGCCCGTCCGCCTCTTTTTTGCATCCGCCGGTCAGGAACAGCGTGGTGGTCAGCGCGGTGCAGAGTATAGGTAAGCACTTCATCATGAACCAATCTCCCGTAATGCGGCGCAGTTACCGCATATGTGTTGTGTCGATCATCTCGAACGTGACACGCCGGACAGCCGAAGGCACATCGAGGTGAAACGGGATAAAGATACCAAGAAATCGGCATAAGCCAAGGAGAAGATTTTCGGGGGGGGGGGAGGGGGATGCCGCGGCGGGCCGGCGCGTCACGTTGCCGGCGGGTGGGGTCCCGAGCCGGCTGAAGCGGTGGAAGAGGGTGCGGACGCCACGGTGCAGCGTGATGACGGTGTCGCCCGGATGGTGCCGGGCGAGATGCGGGCAGACGAAGCGGCCGGAGGGGAGGGAGAATCGCATCCAGGTCTGTTCCGGGGGGTGGCAGAGGGGGCAGGTTGCGAAATCCGGCAGCAGCCCCAACAAGCGGAGCAGATGCGTCTCGTACCAGGCGATCAGCTCGCGCGGGGCGCACGGGCCCGCCGTGAGGTGGTCAAGTGCGCAAGTCAGCAGTTCGAACAGCGCCGCGGCCTCCTGGTGACCGGCTGTTGTTTGGGCGGTCAGATCGGCAAGATACGCCGCGGCCGCGGCATGGCGCCAGTTTCGGCGTAACGCGTCGCGCAGGGTGACGGGCGAACACTCGCGGATGGCATGCACTCCGCCGCGGTCCCTGCGGTAGAAGAGCAGGTCGCAGGTGTAGAAGAGGTCATACTGTCCCAGAAAGGCGCTTCTCGGACGGCAGGCCCCTTTCACGGCGGTCACGATCTTGCCGTGACCCGGTGTCAGCCAGGTCACCATCTGTGAGGTTTGGGACCAGGGTCGGATTTGCAGGGCAAGGGCTGGTGTCCGGATAATCATACGTGTCCGATGTCAGGGTGAGTATCGCCTCTTTTGACGCGGCAGACAAGCCGGAAGACGGCAGTCCAGCCGTTCTGAAACGGGCTCCGCGCCCATTCGGCCGCGATGCCGGTATCGGGCATTCGGCCTGCGCGCCGATTTCGTTCCGGTCCCGGTCGCGGCTGTCAAATTTTGGAATGCGGCCGGTTGACAGGGGGTGAGGCAACCTGTTAAGGTGCGGCCAACTTGGGCGAGACGGCTGGGTTCCGCAATGCGGAAAACGGTTCGCCCGTATCCTTCAGGAGGTACGCCATGTCCAAAAATCACGATGCCAAAAAAGAGGCGAAAAAGAAACCGACCAAGACGCTGAAAGAGAAGCGGCTGGAGAAAAAAGCCAAGAAAACGGCGCAGTGACCTCTTCGCGCGCTCCGGCGTAACCGGGGCGCGATCCTTTCCTTGGTTTTTCTGGCATGGGGGTTGCTCCCCAATCCGGCATGATGATGCGTTTCCGTCCGATCCTTCTCTCCCTGCTCTGTGCGTCCGGGGTTTCCGGAACGCGCGCCGACCCGGCCGGTGTTCCGCTCGGGATGGCGGGTGGCGCGGGCGGTGCGGTTATGCCGTTGCCGCAGCGTTTGGGGGTGGCCTTTCCCGGCGAAGTGAACGTGCCGTTGGCGGCGGCCGCTCCGGGACAATGGCTTCGGGCCGAGGCGCTGCATCTGACGGTGGCCTGGCCCGATGGGAAACCGGAGCGGGTCGGGGCGCTGGTTTGGCTCAAAGACCGGGACGCGTTCTGGCACCAGTACCTCATCCCGCAAAGCGGGGAGGAGAAGGAAACCAACCTGTGGGTCATTCCGTTCCGGCCCGGGGCCGCGGGATGGCAGACGCCGGGGCACACGCTGGCCTGGCACCATCGTGTCCGGCTCAATCCGCAGAGCGTGGGGGTCCGCCTTTTCGGAGACTCGGTCTTCACCGGAAAGTGCGTTCTGGTGTCGGCAGCCCTCGCGCCGCAGCCGTCCGCGTCGCCGCCCGAGATCGCGAAGGTGAGGCCGCTGACCCGTTCCGCGCGTGCCTATGCCTTGTACGAAGCGCGGTTTGATCTGCCCGACCGCTATGACAATCCCTTCGATCCCGGTCAGATTGACGCAGGTGCGATCGTGATCACACCCTCCGGCCTGACGAATGCGATCCACGCCTTCTACTATCAGCCCCATTACCGGCTGGAGGACGAACTCGGCCAGCCGGTTGAACCGGACGGCCAGCCCGAATGGCGTATCCGGTACTGTCCGCGCGAAGCGGGCGAGCACCGGGTCTCTCTGGTGGCGCGCGATGCGCACGGCGAAACGACGCTCACGAACGCACTCCGCTTCCAAGCCGCTCCGGCGGATCCGGAAGCGATGCGTTTTATCCGGGTTTCGCAAAAGGATCCGCGGTTTTTCGAGTCGGATGACGGACGGCTCTTTTACCCGATCGGCCACAACGTGCGTTCGGCGACGGATTCTCGGATGGATGATAAGTTCCCCTGGGTGTTCCGGCAGGAGGAGGGGCCGACCGCCTATCGCCGGTATTTCAGCCGCATGCGGGCGAATGGCGAGAACATCGCGGAAGTCTGGATGAGCGCGTGGTCGCTCGGACTGGAGTGGACCGAAGGCGTGAGTGGGTATCACGGGGCGAACGATTACCACATGGGCAACGCATGGGAGCTGGACCGTGTGATCGATCTCGCCCACACGCACCGCCTGTACATCAACCTGGTGTTGAATTACCACGGCCGCATCAGCACGTGGTGCGATCCGGAATGGCACCTGCATCCTTACAACAAAGCGACTCCCGGAGGTTGGCTCACCCGGCCGCTCGAGTTTTTCAGCGACGAGCGGGCGATGGAGATGCAGCGCCGCTTCTGCCGCTACACGCAGGCGCGCTGGGGATGGGCCCCCGCGATTTTCGGCTATGAATTATGCAGCGAAATCAACCTCACGGGGCACGAAACCCATCACAAAACCCACTTCGACCCAGCGGTCGTGGCCTGGTGCCGCACCCTCGGCGGGTATCTCAAAAACATCGATGCCTACGGCCATCTGGTTTCCGCGCATGTGTCCAACGATTACACGTTTCTCAACCCCGCCCTCTGCAATCTGGCGGAGGTGGATTTCAATCCCCTGGACGCCTATCATCACGGGCAGCCCGAGCGCATCATTCCGCTGGTGGCGGCGACCGCTGACGCCGGCGCGGCGTTCAGCAAGCCGATCCTCATCACTGAGTTCGGCGGTTCGCCCATGGCCGCGGGGCGCGAGCATCTTCTGATTGAACAGCATGCCGCGCTGTGGGCCGGCGCCTGCGTGCCGTTGTCCGGTGTGCCGATGTTCTGGTGGTGGCAGGTGGTCGATGAGAACGACCTGTACGGACGGTATGCCGCGGTCAAAACCTTCATGACGGGCATCGATCCCCGCAATGTCCTCGCCAAACGGGTGAAACCGGTGCTGGGCGTGCCGGAAAACGGGGATGCCGCGTTGCTCAAACAATATGACGCGGTGGGCACCGCCGCCCCGGAAACGCTCCGCGGCTATGTGTACCCGGTGCGGTTCGCCCGCGGGGGCGGCAAGTTGCCGGTCGCCGCGCACCTGACCGTTACGGTTTCCGGCATGACGCCGGGGATCTTTCGCGTGGAGGTTTGCGAGACCGCCACCGGCAATCCGGTGCGGCGCTTTGATGTCCGGACGGCGGACGGCGCCTTGGCGATCCCGTTGCCGCCTTTCTCTCCGGACTGCGCGTTCAAAGCGCATCTGCTGACGCCGCTGGCGGCCAAGCCCGCCCCCTGACCCGTGCGGACATGACCGGGGTGCGATGCAACGTTGTTGAAGCCGCACCCGATTTAGGAATCACACCGAATGGCCGGGGGTGGACGGACGGGGGGCCGCGTGGTACCATACGGGCCAAGGTATGACGAGGTGCGCTTCACAGATTGAAACGGTGGAAAACCTGTTGCGGACGCGGTTCGAACGGCAAATCCGGGCGCGTCAGGTGATGCCGCCTGAGGCGGCGCGGCTCGCGCCGTTTCCCGCGGGGCTCGACCCGCGGCTGGCCGCGGTGTTGCGCGATAGCGGAATCGGGCGGCTCTATTCCCACCAGGCCGAAGCGTTCGAGTCGGTCGCGGCGGGGCGGGACACGGTGCTGGTGTCGCGCACGGCCTCCGGAAAGACGCTGGCGTTTCTGCTGCCGATTCTCAGCGATTACTGTGCGGCGGAAGCCCCGTTCGGCGTGTTGCTGCTCTATCCCACCAAGGCCCTCTCGCGGGATCAGGAGGGCACGCTCGGCGCGCTGCTCAAGGCGGCGCTCGATACCCGCAGGCTGGGCACCTTTGACGGGGACACGCCCCGCGAGGAGCGGGCCCGCATCATGAAGGGCGCGGATTTTGTGATCACCAACCCGGACATGCTGCACGCCGGACTCCTCCCGAATCATCACCGCGGGTGGCGCGATTTCCTGGGCCGGCTGAAGTACATTGTGGTGGATGAGGTGCACGCGTACCGGGGCGCGTTCGGTTCGCACGTCTCCAACGTCTTCCGCCGCCTGTTGCGGGTCTGCGCGATGCACGGCTCGCATCCGCGCTTCGTCTGCTGTTCGGCGACGGTGGGCAATCCCGGCGAACATGTGGCGGCGCTGTTCCACCGGCCGTTCACGGTAATCGACACGGACGGCTCGCCGCGCCCGCAACGGGACCTGTACCTGATCAATCCGCCGCTGCGGGAGAGTGCGGGATCCGCGCGTTTCCGCAAGGGCCCGTCGTCCGTTTCGATTCCGGTGATCCGCGCGGCCACGGCGGCGGGGGTGCGCACGATCTGTTTCTGCCGCGCGAGGCAGCAGGTGGAGCGCCTGTGGCGGGCGGTCACGGACGGGCATCCCGAGCTGCGGGACCAGGTCAAACCGTACCGCGGCGGCCTGCTGCCGGCCGAGCGGCGGCAATTGGAGAAGGATCTGTTCGAAGGCCGCATCACCACCATCATCACGACCAACGCCCTGGAACTGGGCATCGACATCGGCGATCTGGACGTGTGCATTCTGTCCGGCCATCCCGGCAGCATGGCGAGTTTCTGGCAGCAGGCGGGCCGCGTGGGCCGAAAGGGGAACCGCGCGCTGATTCTGTTTGTGGCGCAGGACGCGCCGGTGGACCAGTATCTCGTGCACCACCCCGAGTTCATCACCGGCGCGCCGATCGAGCAGGCCTGGCTCAACGCGGACAACCCGTACATTGTGCTGCAGCATCTGCCCTGCGCGGCGCATGAGCACCCGTTGCGCGATGCGGAGCCGCTCTTCGCCTCACGCGCCTATGACGCGGCCCTGGAAATCCTGAAGGAGGACGGGACGCTCAAGCCGTATAAGGGGTGCTGGCGGTATGCCCTGCCGGACTATCCCGCGCGGGGCGTCAACCTGCGGGGCATGACCGATTACAACGTGGACATCGTGTGCGGCGGCGAGGTCATCGGGCAGATCGATCCGATCGGCGCGCGCGCGGAGCTCTACAAGGACGCGATCTACCAGCATCTCGGACGCCGCTACATGTCCATGGACTTGGATTTGGAAAAGAAACTCTGCCGCGTCGAGCCGGTGCAGGTGGAGTACTACACCGAGTCCGAATGGGAGAGCCGCCTCGACCTGACGGCGGAAGAGGGGCGCCAGACGCTTAACGGGGCCGATCTCCGGTTCGGCGCGCTGCACGTGAACAAACAGCCCAAGCTGTTCAAGAAAGTCCGCGAACGGACCTACGAGAATGTGGGGTACGGCCCCATCACGCTGCCGCCGTTCGAATATGACACGACCGGCTTCGCCCTGCGCGCGCCCGATGCGTGGGCCCAGGCCCTGAACGCGAAGGACAAGCGGCTGGTTCCCGCCGCGCTTTTCGGGATGCGCCACATCCTGCGTCACGCCGCGTCGAGCGTCAGCATGGCCGATCCGGGTGACCTCGAGACGGATCTCGCGCCGCTCGACACCGAAGAACACCCAACGCCGAACGCGGAACGCGCAACCGTCAGGGGGGAGGGGGTTACGCCTCCGCCGGGGTGGGAGCGCATGGCGTTTGAGAGCGCCCTTTTCCTCTACGACAAGCTGGAGGGCGGGGCGGGGTATGCGGAGAAGGTTTTCGAGCGGATCCGGGAGACGCTGGCCCTGTGCCGGGACATGATCCGCGAATGCACGTGCGAAAACGGCTGTCCCGCGTGTGTGCCGCCGCTGCCTCCCGGGGTGAACGACGAGGATCTGGAACTCTTTCTGATTGAGTCCGATGCGGTGCGCGTCTGCACGCTGAGTTTTGCGGACGCGCTGCTGGAGGGGGTGATCCGCGTGCCGGAAGTCAAGACCGTGAAGCGTGACCGCGGGCAGGCGGTGATTGCGCCCGAACCTGACCTGGAGGCGATCCGGCTGCGCGAGAAACTCAACCGCGCGTCAAACATTCTCCGGAACAAACGCAAGCGGGAGTACTAGGAAACGGGCAAAGCGAGTTCCCGGTTTCGACCGCTCGCCGGAATCCGGGTTCCCGGCGAAGGCGTTCAGGCCTTGGGGCCTTCAACCTTCTCCGGCTCCTCTTTCTTGATGTCGTCGACGATCTCCTTGACCTTTTCGTTGGCCAGTTTCTCGCCTTCGTCCTTGCCCTTCTTGAACTCGCCCAGGCTGCGGCCCAGCGAGCGCGCGAGGTCGGGCAGCTTTTTCCCGCCGAACAGCACCAGAATGATCGCCAGCACGACCAGCAGTTCGGTCGGCCCGACATTCATCCCCAGAAAACCTGCGGGTAGTGTCATATGCTCCTCCTTGTTTGAAACCTTAACCTTTGTAGTGTTTCGCCATCGCGCGGCGGGCCTCCAGATCGGCATCGCGCCGCCGGAGCGTTTCGCGCTTGTCTTCCTGCGCCTTGCCGCGGCAGACCCCCAGTTCGACCTTGACCCTCCCTTTCGGCGTGAGGTACAGCCGCAGGGGAATGAGCGAAAGGCCCTTCTGTTCGGACAAAGCCTGTAATTTGCGGATCTCCCGTTTGTGCAGCAGCAGCCTCCGGGTGCGGAGGGCCTCATGATTGAACCGGTTGCCGAACGCGTAGGGAGGGATGCGCACCTGATTGAGATAAAGCTGCCCGTCCTTCACCTGGGCATACGAGCCGGTCAGCCCGGCCTCCCCGTTTCGAACGACCTTGACTTCCGTGCCAACCAATTCGATTCCGGCCTCAATTTTTTCGAGAACAAAATAGTCGTGGTGCGCCCTGCGGTTGACGGTCAGGTTGCCGCCGTTCCGCTTTCTTTCTGCGGTACTCATGGTGTCCTGCGCCGCCCGGCCAAACGGCAGGTTATTCCGACCAGCGCGAGTGCGCGTGCTCCGCCCGGGCGATGGCGCCGAAATCGACCTCCGAGATCAGCAGGCCGTCCGCGATCTCCCGCAGGGCGATGTCACACTTGTCCTCATCCGCGGAAAGCGGTTTGACGTAGGGCCGCTCGCCGATATTGAGCTGACGCACGCGTTTGGATACCAGATTCACGAGAACGGGGACGCTGGGAACCCGGACTCTCGCCTTCTCTATCAGTTCAACGTTCACAAAATGCCTCCAAGGATTAAACGCATAGTATAGAGACTCCGGAGGTGGCGGTCAATGAGCAGTTTGCTTGAATGTGGGGAACGGCTTTGATACGCTCCCCGAACGCATACCGCATGAAGGGACGTACGGATGAAACCATGGATGTTGCAGGGTGCCGAGGCCTTTTCCCCTTTCCGTCTGGAGGCGCTGGCCGGGCGGGTCCGCGCAGATCTCGGCAGTTCGCAGGCAATGCGGATCGAGGCGCATTTCGTCTATCTGCTGGATTTGGCGCGGACGCCGGACCGGCTGACGCTTGACCGGGCCTGCGCGCTGCTGGGCGCGACAGAGGGGCCGGTTCCGCAGGGCGGCTTTTTCGTCGCCCCGCGCAAAGGGACGATTTCGCCCTGGTCGTCGAAGGCCACGGACATTTTCCGTAACTGCGGCCTGACGTGCGTGACGCGTGTGGAGCGGGCGATCCTCTACCGGATCGCGGCGGACGGCGTGCCGTGCGCGCCGGAGGCGTGCCGTCCCGCGTGGGCGGTGCTGCATGACCGCATGACGGAAGGCGTTTACCTGTCGCTGGAGGATCTGTTCGAGCACCGGCCGCCCGCGCCCGGACGCCGTTTCGACGTTCTGGGGCAGGGGGTCGGGGCGTTGGAGGAGGCGAACCGCATCATGGGGCTCGCGTTGAGCGCCGAGGAGATCCGCTACCTGTGCGACAGTTACACCCGGGCCGGCCGCAATCCCACGGACACCGAACTGGTCATGTTCGGCCAGGTGAACTCCGAGCACTGCCGCCACAAAATTTTCAACGCCCAGTGGGTGATCGACGGCGAGTCCAAGCCGGACACGCTGTTTCAGATGATCCGCCACACCCACGCCTGCCATCCCGAAGGCACGCTGGTGGCGTATGCGGACAACTCCGGGGTGGTCGAGGGGGTTCGGACAGAGCGGCTGGCGGTGGACCCCGCGACGCGGAACTACCGCTTTGACGAGGAGCAGGTGGATCTCCTGATGAAGGTGGAGACGCACAATCATCCCACGGCGATCTCACCCTATCCCGGTGCGGCCACAGGGGTCGGCGGCGAGATCCGCGACGAGGCGGCGACCGGGCGGGGATCCAAAACCAAAGCCGGCATCGCCGGGTTCATGGTTTCCAATTTGCGCGTGCCGGATTTCGTGATGCCGTGGGAACGGTGCGGCGCCGCATTCCCCGGGCGTCTGGCCACACCGTTTTCGATCATGCTCGAAGGCCCGATCGGCGGGGCGGCCTTCGGGAACGAGTTCGGACGTCCGCAATTGTGCGGATTTTTCCGGACCTATGAGGAACAGGTCGCGGGGCGTTGCCGCGGCTACCACAAACCGATTATGCTCGCGGGCGGCATGGGCGGGATTGTGCGGGAGCAGGTGCGCAAGCTTCCGGTCCCCCCGGGATCGCTGATCGTGCAGCTCGGCGGGCCCGCCCTGCGCATCGGTCTCGGAGGGGGCGCCGCCTCGTCCATGGCGACCGGCAGCAACGACGAGGCGCT
>JAVEYH010000040.1:0-26098 GCA_034003585.1 Kiritimatiellia bacterium
TGTTGGAGACCCACAGCCTGCCGCCGTCCACGGTGATGTGCGCGTACGAGTTCGATAGGTTGCCGGCCAGATTCACGGTGGACACGGTGATGTCGCTCTCCGTGAGGGTGACGCGCCCCGTGAAGCTGTGGCGGGCGTTACCCTGCGTCGCGATTTCGAAAGCCTTGAACACGTTGGTGTGGCGGTTCACGGCCAGTTCGCCCAGGTCAAACGAGTTCTGCGGGATGTAGAAAGTCGGGTACGTGAGTTCCGCGCCGCCGTTGATCTCCAGATACCCGTACCCACCGTAACCGACTTTGATGTTCCCGGTGCACTCGAGCAGGCCGCCGTTCAGGATATACCGCGTATCGGAACCGGCGCCGCCGGTGCCGATGCGCAGATCGGGCGTCCGGTTGGTGCCGCCGTTCTGCGTAAAGAGAACGGCCGGGCCTCCGGCATTGAACTCTTTGTTGCTCCAGGAACCGTTGCTCATCGTAGCGGTGCAGAACCCCCGCAGGCTTAGGGTGTTGGTCGTCTCCAGCGTGCCGCGCAGGACCGCCACCGCACCCGTGCTGGACGGATACCCGCCGAGGAGGAGCGGGGTGTTGAGCAGCGTGCCGCCGTCAAACTTGAGCGCGCCCGGCGTCGCCGATCCGTTACCCGGCACATTAACCGTGATCCCCTCCACGGTGGTGGACACACCGACCGCCATTGTCCGGTTCCCGTTGATGATCACCGTGTCGCCCTGCGCGGGCAGGGTGCTGCCGGGCCAGTACGCCGTCTCACTCCATTCGGCCTCGCCGTCAACAGGGCCCTCCCACGTCACGATCGCCGCGCGCGCGCCCGCCGCCACGAGCGCCGCGGACACCGCGATCCGCCACGACTCTTTTCTCATCGCCGCCCCCTTTCCTGATTCACGGACACCTGACCGGACCGGCCCCCGCGGCACCGACGTCACCGAGGTCGACCGTCACGGTCTCCAAAGAGTTCGCCTTGTGGAACACGGCTTTCATCTTGCGCGTGGCCGGCATGCCCGTGTAGACGCCCGCGCGCGGACCGACCGTCAGGGCGCCACCCTGGAACGTGCAGGCCGTCAACGCGCCCTTGCCCGCGCGGTAGTCGAGCGAGATCCCGTCATCCTCGTACAGGTCGCCCTTGCCGTCGGCCCCCGGCCACACGTGAAGCCCGACCTCCCCGTCCCAGCCCTTGTCCACATGCGCCTTGTTCTCCCACATCGGGATCACCGCGCCCGCGCGCACATACAGGCTGCCGCCCCACTCCGGCGTCACCTTCACCGCGCGTTTGCAGGGGCCGGTCACCGTCTCTCCCGTCTTCCAATCGTGCCAAGTGCCCGCGGGAATCCGGATCTCCTTTGTGAACGCGGAGACGAGCAAGTCCGGGCCCAGCAGATAGGTGGTCACGCACGCATCGTACTCCGGCACGTCGGGATAGACGAACGGCAACGCGCGCATCACGGGCCACCCCGTGCGCGCCGCTTCGGCCGCGGCCGTGTAGAGATACGGCAACAGGCGGTACCGCAACTGGCCGTACGCGCGGAACACGGCCACCTGCTCCGGCGGATAGAGCCACGGCTGCTGCCAGTAATCCCAATTGTTCTGCTGGCTCCACGTCTGCAGGAACCCGAAATGCAGCGACTCGACGTTCCCGATCGTCATGTCGCAGCTTTGGTTCGAGTGCCCCGAGATGCCGAGATTCAGCAGGGACGCGAGCGGTTTCGCCCCGCCGCCCGTGTCCCCGGCCCAGGTGGCGACATACTGCTGCACGCCCGCGTACCCGCCGGCGGAATAAACCATGGCCCGGCGCCCCGTGTAGTCCTCGTACCCGCGCGCCATCTGCTTGTCGTACACGGCGCTGTACAGGTTGTGCATCTCCTCGTCGCTCATGCCGTTCGCCCACGCGCGGTCCGGGTGCTCGCCGAACTGGTTGCATCCGTCCAGCTTGAAGCATTGCGCGCCCTGGTCCACGAATTTCTTGAGATGCTCAAACCACGGCAACTGCCCGTCCTCGAAATCGTTCTCGGGGCAGTAAAGCCGGTCATACATCTTCCCCTTGTGAACGGATTTCCGTTTCGCCTTGGCGTCCTGCTTCGCCGCGCCGCCGCCGATCCGGTCGTCCTCCCAGGTCTCGGTGATGCCCGCCGGCACGTCCGCCTGCCGCCCGCCCTTCCTGGCGAGCCCCGCCACGCACTGTTCCTCGTACCGTGTGAGGTCATAATCGCAGCACAGCCACAGCGAGAGCTTGAACCCGATGCGCTTCAGCGCGCCGATGAACGTGTGGTCGCCCTTGGGCGCCCAATACGGAAAATAGAAACGCTGCGCGTGCCACTCCTTGCGCACGGAACCGTCGTAAAACGTCTGCATCCAGCCCGGCTCCAGCCCGATGACGTCACACGGCAGACCGCGGTCGCGGAAGTTCATGGCGTCGTTCAGGAGCGCGAACTGGTCCACGTTCTGATTGCAAACGAACGTGAACCCGTACCCCCACACCGGCAACAGGGCCGGCCGCCCAGAAAGTTGCGTGTGGATGTCGAGCAGCGCGCGGTAGTCCCGGCCCGCGAAGACGTAGAAGTCCACGTCGCCCTCGTTCCCCTCGCAAATCAGCGCGTCGGGATCCTTCAGGCCGCAGTCGAACGCGTTGCGCCACGTGCTGTTCAGGAGCATGCCCCACCCGTTGCGGCTCACCGCGACCGGGATCGGGATGTTGCAGAGGTTGTTGCGGATCCACAAATCGAAACGGTGGCCGCGGCGCATGATGTTCTCGCGCCCCGAATCGCCGAACCCGTAGATCCGCTCGCCCTTCGCGAGACCGAACGCGACCGAAAACCCCTTGCCGGCGTTTTTCGGGGTGATCGTCAGGTCCGCCGCGGAGACGCGCGATTGGAAACGCAGCGTACCCGCCGCCGGATCCACCGTCACCGTGGCCGCCTCCGTGGACACGGCGTTCCCGTTCCGCGTGAACGGCGCTTTCGGCCAGTCGGCCTTCAGGATGCCGTACCGGTTCAGACCGCTCTCGGTCCACACCGCCGCGCCGTTGAGGTTCGTCCAGCTTTTGCGCACGCGGAAGAGGTTTGCGGCCAACACGTCGACGCGCAACTCCGTGCCGTCACCGAGCTTCGTCACGACGCTCTGGGCATCGGGCGCCGGGGCCTTCCACACGGGACGCGCTCCCGCTGCGGCCGCGAGGGCGGCGCACGAAACCAGGCAGACTGCGAAACGGGTGTTCATCAATCAAACTCCTCATCAGATGGGTTATTCCGGATTCGGGGCACGGACATCCCCTGGGCGCGCCGTGATCAGCCAGACCCATAATGGATTTCTATTTTGCGGGGAGAGGGCTATATGAGTCAACCCCAATCGGGTGCGATTCACCTTTGTTGAATCCGCACACAAAGGGGTTGAGGTATCTGACATGCTGACGAACCGGTTTCTCTTCAGAAACAGTCATTCTCATTATGGGATTATCCAAAAAAACGCTATCGGGATCGAAATCGATGAAAGGCGCTGACCTTCGATAGCGATCCCGATACCGACCCCAACGCCGATGGTTCCGTCATCATGAGAACTGCTGACATGGATGGCCGCAAGACCGTACACGTTCACAGCGAAGCGATACACGTTCCCGTACACGGAAAATTAGGCGGAGTCAGTGAAACGGGGATACGCCCGGCTTAACTTTCTTGTTTTGCGAAAACGCGCTTTTCTGCCATACTTTCCCTGTGCGCCTTCCCGGGGTGGGACGGGGCGTCTGACAGAAAGGGAGAGTTCATGATGCGGCATTCAAGGCGGGAATTTCTGCGGGCCGGAGCAACCGGTTTGGCATGGGTTATGGCGTCCGGGACGGCGCAGGCGGGATTGAGAATGGCGAAACCGCGCGCGATCCGGGTCGGGGTTCAGCTCTACTCGGTGCGGGAGCTGTGCAAGAAGGATCTGCCGGGAACACTCAAGGCAATCAAGGAGATGGGATACGCGGGCGTCGAGTTCGCCGGGTACTACGGCAAAAGCGCCGCGGAACTGAAGCAGCTGCTGGATGACAACGGGCTGGTGATGTGCGGGACCCACACGGGCGTGGACAGCATCCGGCCGGCGAATCTCGCCAAGACGATCGAGTTCAACCTCGCCACCGGCAACAAGTATCTGATGGTGCCCGGCATGAACGCCAAGGACGCCCAGGGGTGGATCGATTTCGCGAAGCTCTTCTCGGATGCCGCGGTCACCGCCAAAGCCGCGGGCATGTACGTGGGCTACCACAACCACCAGCACGAGTTCAAAGACAAATTCGACGGCAAGAGCAAGTGGGAGATCTTCTACACGCACGCGTCGCCGCTGGTCTGCCAGCAGATGGACGTCGGGCATGTGGTGTCGGCCGGCGAGGATCCGGTGGCGTGGCTGAAGCGTTTCCCGAACCGTTCCCGCACGCTGCACGCCAAAGAGATCTATCCGGGCCCCGGCATCCTCGGCCAGGTTCCGGAAGGCAAGCAGGGCGTGAAATGGGACGATGTGTTCGCGGCCGCCGAAGCGGATGTGACCGAGTGGTACATCGTGGAGAGCGAGGCGGACCCCAACACGCTCGAAAAAATCCGCGGCTGCATCGACTTCCTGAAGTCCAAGGGCCGCGCGTAGCCCGTCCCGGACAGGAAAGCGCAAGCCCCTCCCCGCCCGGCTCTCCGCCGGATCGGGAGGGGCTTTTCGTTGTCGCGGGCGGCGCCGCGAGGCGCCCTCCGGCAACTCACCGGCCCAGCGTGATCACGCTCAAGGTGTGGACCGCATCGTGACCGGAATTGACCATGAAGGGCGAGGGCGCGTCGATGTTGACCACCAGCGCGCGGCCGGCGTCCAGCATCAGCACTTCGCACGGCTGGTCCAGCAGACCGTCCGCGCCGTCGGTGTCCCCGTTGGCCCAGACCAAGGCCATCTTTTTCTGCGCGATGTCCCAGGCGTAAATCGCGTTCTGCTCCGCGGCCGTCAGCAGGATCCGGTGGCGCGCCGCGTCATAACAGATGCCGTCGCAGCAGGTGACGGTTTTCCCGTCGAGCAGCTCGGGCCTGCCGTAGCGCCCGTTGCCCAGGGGCCGCAGCACCCAGAACCGCCCGTCGCCGAACGAGCCGGTGTACAGGTTGCCGTCCCGGTCGAAATCCATGCCGTCGCACCCCGCCGTGTAAATGTGCAGTTTGGTATCCGTGGGCCGGATCCCGGGCTGGTTGCGCTCCGCGCCGCGGTCGCGCAGAACGGTCCCGACGATCCCCACGCAATAGGGATCGGCTGCGGCCCGCTCCTTGTCCAGCGGACGCGCCGGTTTGTCCGGACGCAGGTCCGCCGCCGGGATCCGGTACACGCCGCTCTGATACGCGTCCGCCACGTTGAAGAACGACTCCGTGAAGTAGAGCGCGCCGTCATGCCACCGCAACGCGTTGGGCAGTTTGACGTGCTCCACCACCGTTTCGATGCGCTGCGGCTCGCCGTCCCGGATCAGCACGCGCAGAATGCGTGACCGGTAGTCGCGGTTCGCGAAGTACTGCGCGTCCGCGTAGTAGAGGTTGCCCTGCGGATCGAAGGCCAGTCCCATGGGATAGGCGGCATGCGTCTCCGGATGCGGTTTGCACGGTGTGAAGACCGACCATTTCCCGGTCGCGCGCTCCATGCGCCAGATGTGCCCGGGATAGCTTCCGTCCGCGGCGTTGACCGCGGAGAGGTACACGTTGCCCGCCGCGTCCAAGGCCAGCCCGTCCGGCGTGTTGAGCACCTCGCCGAACTGTTTGAAGAGTTTGGGCCTGCACCCCGGCTCGCCCCTCACCCACGGTTCCGCCGCCGCAACCAGCACGGGGCCCAATAACAGTGCCATGCCCACGATCCGTTTCATGCCTGTTCCTTTCTTATTCTTCCTGAAGGAGCCCCTCCGGCAGGGACACATCCCCGAGGCGTCTGCGGACGGTTCGGGGAACCGTCCCTACCCCAACAACCTAATGATCTTGCCCTCATTCGCGGGGTTCCGCGATCACCTCGCCCGCAAGCTGCTTCTTCTGTTCCGCCGCATCGAACGTGCCGTAGAACGCGGCGTTCGCGTCCATCCAGGTGTAGAGGCGTTCCCATTCTTCCGGTGACAGCCGCACCTTGCCGTGGCCGGATTCCAGCCGCTTCGCGAGCGGGCTGGCCAGCGCGCCGAAACGCAGCGGTTCGGTAAGCGGCTCATAATTATTATTGGGCGCGCCCCATGAGGAGTACGGAACGTGCCGGATCAGCGCGTTGAACGATTTGGTGGCCCACCCCTCCGGCTGTCCGGTCAGCACCGCCCGTTTCGGCTCTTTGCCGTCGTGGCACGACACGCAGTGCCGGTCGAGGATCGGCTGCACCAGCCGGGGATAGCTGAAGGGCCGCGAGCCCTCCGGTCCCGGCGTGATCGTTGACGGCGGGCGGCGGGTCGCCAGGGCCTGCGCGTGGGGCGGCTCTTTCTTCATGCGGTGCTCGTGGCACCCGATGCAGGTTTCCGTTTCACCGGGCTGCAGGTAGATGAGGCTGCGCATGGTCTGAACCGCGCGGCCTTGCCCGTCCAGCGCCTGCAGATAGAGCGGCGTGCGGGCCGGCGCCTCGAAATATGCCGAGCCGTCCGGCTCGACCGGCACGGTGCCGAGCACCTGGCGCCCCAATGCGCCCAGGCCCGCCGACACCTTGGGCGAATCGATGTCCGGCGTGGTTTTGAGCAGCACCTGAAAGAGCCGCAGGCGTGTGACCGGGCGGTTCGTGGGCAGGTAGGGCCAGCTCTCCATCACATTGCTCAGGAAGAAAGTCCCCCGACCCTTTTCGCGCAGGCCGGGATCGACCGCGGAGGCGATCTCCGGCGGCCGCGCGCGCGGGGCCAGCGGCCGCGCCCAGAGGCTGGAGAGGTTCGGGTCGCGGTAGAGCAGCTCGCGGTTACCGTGCGCGTCGCAGAGGTAGATGCCGAACAGGTTGGGGAGATTCGGCCCCGCCTCGCCCACCAGTTGATCGAAGCTGTAGGAGGCGAGGAAAAGCGTTTCCGAGAACGGCCACGGCGATTTGTAGCAGTGGCCGGGCCAGCGCCGCTCCTGCTCGGTGGGCGCCTTTTCCCGGGCCTCGTCTTTCAGCGGGCTGCTCCAATACCCGGTCGTCGGCGTGTCGAAATCGTACGGCACGGCAGGATTCGGGCCGCGGGCCAGCGGCGACTCGGATTCCGGGAAACGCACATCGGGCGTGAGGCGCGTGAGCGGTTCCCGGCCGTCCACGCCTTTCGTGGTGTCCACCCGGATGACGGACCCGGCGCTCATGCCGTGATGCGGCGCGGCCGTGGCCAGAATCCGCGACGAGCCCGGGATCGCGCGCGCCTCCCAGACGCCGGCCGGGTTCCAGGTGTTGTTGCCGTAATAGATCCGCACGTTGCCGCCGTCCGGCCGCGCCGACCAGAGCTGCTGATACAGCACCGCGTTGCGGTCCACGTAATCCCAGCGCGTGTAGATCACGCGGCCGTCGTTCAGCAGACAGGGGTCCCACTCGTGGGTCTCGTGGAACGAGATGCTGCGGGGGTTCTCGCCGTTCGGCCCCATGCGCGAAAGCGTGTAGACGGGACAGGGCCCCCGGCCGCAGCGGTGGAAGCCGCCGCGCCGGGTCGAACTGAAAAGGATGTCCCCGCCCGGAAGATAGACCGGGAAGAAATCGTCCACGCCGTCCGACGTGAGCCGCCGCACTGTACCCGTTACGAGAGAAAGCTCGTAAAGATTGTAATGCGGTTTCAGCGCGTCGGGGGTTGTCCCGCGACGGCGCTCGCTCGGAAAGCGGGTGACGGGGCAGTAGGCGAAAAGCAGGCTCCGGGCGTCAAACGAGAGTTCGGGCGTCATGAAGTTCCCGGCCGGGAGCGAGGCCGGCGTGAGATCGCGCGTGCGCATCGTGACGCCCGGCTGCTCCAGCACGAACAGTCCGCCGCCGGGCCGGGAGAGGAACCCGTACACCTGAGTGAGCTGA
This sequence comes from Kiritimatiellia bacterium, assembly GCA_034003585.1. Taxonomy (GTDB): domain Bacteria; phylum Verrucomicrobiota; class Kiritimatiellia; order RFP12; family UBA1067; genus JAPXSY01. The sequence continues at coordinate 7,968 of JAVEYH010000040.1, forward strand.
TGGCTCATGACGGAAGGCGCGTGCCGGGCGAAGAGCAGCGGCGTCCGGGCGAACAGGGGATTCGCCAGCAGCGCGGAGCGCCGCACCCGGTGAAGATCGAGCCAGAACGCCTCCCACTTTGTTTCGGGCGCGTCCGCGGCAGGACGCCGCGCGCGCAGCGCCTCCCGCTCTTCCGATGCCAGCCCCGCCGCAGCCATGCCCGTGAAAAGCCCCTCGCACGCCTGCGCGTAGGAGCGCGGTTCGCGCGGCGTGCCGATCCCGTCCGTCATGCGCCAGTCCCATTCGACCAGCGCCTCGGCGATCTCCGGAAGCGGGTCGGGCGAGCAGGCCACCGGCTCGCGCGAAAACGGCCGGCGCTCCGGAACGAGGGTCAGCGGCTTGCCGCCCGCCGTCACGCCGGTCAGCCGAACCGCGCCCGCACCCTTGTCCGCGCGGATCACAATGGCATGGCTCTCCGCCGTACAGACCGGCGCGGCACCCTGAAGCGTCTGCGCATGGAACCGAAGGTCCCCCAAAACCGCCGATCCGGGATCGAGCGCGATCCGCACCTCGCTCCCTTTCCGTAGCACCGCCGTCAGCCGCCACCCCTCCGGCACCGTCCCGTGGCCCGTCAGCAACACCTGCGTGCCTTCGGCGGTAGGGACGCCTCCCCGAGGCGTCCGCGGACGGTTCGGGGAACCGTCCCTACCTTCGCCTTCCGCATAGAACCACACCCCCGCCGCCGTGGCGTGGGCGGGAACGAGCGGTTTGCCGTTCAGGGCCAGCGACGCGCGGGCCGACGCGGCGCGCGGCGCGCGGATGACGAAGTCGTAGGCCGCCAGCGTGGCGGCGAAGTCGGTCGCGTGGCCGCGGTCTTTGCGGAAATCCACCAGCACGAACGGATTGCGCGCGCGCGCGGCCTCGGCGAGCCGCATGACGCTCTCCGGCGGCACCGACGTGTCCTTGCCGCCCGCGGTCACCGCCAGCGGCATGGTGAACCGCTCGGGGAAGTTCACGGCGCTGCGTTTGCGGTACTCTTCGGGAACCGCCGTTTTCGAACCGCCGAACGAGGCCGCGATCGCGTCCTGGAAGTTCGTGTAGGTCACATGGTCGGCGAGCCCGTTGACGGCCACCACGCCGTCGATGAGTTCCGGATGCAGGGCCGTGAAGGTCAGCGCGGAGCTGGCGCCCATCGAGCCTCCGGAGAGAATCACGCGCCCGACCTTGTGCCGTTTCCTGAGATCCCCGATGATCTGCAGCAGGTCCGCCTCGGCCGCGGGCCCCATCCACGAGGTCGTCGCGCGGTAGTCGGGCGTCACGAAGATCATCCGGTTCTGCGCGGCGGCCACGCGCGAGGCGTGCGCCTCGCCGCGCGATTCGCGTATGAACTGCCAACGGTCCGAGCCGTGCCCGTGCAGGGCGATCAGCAGGTCGTGCGTTTGGGCGGAATCGAACCCGTCCGGCAGCAGCATGACATAGCGCTGTTCCGTCCCGTCAAACGCCGCGGTGAACGCCACGTCGTTCGTCACGACCGCGCCGGCCGCCCCCCCGGCGGCCAGCGCGATGCCCAGAAACCCGATGCCTACCCGCATGCCATCACCCCTTTCTACTCCACCCCGATGATCGTCCCCATCGAATAAAACTCGTACGCGCCGATGTCCACCCGGCCGGAGTGCGGATCGACGCGCGGCTTGAAGGCCAGGTCCACCGCACTGGCCATCCACTCCGCGTTCAGACCGGCGTTCACGCAGGGCGACCCGCCTACAGGCCGGTAATCGCCGCCCGCAGGGTCGCGCAGCAACGGGTTCGCCGCGAGGTTGTTGCCGCCGGCCATCCCGTTCGTCACGGACGTGCAGCAGTTGCTGTAGATTCCGCCGGACCAATCTGCGCTGCTGAGTGCCGTGTTGGCGTACAGGATGGTGTTCTGTATCCGTGAGCCCGCATTCATGAATATTCCGCCGCAGGATGTTCCCGAACTGTTGGTGACCCGATTGCCGTAGATCGTGCAGTTCTGGACGGTCGACGTCGCACTAAAATTAATGCCGCCGGCCTTGCTGGCCGCAAGATTCTCCGCGATCAGGCAGTTCGTGATCCCCTGTCCCCCCAGATAGGAATGCAGTCCTCCGCCGACGCCGGTCGCACTGACCGTGCGGTTCGAAACGATGATGCAGTTCTCGAACACGCCGGGGCCGACAAAATAGGCGCCGCCGCCGTAGCCGTATCCGCGGTTCCACGCGATCAGCGAGTTTTTCACGGTGCCGCCGCTCTGGAATTTGACGCCGCCTCCTCCGTTGTTCGCAATCAACACGCCCGCCTCGTTATCCACAATCGTACAGTCCGCGGCAACGCCCCCACCGTTGAGGTAAATCCCGCCGCCCTCCGTGGTCGCCCGATTCCCTTTGACGATGCAGTTCGTCACCCAACAACCCGCAACCGCGTATACCCCGCCGCCATTCTTCGCCAGATTGTTGCTGACGACGCAGGTGTCGAGCGTCCCGACGTTGCTCGATGCGAGCGCCACCCCGCCTCCATCCGTCCCTGCCGTATTTCCGGTGATCCGGCATCGGGTGACCCGGGCAGGCACGTCCCACCAGCTGAAATACACGCCGCCGCCGTTCGCTCCGGCACGGTTGCTGACCACCGTGCAGTCGACCATCAGCGAACCTTTCCTGATGTACACGCCCCCGCCGCCGTACCCCCAGCCGTCCTGGGTCCAGTTGTCGCGGAACACGCAGTTCGTCACCAGTGTGGCGGCGCAGGAGAGCCCGCCACCGCCGTACCCGCCGCGGTTGCCGGCGAACACGCAGTTGCGGATGGTTCCCGCATCGGAAAGCACGCCGCCGCCGTAATTGTTGTCGTTCGGAAGATAACCGTTGGTGATCGTGAGGCTGTCCAGCAGCGCGTCCGCGTGGTTGAGATAAAAGAGCCGGTTGGTGGCGGCGGGATACCCGCCGATCACCAGCGTCGCCTCCCGGTCGCCGAACCCCCGGATCTTGATGCCGCGGGAAACGGAGATCTGTGCGGACACCGCGTACTGGCCGTTGGAGACCCACACCACATCCCCGGCCGTCAGCGCCTTGTCCACGCCCTTCTTGATCGTCTGAAGCGGCGTAGCCCAGCTCAACCCGTCCGCCTCATCGCTGCCGTTCGGGGCAACGTGGTATTCCGTCGCAAACGTTGTGCGGAGCAGCGCCGATAACACGAGTCCACAGCACAGAATCGTCTTCATCGTCCGACCTCCTCTTTTCCGTTTGGCCCTTTTCCCCTCAATACAACAACCGGCCCTCTTTGATCAGCAGGCGGCCTTTGCCGTCGCTGCCGTTTCCTCCTGCCATCCTGAGTGTAACACGGTTATGCCCGTGCCGCAACGCCCCGAGCGGCACCGGGATCTCCGCCGCGCCCCAGCGCGCCGCAGGGAAATCCGGCGTGCCGGCGTAGACCTCCTGACCGTTGAACGCGACCTTCAGAACCGGCCGCCCCGACACGTTCTCGCTGCGCCCGATCACCCGGAAGACCGCGTTCCACGGATTGTCCAGCCATTCGATCACGCCCGTGGCGATCTCCCTGCCCGATCCGGGCGCCTCCACAAAAATCACCCGGTTTGTCCCGTCCTCCCCGACATGCTCCACTGTCTGTTTGAAATAACCGGGATTCAGCCTGACCCCGTCCGGCTCGGCCTTTGCGGGTGCGGCGTGTGCCGAGAGATACCCGGCGGGGTCAGCCGACGCGAGAAACGCTTTGACGGCTGGCGCTTCGGCAAGGTTGTCGGCCCCGGCATCGAGGCCGCTGACGCTCAGGAGCCACCCCCGCGCCGTGAGCCCGGCCTGTCCGAGCCGGGCCGGGCAGCCGATGCGGAGGAACTCGCGGAGCCTGCGCGCGAAACGCGCGGTGTCCCGCTCCCGCCCGTTCACGGGATTCCGCTCGTACAAATCGACGAACAGCAGGCACAATTTCTCTTTCCGCACGCGCTCCAGCCGCGCCGCGTCACCCGCGACCGCCTTTTCCGCCGCGGCGAAAAGCGGTTCGGCCTTCTCCGCCAACCCGGTCTCCAGCAGTCCCGGCGCATAGTATTCGCAGCGCTGGTAGTGCGGTTTGCGCTCAACGGTCTCTTCCAGCAGCCCGTGATATTGCCGTACCTGCGGCGCGGCCGCGCCGTAATAGGCCGCGAAAAACGCCTCGGCCATCCGCTGCTCATCGGCTTCCGGGGCCCAGTGCAACTCGCCCAGCAGATAGCGGTGCAGGTCGCCGAACGAGACCGGCGTGCCGCAGTAGCGGATCGCGCGCACGGCGGGGCAGGCCGCATAGGTCCGGATGTTCGCGACGCTGGCCCGCAGCGCGCCGTTCGGATACAGGGCGTACGGGTAGACCTTCGGATACTCGAAGCCGATCATCTGACCGGGCGCCAGAATATCCATCCAGCCTTTGAAGTGCCCGTGCGCCGGCTTGTTCACATCGTGCTCCAGCGGATGGAACTGGCTGCGCGCGCCGCCCCAGCAGTACGGCGCGAACAGGACCGTCACGTTGCGCGCCGGGCGCTCGCGCGCAGGCGGGCTCTCCGAATACGGGGTGTAGGCGAGAAAGACCAGTCTCTTGTCCGGATATTTCGCGCCCACCCGCTCCGCGACCCGGTTGACGAAGAACATCAGCCGGTCGCTGCTGCCGTGGCCCTCCACATCCAGCACCCGGCAGGCGTCGCACACGCACCACTCCGGGCCGTCACCCTGCATCACGTCAAAAAGCTCGCGGTCCGGCTGCTGGCCGATCCAGTTGATAACGTTTTCGGCGGCGATCCGCTGGACCTCGGGATTGGACATGCAGAGATGGACCGTCATGCTGCCGGACGGCACAAGCCGTTTCCCGTTTGAGCGCAACGCGTAATACTCGGGATGCGTCTTGCCGTAGAGCGAGTACGGCACCAGCAGGTCGGCGCTGTGATCCCACATGTTCCCGTACACGCCCGCCTTCCGCTCCCGGGTCTCCCGCGGATTCCCGCGTTTCGACGCGCCGAGATAGGCGAACCGCGGCTTCTCGTCCCACCCCTTGCCGACTGTGAAGCGTTTGCCCTGCGGATAGGTCTCGACCGTGGGCCGCGTTTTCTCATCCTCCCAGAAGGCCGGATCGCGCCGCACATAAAACGCGCAGCCCACGCGCGTGAAGAAGCGGTACACGCCCTGCAGCGTGTAGTACGGGTCCGATCCCGCGATCCGGATCAGGCCGCCGGAGACCCGCACGGCATAGCCGTCGCCCGGCGCCTTGCGCTCCTCTCCCGGCTCCGCGCCGCCGGGCAGGGAGTCCCCGATCACCAGCAGGCCGGCCGTGCCTGGCGCGGGGAGCGCGTTTGTCACCGCGAGCGCGGGCGCCGCGCCGGTCAGCCGCCCGATGATCCGCACCGCCTCCTCCGCCGCCGCGCGCTCCAGCGGCGCCGCGTCCGCCGAAACCGCAACCGCAGTCACGCGCGTCCGGCCGTCCTCCCCGATAAACAGCCCCGCGCCCTCCGACGCGGCCGGATAGTCCTTCGCGATGACGCGTCCCCGGTTGTCCACGGCTTTGATCCGATAGCGCCCGACCGCGCTGACCCGGATGTTGGTCGCGAATTCCGTCTCGGTGCCGGCTAACAGCGGAGAGTGGTAAATCGTCTCGCCGTATTCGTTGTCCACCGCCACCTGCAGCAGCCCGTCCCTTTTCACGCGCAGGGTCAGGATCGCGAAGGCCGGATAGATCCCGATCTCGTCGAAGCTCACCCGGTTGCGCTCGTACACGACTCCCGCGCCGAGCGAGAGGAAGGTCGGCACGGATGTCTTCCGGTAGGTGAACGGCCCGCTGGTGAACCGGCGCCACGCGACTCCGGTGGGACCGCGGATCACGGCCGTCGCTTCGATCCGCTCCTCCTGCGGCGCGGCTTTCCAATCCCGGGTGTAATGCGCGAGGCCGAGTCCGCTGTACCCGGAACCCACGGCGTCACTGCGCGCCAGACAGGAGAGAACATATTGCCCCCCCTCCTCAAACAGTTTTTCTTGAGGCGGCAGAATCCGGGTCAGGCCGAAATTCCCCTGTCCCCACCCGAGGTTCAGGGCCGGCAAGGCGTTACGCGTGTCCACATGCAGGGCGTTCGTCCCGGCCGCGGCATCGCCGGACAGTCCCACGAGCAGGCCGTTCGTGCGGTGCAGCGCGAGATCGCATCCCCATTTCGCTAACCCCTCCTCAAACCCCGGGTTCTCCGCCTCCAGCAGATTCCGCACCGGCAGCGCCGGTTCGGAGGTGACCCGGATCTCGACCGGGGCGGCGGCGGCAAGCCCGGCGCAAGCGGCCAACAGCAACAGGCACCTTGCCCGACATTTCATTTCTGCCCCTCCCCGGCCGGCCGGATTGCATAGACCCGCACGTCGTTGACATTCAAGGCCGCCTCGATGGTGCCGCCGCGGATGTCGGCCTGGCGGTTGTCGAACAGTTGATCCGCCTGTTTCGGCCATTTCCCGCCGGGCAACGTGATCCGCACCAGCGGCAGCGGCCGCATGGAGGTGTTCACGGCGATGACGTACACCACGCCGCCGTGCTCCCGCGCCGCGACATCCACCGCCGGGTTGTCCGCGGACGCATCCGGCAGCGCCTTGCCCAGAAGATACGGCGCCGACAGCGTCCGGATCTGGGCGTGCAGCGTTTTCGTGGACGCGAAGAGCTCGTCCGTCAGTTCCCAGTCGTTCTTGTTCCGCTGCCCTTTCGGCTGGTACGTATGGTAGAGGAGCCCCTTGGCCCCGTGGTTCAGCGCCAGGAACGCCATCGCCCGGAGTTGCCGCGGCGTGGGGCAGATCTTTTTCTCGTGCTTGTGCCCGTACATCTGCAGCCAGAGAACGAAACACTGACCCGGATTCCCTCCGGTCAGCCGTTTCAGCCGGTCGCAATGATAGGCTACCGCGCCGATGCTGTTCCCGTCGCCGATGGGATACGGGTCCGTGGAATGGATGTCCGCCGCGCCGAGGTTCGGCTGCACGGCGTTGATGACCACGAGCTTGACCGGCCGCGCGGGGTCGATCTCCTTGAACAACCGGTAGAGCAGGGCATTGTGCTCCGGCCAGGTGTCGGTCTCGTCCTCCGTCTTCCAGAACAGGATATTCTCCTCGTTGCGGTACTTGAGCACGAGGTCACTCCAGATCTCGATCTGCCGGGGCGTCAGCTCACGGGTCCGCGTGACCGGCGAGACCCAGCCTTTCACGAAGAGCCCGTGTTTTTTCGCGAGCGCGATAAACTCGCTGTAGCCGACCCGGTCATGCGGCATCAGCGCCACCCGTTCGCGGACGCCCCACCCCGCGGTTTTCCCGTAGATCTCCGCGATATCGGGATACGCCAGATAATCCCCGGAAAAAACCAGATCTCCGGGGCAGACCAGATTGAACCCGTGTTCCGCGAGTTCGGCCAGCCTTTCGTCCAGGAGACGCCTTTGTTCCGCCGCGGAACGCTTCCGTTCCTCGAACGAGAGGGTCAGCCCCGTGCTGAGCATGAGGAAAGGCTCGTCATCCGCAAACAAAACCCCGTCCCGGATCCTGGCCCGCGACTTGCGTTCCGGCTGCGGGATGATCCGGATCCAGGCCTCGGACCGCTCCTCCCTGACCTCGCCCGTAACTTCAGCGTTCGGCGTTCGGGCTACATCCCCCAATCCCCGGGTAACGGCCCTGTCCGCGAAAAGCTCGGTCCGTACCGTATATTTCCCGCAGGGCAAGCCCTCGAACCGCACCGCATTCACAAAAACCAGCGGCGCCACATCCCGGGTGCCGGCCTCCCGTCCCGACTCGGAAAGGATTGTGAGGCGAAGCCGTTTGCCCGTCAGGTCCCCGGCCCCCGAAAGCGTCACCCGCATGTCAACAGGCGCCCCTTGCATGAAAAACGTTTTTTCCGGGATCAGGCTCAGGCCGCTTCCGGCCGCGCTGCGCCCGCACAACACTCCGGCGGCCAGCGCCGTCAGGATTCCCCTTACGTTTCCCCTCATCGCGTCGCCCCCTCGCTATCGCGCCCTTGTCTCCGGCTCCCGGACCCGCACGGCCTCCAGATCGACGTCCACCCACACCGCGGAATCGTGGTTGCCTCCCGGAATCTCAACGTAACGAAAAGCGGGATGCCGCTTCAGGGCCGCGGCAATTTTGCGTGTTTCCGCAACCGGAATCAGCGCGTCCTTCTCGCCCATCGTCAGGATGATCGGCATGGTCAACCTGTCCGCCTGGGCGAGCACGGAACGCTGTCGGTAAACCTCCGGCAACTCCTCGGGCGTCCCGCCGTAGGCGGCGAAGACCGTTGCCGCCAGTTTCTGCAATACCGGCAGGGAGCTCTTGCGCGCGAAGTCCAGCCGCGCCACGATATCGCACATCCCCATCGCGATGACGCCGTCCACCCGCTCCGGATGGACGCAGGCGTAGGCCATCGCGCTCGACGCGCCGCCGGAACCTCCGAGCAGCACGACTCTGCCGAGCCCGTACGTGCCGCGGCACGCGTCCAGCAAGTCGGTGAGATCCCGCGTGGCGGCCGGGCTCATGTAGGAGGTGCCCCGCATGTTGATTGAAAGCAGCGGATGGCGGCCTTTCAGGATGCGCGTCAGCCAGAAGGCCCTGACATCCTTGCGGGTGAAAATCTGGTCGCCCGACGAAAACGAGCCGTGCAGATAGACAACCGTGTTCCGGTTCGTGTCTCCGGGCGTGAACAGCGCCCAGTCCTCTTTGCCGTCGAACGCGCTCCGGTAGCGGAGCTTCACGGTGCCCTGGGGATACACGTGGGTGTCCGTCATCGGCGTGCGGGCGAGCACGGCAAACCGCTCCTCGCCGCAGAGCGGCTCCCCGCCTTCGGCGAACACACCCACCGCGGCGATCGTCTTGAACGCCCGGTGGTCCGCATACGTCCAGACCACCTTCTTTTCAGGCGTGATCTCCAGCAGGTGCGGCGCGGTGCCGAACTTCCCGTGGCCGAGCCAGTTGCTGATGAGCACGTTGCCGTTGGGGAGTTTCTGGAACCCGGTCAGGAATTTCAGCGGCCGCCCCGGAAGATCGCTGTTGTCGACTTTCCAGACAATCTCGCCGCCGGGACTGACTTCAAGGAGCCCGGGCTCGCCGCGGTCGCCGCAGGCGATCAGCGTATTGCCGTTCGCGAGCCGCTGCACGCTGTGGGGAACGCCGCCCGGCACTTTGAATGTCCAGGCCTCTTTGCCGTCCGGCGCGTATTCGGCCACGGTTTTCTGTCCGCAGAGCGTGACCAGGTAGTTGCCGTTCTTCAGGACGCGGGCGTTGCGCATAAAGGAATGGCCGCCCTTCTGGCCCTCGGGCAGCAAAGAGAGGCTTTTGACTGTCTTGCCGTCCGGCGCAAGCTCGAGCAGACGCCCGGAGCTGCACTCGCCGACGAACGTGTTGCCGTTCGCGAGCCGCTGCACGGCATAAATCTCGGAGACGCTTTGGTACTCGAACAGCACCTTGCCGTCCATGGCGACCTCTTTGACGCCGTGCCCCGTGTTGAACAGGATCGAGCCGCCGGGCAGGATCCACAGGTCGTCGCAGCTCGGCGCTTTCTGTTCCCAACTGATCTTGCCGTCCGCCTCCACGATGCAAACCCTGCCGCCCGTGTAATCGCCTGCCGCAAAGCGTTTCCCCTTCATATACGGCGTATCCGCCGCGATGACGGCCATGACGGCCCAGACGCACATTCCTGCCGACGCAAGCGTTTTCATGAAAGCGTTCCTTTGTTTTTCCCCGTTGACGTTTTGTTCCAGCCGAGTTTCACGCTGATGCGGTCAGCGGCGTCGCGAACCTGTCGGCCGCGCCGGGCGAAATCCCTGGCGGGCAACTGCGTGGCCAGCCCCGAGAGACAGAGCGGGCCGACCGGCTTGCCCGTGCGGTCGAAGATCGGCGCGACCACGCAGTGGTTGCCCTCCGTCATCTCCGCACGGTCGATGGCGTAGCCGACCCGGCGCACCTCCCGCACCGCCTTGATCACCGCCGCGCGCGTCACGAGGGTGTTCGGAGTCAGCGCCTCGAACGTGGCCTGATCCAAGTATGCGTTCAGCCGGTCTTCCGGCCAATACGCCAGAATGCACTTCCAGCCGCCGACATGGAGCATCGGCACCCGGAACCCCTTCTGCGCCACATACCGGGACTTCGCCCGGCTCTCCGCGCTTTCCAGCAGCAGCCCCTCGTATTCGCCGACGAGACACCCCAGCATGACCGTCATGTCCGTCGCGTCCCGCAGCGCGGTCATCTCCGGCCAGGCCACATGCGTCAGACTGAACTCGTCCGCCCCGGCGCAGCCGATGTCCACCAGTTTCAGGGAGAGCCGGTAGCGGCCGGACATCTCGTCGCGGAACAAAAAGCCATTGTCCGCCAGGGTCATCACGATCCGGTACACCATGGTGGTTGAACACCCTGTGGCCGCCGCGATCTCGTTGCGGTTCAGGCCGCCGGGATGCTTCGACAGCAACTCAAGGATCACCAGCGCCCGGTCGAGATTGGGCACGTGATAATCCTGGGACGGACGCGGCATGGGCGTTTCCTTTCGGTTTGTCAGGTGTACTCTAGTACACATGTGAATATCCCGGCAAGGGGAAAATCCAGAGGCGCGCGCAAGGGGGCGCATCCCCGTTTCCCTGACCGCTGAGGGGGGTTCAGGTTTCAGGTTCCGGGTTCTGGAGACTCCTCCTTGTCCATAACTTGCGCGTTGAACGTTCCCGTTATCCCCTCGTTTTCGCCTGTCCCCCGGGCGGCGGGCCGGTCTCTTCCGAATCGCTATCGGGATCGGGATCGTCCTTGGACGGCATCAGCCGCGTGACCCCAAGCCAGGGAAACGGCACCGCCCCGGATCAGTTCGTGGCCGCGCGGCGGAACTCGACCTTGCGCAGGATGCGGATCTGAAGGTAGGTGAATCCGATCAGGGCGACACCCAAGAACCACGCCATGGTGGTGGCGGTGCTGAAGCGCAGGTTGTTGTACGCCTCTTTCCAAATGGCGAGGCTGAGCACGTTGGTGGCGTCGCCCGGCCCGCCGAAGGTGAGCAGGAAGATGCTGCCCATGCCCTGGAACGCGGCGATGAACGCGCCCACGAAGTTGATCACCATCAGCGGCAGGAGCTGGGGCAGGGTGACGTGGCGGAAGCGGCTGAAAATCCCCGCGCCGTCAAGGGCCGCCGCCTCGTAATAGTCGGGCGGCAGGGACTGCAGGGCCGCCACATAGATCAGGCTGGCCATGCCCGCGCCCGCCCACACGCCCGGCAGGATACAGCACACCATCGCCAGTCCGGGATCCTGCAGCCACGTCTGGCGCGAGGCCCCGAACCCCAGCAGGATGCGGTTGAGCATGCCGTTCTCCGTGGGATCGTACATGAGCTTCCACAGCAGCGCGATCACCATGGCGCTGGTGAGATGCGGCAGGAAATAGACCGTGCGGAAGAACACTTTGCCGCGCGGGATCTCCGCGAGCATCAGCGCCAGCAGCACGGGCGTCAGAAACCCGAGCAGCAGGGTGAGCCCGACATAGCGCAGGGTCCGGCCCCACGCGGCCCAGAACCCCGCGTCCGTGGCCACCAGGATGAAATTGTCCAGCCCGGCCCAGCGGGTCTCGCCCACGATCTTGTAGTCCTGAAACGCCATCACCGCGCCGCGCAGCAGCGGATAGTAACTCCACAGCGCCACGGACAGCACGGCCGGCGCCAGCATGAGCCAGGGCGAAAGCCCGTGCCGCACCCGCACCGCGCCGGCATGGCGCGCGGACCCGGCGGCGGCGTCCGCGTTCCGCGCGTCCCGCCGCACGATCAGCGCCGCACAGCCCAGCAGCGTGATGACCCCCACCCCGAACAGAACGCGCGCAAGGGGGCGCTGGCGCGCCAGAATCGTTTCGGAGGCCCGGAACATCAGCCCGCGGTTCGCCTCCGTATTGATCTCCCGCAGGGCCGCCGCAACATTGAACCGCTCGCCGGTGTCCGCCAGCAGCAACCCCAGGAAACGGCGGTCCAGAAGATCGGAAACCGCCTGCCAGAATCCCGCGAAGGGCTCAGTGCGCGCCAGGATCTCGCCCGCCTCCAGCCGTTCGTAGTTCCGGCGGATGCCCGCGGGCACCTCCGCGAGGTACTCCCCGAACCCCAGCCGCGTCAGCTCCGAGGGCGTGCACCAGCGCGCATGTCCCTCCAGCACCTTCTGCCGGACCGCCTCATCGTTCACCTCCTCGCTGGCCAACTGCTCCACGCAGGCCCACACCATGTCGCGTTCGGCCTTGGGGCGGCGGCCCACGCCTTCGGTCATGCTGTAGAAATGCTTGTGCGCCTGAAACACCGGCTTGAGCCCCGGCCGCGCCGCGGGGAAGGGCATGATGCCCACCATGTCCGGCGGCAGATTCAGATCGCGCGTCAACTGCTCGACCATCTCGGCGCCGGAGAAGAGCGCCACCACCTCGCCCTGGGCGAAGAGCTGCGGCAGATCCTGGGTGAGCCGCGGCAGCGCGCGCACCACGCCCTTGATGACCTCCCCGGGTTGGAAGCGGTGCGTCCGTCCGTCCGGCAGCGTCACGCAGCCCGCCGCGAGATCTCCGGGCGACAGGTCGACCGGCTCGCCGCTTTGCGGATCACGCAGCCAGGGTGCCCAGGCAAGCCGATGGAAGAAGGCGGCCGCCTCGATCGCCTCGGGCGAATCGAACGCCGCCTGCCACACGCCCGGCACGCCGGAGAGATCTTCGCCCGTGTCGGGCGCGAGGAACCGCGTCTCCTCCATGGGGAAACGGTAAGAGCGGCCCGTGGCGGGCGAGACGCGGACGTTGACGATCGGCGAGCCGCCCGCGGCCTGCACCCACGGCAGCCAGCCCCACGGGCGGTTCTCCGCGCCGAACGCGCGCTGCCCGCGCTGCACCCTGGCGCCCGCGATGCGTTTTCCGGGGAAGGTCAGACGTTGGCACCAGCGGAAGAACTCGTCCCAGGTGGCGGGCACGCGTTCCGGATCCACGCCGGACTGGCGCACCAGGTCCTTGCGGTACACGATACCGTAGTACCAGATGCCGGCCATCGGCACGCCGTACACCTTGCCGTCGCGCGTCGCAGCCTGCCGCCACAGCGGCGGCACGCGCTTCCAGCCCGGCCAGCGCGCCTCGTGGTCGCCGAGCTGCCCGTCGCCGTCGGCATCCTCGCCCAGCCACTCGTTGAGCGGGTAAAGGAACCCCTGCTCGATATCATGCCGGATGATGTGGAACCAGCAGAAGTAGATGTCCGGTGCCGTGCCGCCCGCCAGCGACAGCATGAACGGCGCGCGGCCGCCCGCGCCGGGCAGTTCGAGCCCGCCCCACTTCTGCGGGTTGAGCCGCGGCTCGCGCTGCGCGAACCGCAGAATCTGCCGGGTCCCCGGATTCTCGGGGCGGTCCGGGTCAAACCCCTGCAGGAACGTCACCGTCACCGGTTCCGCGGCCCACAAACGGACACCCGCGCAAAGGCCTGCGAGAACGAATCCTGAACGCCTGAAAAGCATACGCGCACCTTACCGCACCCTTGGCACGAAAGCAAGAGGCGCATGCGGCCGGGCGCGATTCCGTTTCGTGGAAACGGAATCGCGCCCAAGGAGGAAGGAGAAGTGAGGAAGGAGGAGTTTGAGAACGGAGCGCCCCTTATAAAAACAACGCATTTCTTGGGGTTCCACGCCTTTCAGCCATGAGCCGGCAGTCAGGAAACGGATACCTGTTTCTGACGAGAAACCTGATCGTCCGCATGTCAAATTACTCAATCCCTTTGTCCAGTCCTGATTTCCGTTTGGCACTTTTCCGGGGTTCGATTGCCGGTAGGGACGGTTCCCCGAACCGTCCGCGGACGCCTCGGGGAGGCGTCCCTACCCGGAACGGCCACACCTTTTGCGAAAACGCTCTATCCGCGCGTCCGGATGCGCGTCCGCCAGCACCCGTTCCAGCTCCCGAACCCCCTTCAGCTTGAACGCCTCACTCCTAAATTCTGCCTCCCCCTTTGGGTGCGGAGCCAACAAAGTTGAATCGCACCCCCGGAACACTTCACAGCCGGTCGATCCAGATGCCGCCGTTGGAATCGGTGCCCCCCTCGGTGCGGACCTCGGCTTTCAGCGCAAGCCGCGCGCCGGGAGGCGTGGCGGGGACCTCCAGCAGATACTGGTGGTTATGGTGCTCCGCGCCCGCCCAGCCCCGCTGCACGCACGCGGCGATCTCTTTGCCGTCCGCCAGCAGACGCACCTTGCGGATCGCCATTCCCGCGGCCCCGCCGCGATACCAGAACGAGACCCGGTAGACTCCGGCCGTCGGCATCAGGCCCGCCGGCACCTCCCAGCCCCGCTCCGCCCACGCCTCCGTGTTCTCGCCGGTCTTCCAGCGGAAAACCGGATCGCCGGTGCGGGCGAACAGCGGGAAGGTCGAACAGGTGACGCCCATCAGGCTGAGCCGCTCAAGCTGCGGCGCGAGCCCGTTACGGAAACGCGGGTACGCGCGCCCCGCCTCCGGCGACCAGGCGACTTCGGCCAGGGCCAGCAGCCGCGGGAAGAGTTGGGCGTCGACCCGCTCCGGCGTGCGGGCCAAGTGCGACCAGAAGTTCGCCTGCACCCCGAGGATGTGCCGCGCCTCCGCCGCCGTAAGTTCCTCCGGCACCGGCTCATAGGCATAGACCCGTTCCGTGTCGATGCTGGTGTAGGCGTAATCGAAATAACAGTGGCTGTGCGGCGACATCACCACATCATGCCCGGCCCGCGCCGCAGCCACGCCGCCCTTGATTCCGCGCCAGCTCATCACCGTCGCGTTGGGCGCAAGGCCGCCTTCCAGAATCTCGTCCCACCCGATCAGCCGCTTGCCGTGTCCCCGCACGATCTTCTCCGCCCGCCGGATGAAATAACTCTGGAGCTCCTTTTCGTCTTTCAGCCCCTCCGCCTTGATTCTGGCCTGGCATTCCGGGCACGCTTTCCATGCGTCCTTCAACACCTCGTCACCGCCGACATGAATGAATTCCGAAGGAAACAGTTCCGCCACCTCGGCCAGCACATCGGCAAAAAACGCGAAGACCACCTCCTTGCCCGCGCAGAAGCTGTCGGCGCTCAGTGTCGGCCCTTTGCCGAACGGGTAAATCTCCTGTTGCCGTTCCCGGCAGGAAAGGTGCGGATAACAGGCGAGCGCCGCCATGCTGTGTCCCGGCATCTCGATCTCCGGAACGATTGTGATCTGCCGCGCCCGCGCGTAGGCGATCAGCGCCCGCATCTCTTCCCGCGTGTAAAAACCCTGATTCTCCTCCGGTTCCCCGTACTTCGCGGCGAAACGCGCCCCCTTGCGGGTGAGTTCCGGATATTTCCGGATCTCGATCCGCCAGCCCTGGTCATCCGTGAGATGCAGGTGGAGAACGTTCAGCTTGTAAACCGCCATCCGGTCCATCGTTTTGCGGAGATATTCCGGCGATTGAAACGTGCGGGAACAGTCCAGCATCAGCCCGCGCCACGAGAAACGCGGCGCGTCGCGGACCGTTACGGCGGGCGCGCGCCACCGGACCCCTTCCTGCCGGGCTGCGGCAAACGCCGGAACAGGCAGGAGCTGCCGCAGCGTCTGGAATCCGTAAAAGGCGCCCGCCTCATCCGAGGCCGAGATCACGGCCCCCGAAGCGGTCACCGTCAGCGTGTAACCCTCCGCAGGCAACGGCGCGCCGGACGCGCGGAATACAATTCCGCCGGGCGCCTCTTCGCGCACGACCGGCCATGGGTATCCCGTCGGCGGCCGCAACGCCTGTGCGGCATACTCGGCAACCTTCCGGAAGCGGGGCTCTTGCACCGTAATCGCGGAGCGTCCGGAAAACCCGCACTCCCCGTCACCGGCCCTTCTCTCCACCGGCGCCGGCACAATCATCGGCATGGCCGCCTTCATCAGCATCGGCCACAGGCCGCCAAGCAAAACCACCCGGCGCAAGCATTGCCCTTTTGTGTTCATGAATAATACCCCATGTATCGTTCCATCGCGTCCATGACCGCTTTTACGTTTCGGAGCGGCACCCCCGGGTACAAGCCGTAAATCATCATCAGCCCGCCTTGCGGGGAGCCGATCTTCTCGACCTCCTCGCGGATCAGCGCGTCGATCGCGTCAGGCGTGCCGAACGGCGTGACGCGCTGCCGGTCAAGATCGAGATGCACACAGACCCGCCCTGCGAACGTCTGCGCGATCCAATCGATTCCGTTGACCAGATCCTGCAGGTTGATCACCTGCACGCCGGAATCGACCAGATCCCCGGCGAGCGTGCGGATGTCACCGTCGGAGTGCATCTCAACGATGCAGCCCCCGTTCTGGGCCAACCGCATGAGTCGTTGGTAAGAGGGCTTGATGTGCGTCCGGAACGGGTCGGGCGCGAGCATCGGCCCGACCTGCATGCCGAGATCTTCCGGATAGCTGAAAAGATCCGGCTTCATTTCCATCCACCGCATGACGTACCGGCAGTTGAATGCTTCAACCTTTTCAATCAGACGCGGCAGCCTCGGATCACGGTCCGCCATATCGTAAACCAGGTTCTCGTACCCGCGGAGATCCTGCAGGCGCAGGAAGGTGTGTCCGTGCGGCAGGCTGCCCCACACGATTCCACCGTCTGCCCGCGTTTGCCTGACCCGCGCCGCGACCGCCTCCCAGTCGACGGGAAACGTGCCGTCCGTGACAGCGGGATCGGGCGCTTCGTAACCATCAAACGCCTCCCAGTTCTCCAGCGGGTGACGATGCACCGCACCCGTGATCCCGTCCTCGGTTGTCTCCCACACGCAGCCCCACGGATCGGTGTACGGCTGGTCCGCCCGCGCATTCAAGTCGTATGCCGGCGTCACGACGCCGGACGGACGGCGGTAACCGGGAAAGAGCAACGGGTGCTCTTCGATGAGGTCCTTGAGCGCCTCCTGCTCATACGTGTGCCAGCAGGCCGCATTGACATGAAACCGCATGGGAATGCGCTCCGGCTTTTCAAACCGGATGGTCCTAAGAATGTTCTCGCGTTCGGTCACACCGACTCCCTCACCGGATTGCGAAGCCGTAAAGCCGCACCTCTCCACCGGGCTGGGCCGCCACCCGCATGAACAGCCTCTCCCCGGCTGCCGCGCCTCCGGGACTGACCCGCGCAAATCCGCCCGGCAGGACGGACGCCTCCGCATTCTCCCACCCCTTTCCGTCTTGCGAAAAGGCCACGGCGGCATGGTTGCCCGCGAACAGCGTGATGTGCCGGACCGGACCGTCCGCCGCGCCCGGCGTAAGGCTGTAGGTCACCGATCCTTCCCGGAAGAGCCGCAGATTGGAGAGCCGGTCCTCGACCCTCACGCTTTCGGTCCGCAACGCCTTGTCCCCGTCCCCCACCATGACGACGCGCGACGCGTCTGCGCAAAGCGCCTCCTCGACCGTCCGGCACGGAGGCAGATCGCCCAGCTTCCGGCTGTCCGTGAAACCCAGCGGCTCGCCCTCCTTCGTGAGCCATCGCAGGGCGGTCCCGACGATCCGTCCGCCCGAGGCGAACACGATCCGGTAAACCCCCTTGTCCGGCTTCCAGTCGCCGACCGGAGTCGAGGTCTGAAGCACCCGCACCGTCTTGCCGCCCAGTGCAAAGGAATCGGCCGCGTTCCTATGGTTGTGGCCCGCGATGTTCCAGATCTCGCCCGCAAACTTCGCCAGAACGGGCGCGAGCTGCTTGCGGATCAAATGGCAGTCGGCGTCCTGCAGCGGCTCGTGCGTGAAGAGCACGAGGCTCCGGGCCCGCGAGGCCGCGACCCGCTTCTCAAGCCAAGCCCGCTGTTCCCCATCCAGGACAATCCCCGCATGGTTGCCGTTCGCGGGCTGCCACAGGTTATACCCGTAAAGACCGATGAAACAGACGCTCCGGTGCTCAAACGACCAATAGGCGGGCCGCTCAGTCCAAACCTTATGGAAAGCCTCGGGCGAGCAGCCGTTGTTGCCCATGATGATGTGGCAGGGCATGTCGAGCCGCGACAGGATCCGTTCCTGCACAAGCCGGAAGCCCTCTTCCGCACGCGGCCAGCTCGAGGGCGAGCGGAAGGTGTCCGAAACCAGGTCGCCGGTGATGGCGACGAACGCGGGCTTGGGCATCAGGCCGCGGATGTCGTCCGCGAAATTCCGCCCCTTGTACTTGTCCTCCATTTTCAGGGGGCCCCGGTCGTTCGCGTGAAGATCCGTGGCCTGGAC
>JAVEYH010000041.1:0-21919 GCA_034003585.1 Kiritimatiellia bacterium
CGCACGCGCGTCGCCGTGTTGCGCATGTTGGCGTAGACCGCGCCGCCGTCCGCGTGCCGCCACGACTCCACGAAGTTGGTCCCGTTGACGACCACATTCGAGAAGGTGTGGGCCGCGGAGGCGTCCACATGCAGATAGGCGTCGGCCGGTACCCGTTCGGCCGGGTCGCCGGCCTTGAGCACCAGCGTGCCCTCGCGCACATCCAGCTCCCGTCCCGCGATGTCGAGGCTGTTCAGCACCAGCGTGCCCCCGCCGCTCTTCACCAGGTCGCCGCCGCCCGTGTACCGGTTGATCCCGAGATAATCGGTCTCCGCGGCCACGCTCACCTCGCTGTCGCCTGCGCTCTCGACCGTCTCGAAGCCCGACAGGGCGGCTTCGCGCGGCACCCCGCGGTCGAGCCACTTGCGCATCAGGTATTCGGCAGTGTTCAGCTTCTCCTGCTCGCTCAACTCGCGGTTGTAGAGGATCACCTCGCAGATGCGCTGGCAGCCGTTGCCGTTGACGATATTGCGGTCGGCCGCAAATGCCGACGCGCGCACCGGGCCGGTCGGATAGGCCTCCACCAGTTGGAAAAAGCCGTTGTAGCCTTCCGTCAGGGGATAGATCCGACGGCCGTTGAGATAGAACAGCCCGTTCTGCAACGCCGCGCTGCTGTTGGATTTGAGAAGGGGCGCGGACGGGGTCAACCAGGCGTCCCGGTAGAAATCCTGCGTGTTCGCGGCCGCCGAGGAGCCGAGCAGGATGCCGCCGCCCTCCTGAGACCCCACCACCATGAAAATCGCGCGGATGTCATTCATCGGCTGATCCCAGAAGAGCGCCTCGCTCAAAGACGGCACCACATTGTTATGGCGCGTGAACGAAACCGAGGGCAGGCCGTTGATGTCATTGGCCCGCAGCCGCGGCCGGTGCGTGATGTTGGTGGCGAAGTTATACCCCGCGCCTCGCACGTCGTTCCAGCGCACGATGAAGTTGGTGCCGTTCTCCAGCACCACGCCCTCTGCGCCCGCGTTGGTCAGCGCGCAGGCGTCCACCCAGAAGGCGGGGTCCGCCGCGGCCAGCGGCTGCTTGGGCTCCAGCGATCCGCCGAGGTTGGCCACGGAAAAGCCGCCGCCGTTCACCACATGGACCGTCCCGGTCTGCGTGATCGCGCCGGTCACGGAGACTTTTCCCGGCCCCTCGATCCAGACTTCGCCCCTCAGCGTCAGGTTGCTCACCACCATCGTCTCGCTATCCGGCAGCACAAGCCGCGTGCCGTGGGCCAGCGTCAGGTCCGCCATACGGCGCGGTTGGGTGACTCCGAACCACTTGCCCATCAGATACGCGTCCACCGTCGACTGCTCCGCCTGCGACAGCGCGCGGTTGAACAGGATCACCTCCGCGATCTGCTGGCCGCCGGAGCGGTAGTCGCGGTCATTGCCGAGCGAGCCCACCCCCGTATTGCCGGTGGTCACCACGCTCACCAGATGGAACGCATTGTCCGGCAGGAAGGTGGTTGCGCCGTCCACCTTGACACCGTCCAGCGTCGTGGCCCCGTTTTTGATCAGCGTCGAGGTGTTCATGCTCCAGATGTTGGATCCGGTATTCGCCGACCGGGTATACGCGCAAGCGTACGTGCGGCTGGCCTCGCCGAACATCACCGCCTCGTGATGACGGCCGGAGTACACGATGAAGGCGCTGCGCACCGCGGCTTCGCGCGTTTCCAGAAAGAGTCCGCTCCCCGCCCCGGATGTCCCATAATACGCTCCGAAGTCCACCACCGGCAGCCCGTTCAACGCGTTCTCCGTCCGCACCGGCTGCGTTGCGCTCACCGCGTTGGTCGCGGCTTTGGCCAGCCCGTTCGCGTCGGCCCAGCGGCTGACGCGCCCCTCGGCGTCGAGCTCCAGCGTGTCCGCGCGGCTCGCGTCCAGGTGCAGTGCGGCCTGCGCCAGCAGACCCGCCGCCGCGGGCCGCGGCAGCGCGAGCGAGCCCTGCTCCACGGCGACGGACAGCGTCGAGTCAAAGCCGACGTTCGCGCTGAGACGGCCCGCGCCGGTTTTCGTCAGCGTGGCGGTCCCGCTCAACGAAAAGACCGAGGCCACCGCGTCCGCGTCCGGCACCTCGAGCGTCGAGGCCGCGGTCACCAGCACGTTCGAAAGCACCGGATGCGCCTCCCCCTGCATGGGCAACTCCAGCCAGGCGTCCTGCAGGGTATACTGGCCGCCGTACGCGCGCGCGTTGCGGATCGACAGCACGCCGGACGGGTGCCCCGGCGACACGCGCTGCAGGATGTTGCCCGCGCCGGTCAGTTCGCCGATCTCCACGCGCAGCACATCCGCGTTGTTCTTGTTCAGGATGAACTCGCAGCTATCGGTACGGTTCTCCACGGACCGGATGGTCTGGTAACACTCCGAGGCCACCGGGCTGAAGACCAGGGTGGCGGGCGTGCCGCCGGACGTGGCGGGCGCGCTGAGCACGATATTCGTGGGGTTGATGATGCGGCGGACGAACGTCCCCTCGGGCAGCCCCGGCCCCGCCACCGGCGATCCCGGCGTCACCGCGCCGGCGTTGGATCCCGAGGCGTGCGCGATTAGGGTCTTGCCCTCGACCAGGGTCCAGTTCGAGGTGACCGTCGCGGTTTTGGAGGGCCGGCCGTAGAAGGAGAGCCTGCCGCCCGTCAGCAGAAAGTCGTTGGTCGAAGCGTAGTCGCGCAGCACCGGGTCGGCCGAGTCGGCGACCCCGTCGAAACGCGTGATCCAGTATCCGCTCTCCAGTGTGGTGGGGCCTGTGTACGACGTGTCGGCGAAGAGGTTGATGCTGTAATTCGGGCTGGAGAGCAGCCCGTTGGTTCCCTGGACATCGCAGAAAAGGTGCAACTGATCCGACATGCTGTCCAGCCGCGGCAGCGTGCCGCCGACCTCTTCCATCCTCATCGGCCCGCCGGAAACGAAAAAGTAGGCCCCGTTCCAGCGCGTGGTGGACGAGTCGTAATTGTTGAACACGAAGCGGTTGAGCGTCACGCCCTCCGGGGGCATCTCCACCGCGCGATACGCCAGCGTCGGGAAGGCGTTCGTGAAATAGGCGTGGCCGCCCCCGCCCGCGATCACCCCGTCCGCCCAGTTGTCCGCGTTGGTCCACGCCGCGGGATTCACCAAGTCCGTATTGTCGGTCCGTCCCCAGATCCCGTCCGCCGCATCCGCGCCGCAGGCCAACGCGACCATCACCCCGCACACCACCCGTTCGTACCGTCTCATGCCTCTTCTCCCGTTTTCTCCGGTTTTTCATTCTGCGGGTTCCGGCCTCCGCAAAGGCCCGTTCCCCCGACCCGACCGCAGCTCCCCGCCACATGACACTACCCAATCTGTTAGAAGGATAACAAAACCTTTGCGTGCAGGTAAACCCCGGAATTGCCGCACCGGGTACGATTCCGCTTTGTAGAAACGGAATCGCACCCAAGGAAGAATGAGGAGTTAGGAGGGAGGAGAAGGGAAACTTTCACCTTTCAACGCCCAACGTCCAACGCAGAAGTGTGTGGGTGTCTGAACGTCGGATGCGCCCTTTGCGAAAGTAAGAGGGTTGACTGTTTTCACCCCTCCCCCGCATAATCGGCGTCTATTATTGGAACCGGAAAGTTCCGGTTTGGCCTATGGGATGCTAGTGTAAAAAATTCAAGGATTACGGGATGAATGCTAGCGGCAGTTCGATGATCAAATCATTCTTGCAGGTCCGCCCGCGTTGGGCCACAACCGTCACCGTAGGCCTGTTCTGGTTTTTTGCTGGGACCGCCTTCCGTCTAAGCGCCGCCGAAAACAACGTCAATCTTCTGCGCAACCCCGATTTCGCGGAATGGGGAAAAGGCGACGCGCTTCCGAAACATTGGGGCACGTGGGCGGCTCCTGTGAAAGCCGGGGAGATTTCCGCTGAGCCCGGCGCGGTGCGTTTCACGGACGCATCCCAAGCCCATCAACTAACCCAGAGCGTCCCAGTCACGGGCGGGGTCGATTACGCGCTGTCGTGCCTGAAGAAAGTCCAGCTCGGGTCACATTTCCTCACCTTAGCCGTGCAGTGGCGGGACAAGGACGGCAAAGGCGTCGGGTATTCCATGGATCTCGACGGCGGGTACGATGCCGATTTCCAAAGTGGCCAGAAAGTTTTCACTGCGCCGTCAAACGCTTGCCGTGCCACCGTCATCATCGGACCTTATTGCGTCAACCGCAAAGGGGCTGTCGCAACGGGCTCGATCCGGATCAAGCATGTTTCGTTCGGCCCGGCCCCGGCCGGAAGCGGGAAGCCGGCAGCGGCCGCGCGGCCCCTCGACGCCGGCGAGCGGGCCGCCGCAAACACCCTGCTGGCCCTCGGCCGGCACCCCGCCTTTGCCGATATCAGAAAACGCCTGGACGATCCGGCGGCCGACCCGGTTGCGCTGCGGCGCGAACTGAATCTTGCGGAGCAATACCCCGGCGGCAAACGGCTGTTCGCGGTCGGCGCGGCCACGGAAAGCGACAAGCTGTATCCGGACACCCCCTACACGGCCTCGCTGAACGGCCCCCTTCGCCTTGCCCTGGCGGGCGGCGAATACGGCTCGTTCCAATTGGCCGTGATCCCGTTCTGGACAAACCTGACCGAGGTGACGGTCTCCTTCTCTCCCCTGAGAAAAACGAAAAGGTTCTGGAAGTCTCTCATGGGCGCGGACGTGAAAGAGATCGCCGCCGGCAACTTCCGCTGGTTCCGGGTGGGATACGTCAAACTGGAAAAGCCCAACCCCTGGCTCGGGCTCCAGTACAAACACCCCCGCGAGCCTGACCCGCTGCTCCCGGCCGCGCCCTTCCGGGTCACGGCGGGAACCGTGGCTCCGGTCTGGGTGGATCTCCTCGTCCCCGCGGGAACGCCGGAAGGCGTCTACCGGGGGACCGTCACTGTCCGCGCCAACGGACAGAGCGTGGATCGTCCCATCGAAGTCGAGTGCTACGGGTTCGATATCCCGAAAACAAGTTCCGTCGCCAATGAGTTCTGGCTGAGCCCGGGCAACTGGCGGGGCTTTTACGGGAAACTCGACTACACCCCCGCGTTGCACGCCCGCCACGCCGCCACGCTGGGCCGCTACCGGGTCAGCTCCTTCCCCTGCGACTGGACGGTGCTCTGTAGTCAGGTGCCCATCACCGCAGAGCCGGACGGCCGTTTCACCTTCGACTGGACGACCTTTGACCAATACGTCCGGAACGCCCTGGACAACGGCAGCACGGCCTTCTGGAGCGCGCTGAGCTGCAACTCCGGCTGGACGCGCTACCTGCACAATCCGCGGGTAAAGGTTTTCGAGCGCGCCACCGGCAGGACGGTCGAGCTGCAGCGCTTCCTGCCGCCGGGCATGACCGCCACCAACGGCTGGCTGCCGCTGGAAAAACTGCCTTACCGCGAGAATAAAGTCTACCGCGATTTTCTTCTGGCCTACGTCCGGCATCTCAAGGAGCTGGGAATCAACGGCCTCTCCCACTATGAGCTTTTCGATGAACCGGGCGGCGACCGTTTCCGGGAGATGTTGCGCCACCACCGGTTCTTCCGCGAGCTTGTACCCGAGTTGAAGCTGCTCAACTTCGGCACCGACCCCACCCAAACCGTGGACGGCCAAACCGCCGCGGGCCTGCTCGATGCCTGGGCGCCGCATCTGGAGGTGCTGGACCGGCCGGAGGCGCTCGCCGCCATGCTTGCGCGGCGGGCCAACCATGGCGAAAAGCTGTGGGCTTACTCCTGCATCGAATACCGCCGCAGCCCGGACGGACAGGTTTCCCACACGTCGCGGCATACCGAAGACCACTACTCGCCCTTCTGCCTCTATCACCGTCCCTATCTCGCCACACGCATCCAGGCCTGGATGGCGTGGAAATACAAGCTGGACGGCTTCTACATTTTCATGATGAACAGCCTGCCGCCGAAAAATGCGGGAAAGACGCCCGCCGAGCGCTGGCCGAACACGGAGTGGTCCGAGGGCGGCGAGCGCGGTAGCGGCACGCTGGCCTATCCGGGTCCGGAATTCGAGCTGATTCCCGGCATGCGGCTTGCGAATATCCGCGAAGGGCTGGAGGACTATGAATTCTTCGCGGCCCTTCAGTCCGAGGCCACCCGGCTCGACAAAACGCGCGACGCCAAGCTCCTGCAACGCATCGGCGCCGCTTTGGAAATGGACGTGGACATCGTCGCCTCGGTCTTTGACTGGACCAAAGACCGCGAACGCCTCGAAGCCAAACGGCGGCAGCTTGCGGGCTTGATCCGCGAGGCGCGGGACGCGCGGGCACGGTGAGGAACCCGCGTGCGGACGGTCCTACGGCGTGTCCGGCACCCAATCGGTGAACGTCACGCGGTCCAGCGTCAGCCGTTTCACCCCGTTCAGGTTGAGGTTGTTGCGCGCGCCGGGAAGCATTTCGAAGCGCACGTTGCTGAACGTGATATCCGCGACATCATCCCCGGGACGCAGCTTGAACTCCGGATACTCCCCTGACCGGACAGTCATGTTGGCGAAGGTCAGATTGCGGATGCGGCCGACGCGGGTGTCCTCCGCAAAGGAGAGGCAAACCGGCTTGCCGCGGCACACCATGCTGATATCGCTGAAGTGCACGTTCTCCACCGTGAACGGCAGTACCGCGTCCCCCTCCGGCAGCGGCGGTACGCCGGGGCCGCGGGGCGGGTCGTTCGGCACGTTCCTGACTGCGGGCATGACGAGGTTGATGCCGGTGTGCGACTCCTGGATGACCAGATTGCTGAAACGGCAATCGCGGATCGCGTGGTCATGCGTCCAACCGATGCGCACCGCGCTGGAGTTGCTCTGCAGCACGCAGTTCGCCACCACCACCCGCTCGCACGGCTTCGGGGTCTGCAACTGATGCTGGTAAGCGCGCACGATCAGGGCGTCGTCGCTGCTGCGCACAAAACAGTCGCTCACCGCCACATCGCGGCAGGAGCCGATATGGATGCCGTCCCCGTTGGGGTACTTCAGGTTCATGTCGATGCGAAGGTTGCGCACGTTGACGCGCTCGCAGTCCAGCAGCCACATGCTCCACCCCGTGGGGTTCAGCATTTGGAACCCCTCGAGCAGCACATCCCGGCAGCCGATCAGGAAGATGTTGCGGCCGGTCAGCAACTGGTCATGCTTGCGCCGCCACCAGTGCTGGCCCTCGACCGGCGTGTGGAAAAATTCCGCGCGGCCGTTGATCGTGCCGCGGCCGCAGATCGCGATGTTGGTCTGCGCCACCGCATAGAACATCGCCCGCTTGTTGCGGCGCAGGGTGTATTCGACGCGCCAGTGCGGATTGGGCTCGAACTCCGGATACCGGAGCGGATCGGGCCCGCCCTCCAGCGACGCGCCGCCTTCGATTTCCAGCCGCACATGGGACCGGAGGAAGAGCGTATAGGTCATGAAGGGCCCGCCCGCCACCCGGACGGTCCCGCCGCCCGCGGCGGCGGCGGCGTCGATCGCCTGCTGGATCGCCGCCGTGTTGTCGGTCTGGGCGTCCGGTTTCGCGCCGAACGCGGCCACGTCATACACTCCGCCGCTTTGCGCGCGGGCCACCGCCGCAACCAGCAGCGCCAGCCCCGCGAGGATCGTGTTTCTTTGTATGCGCATCGCACCGCCTCCCGCTTTTTCCCGCCTCAATCGCGCAGCGGCACCTGGCCGCGCTCGGCCAGCATGACCGGGCTGTCCCACACCGGCAAGCCCGTCAGCCGGGTGTCGCCGCCTTCGCTCTTCCACGATCCGGACGCCAGCTCATAGACCCGGCCCGTGATCATCTCGACATACACCGGATCACGGAACGCCGCGCCCGGCACCGTCACGTTGACCTGATCCCATTTCAGCCCGTCGTCCGGCACCCGGTCGCTGTACCACACCAGGGTGACCGGGGTGCCGGCCTTGTCGAATCCCGCGACGGTCAGCTCGCGCGGCGCGTCGGACTCGTGCCGCAGAATCCCGACCGGCTTCACCGCGTCGTCGAAGAACGTCATCATGTGCTGGACGGCGTAGAAGGTCGGGCGCTTGTAGATGAACCCGAGCAAAAGGTTGGAGCGGATCATGCCGAACGACTGCTGCATGTTCGTGTACTTCAGGTCAATTATGGTGAACACGTTCGAGCGGATGCCGCGCGCGCGGTCCCCGGCCATGCGCCGCAGATTCCACTTCGGCTGGCTGTACTCCGTCCACGGATAATGGCTCAGCGCGTGCGTCCACTCCAGAATGGACGGGCAGCCGACCTCGCCCTGGTACAGTTTATATTTCGGGTTGTAGGCCGACAGCAGCTTTTGCGACGCCTCGACCCACTTGTACGAGGTGTCGGGATTCCGCGCGTACGGGTGATAGGCCCAGTATTCCACCAGGTCCAGCGCGTTCGCCCCCTTGAGCGCGTCCAACACCTCCTGACGGTCCTTGTCGGTGATCGCCGTGACAAGGATCACGGCCCCGGGCTGAACCTTCTTGATGAGCGCGGCGGTCTTGAGCACCATGACGGCGTAGTCCTTGCCCTGGCCGAACGGCTCGTTCCAAATCTCCCACTCGTTGACCGAGGCTTTGTAACGCGTGACGGTCGTCTCGACGTATTTCAGCCAGGCCGCGAACGCCTCCCCGGAACGGACCACCGGAGCGAGTCCCGAGCCCAGATTGATGGTCGAACCGTAGGCCGGATTGCCGTAGCAGAGGCAGATCCACGGCCTCACGCCTTGCGCGGCCAGCCCGTTCACGTGTTCATCGAGCCACGCGAAATCATAAACGCCTTTCTGCTTTTCGGTCTTGGCCCAACCGCTCTGCAACCGCCCGTATTTGGCCCCCAGCTCGCCCACGTAGTCCTTGTAGACGCTGAACTTGGCATAATCGCGGTCGAGCGTTTCGCAGCCGATCGACCACGGCGACGACGCGATGTCGCGCGAATGCCTCACCGCCAGGCGGCCGATCTGCTTCAGCTCCGGCCCCGTCTTGTTAAACCGCTCCCACGTAATGCTTTTGTGTTTTCCCTGCGCCATCCCCGTCGCGCCGGTCAACGCCGCCGCCAACAGCATGGCCATCCTCTTCCCTGTCGTCCTTGTCATTGCGTCTCCTTTTCCCGTTTCCCCTCTGAACGATCCCTGCGGCCGGGCCCGCCCCCCGATTCTGCCGGCCGCATAGAATATCGCCTTTGGTTTGACTTTATCACAGGCGGGCACCCTTTCCCATATCCGTTTGCGCAAAAAATGATGGTTTTTTTGCGCGGCCCGCGGCCGGTCTTGCGCGGAGCCCCTTTCTTCCGTACACTCTTCCCCATGGGTACGGCCCGGACAAACACGAGTATCCCCAAGATCGCGCTTTTTCTCTCGCTCAATTTCAAGGCGCATCGCGATTGCCTGTCGGGAATCCTCGATTATGTGCGCACGCACAAGCCGTGGCACCTGCATCTGATGGAAGGGCGCCGCGGCGGGCAGGGGTTGATCCAGATCGCCCGTTGGGGCTGCAACGGCATCATCGGCAGCGCGCTGCACGAGGATGCGGTGCGGCTGATCCGCAGGGCGCGGGTCCCCTCGGTGGTGCTGATGCCTCCGCCGGCGCTGCGCGTCCCGGGCCATCCGCTCGCGGCCTGTTCGTACCTGACCTACGACTCCGCCGTCATCGGCCGCAGGGCCGCCGAGTATTTTCTGAAGGGCGCGTACCGGAACTTCGCCTATGTCCGCGAACCGCTCAACCTGTTCTGGTCGAAAGTGCGGGGAGAGGGGTTTATCTCCCGACTCCGGCAGGCGGGATTCGCCTGCCACGTTTACGAAACCGGTTCGACCCGGGCCAAGCATGACTGGGCGGTCGAGCAACCCCGCCTGACCGCCTGGCTGCAGGCCCTGCCCAAACCCGCGGCGATTTTCGCCTCCATGGATGAGCGCGGGCGCCAGGTGATCGACGCCTGCCTGGAGACCGGCATCCGCGTGCCGGAGCATGTGGCGGTGCTGGGCGTAGACAATGACGATTTGCTTTGTGAGGCGACCTTCCCGCCGCTCTCCAGCATCGAGACCGACATGCGGCAGAAAGGGTATCAGGTTGCCGCGCATCTGGAATGCCTGTTGCGGGACCGCCGCACGCGGCTCCGCGTGCTGAAGGTCAAGCCGGTGCGGGTGGTGCTGCGGCGCTCGAGCGACACCACGGCCCGTGCCGTCAATCCGCTCTTCCACGCCCGCGCGTTTATCCGGGAGACTGCGGGCCAGGCGCCGATCCGCGTGCCGGATGTGGCACGGCGGATCGGCGGCTCAAGGCGATTCGCCGAGCAGCGTTTCAAAGACCTTTTCAAGACCACGATCCGGGAGGAGATCGAACGGGTCCGGCTGGAAAAGGTCCGGGAACTCCTGCGCGACACCCGGACCCCGCTGCGTGAAGTGGCGCAGGCGTGCCAGTTCACGCAGGCGGGGTATCTCGGGCGGCGTTTCCGACTGCGTTACGGCATGACTCCCGGCGAATACCGGGCGGCGGACAAGCGGTAGGATCAAGAGGGGGCGGATCATGAGCAAGGGGATGGCTTTCCTGCTGTTTCTGTGGGGGGCGCGCTGCGGAGGGATGCCGGCCAACGCGGCGGAATGTTTCGTTGCCGGCCCCCATACGCCTTATCCGACCCTCTCGTCCGCCTTGGCCGCCATGCGGGACGGGGACACCTGCGTCATCCGCGCGGGCGTCTATCGCGAAACGCTCGAGATCCGCCGGAACCGCGTCACGCTCCGGGGAGAGGGCCGCGTGGTGATTACCGGATGCGACGAGGCGGGAGACCTGCAGCCGTGCGTGGTGAACGGGAAGCGGGCCCTCAAAAAACCGCACCGCGGACCGGTTTTCGATCTTTTCTGTAACGGGCGCCCTCTGATGCCGGCGCGTTTTCCGGACAAGAGCGCCGCCATGACCTCGAATGCCGATTGGGAGGAGAGCGTGATCGGACCGAACGGGGACCTTGACTTCCGCGGGCAGGCGCAGAAGCGGTTCCCGGGGTTGAAAGACGGATATTACATCGGGATGCACGGCAAAGCCGGGGCGCGCCACGGGAAACTTTCGAGCTGGTACTCGGTCTCGGTGCCCATCACCGGTGTCGGGGAGGACGGGCTTCTGCGCGTCCGCGGGGAAGCGGCCTCCTCCGGGTTTCTGGGCAAATTCGGTTTGGGAAAAGGGCTCGGTTACCTCCTCGGCGCCAAAGCGGTGCTGGACGCCCCGGGCGAATGGTACGCCGACGGAACGGAGGTGATCCTGATTCCGCCGCTTGGCGCGGATCGCGGTTTTGAACTGCGCACCCGCCTCGACGGCGCGGTGATCACGGGTCAGGGCGTGCGTCTGGAGAATCTTCGCTTCCAGGCCGCGACGCTCCGGGTGGAGGGGCACGATGCCGCGCTGGTGAAGTGCGCGTTCGACTTTCTTTCGCCCTTCCGGCACACTCCGAATGACGAGCCGCGCAACCGCAGGGGCCAGAGCCGGGCCTGCGGTTGGGGCACGCCGGAAAACGGCACCGCGGGGGTGTTTGTGAAGGGCGATCGGTTTGTCGCGGAAAACTGCCGTTTCGCCAAGAGCTGGTGGTGCGGGATGATGGTCCGCGGCAACCACGCGCGCATCGAGAATTGCCTGTTCGAGGATATGAATTGGATGGCCCGGCGTTGCGCCGCGCTCTTCTCGTGGGGCGACAGCAACGTGGTCCGCTACTGCACACTCCGGAATCTCGGCGGCGCGGGCATCGAGGGCGGCAACGCCGGTTGGATCGGCCAATATGCCCGCAACAACATCTGGGAATACAACCGCATCGAGGATGTCTGTCAACTGATCGTGGATCAGGGTTTCTTCTATGTGAACCACCAGTCCGGCGACAACCCGAAAGCCGGTTCCGTCTGGCGCCACAACATCGGGAACGGCGCGCGGGGACCGGTCAAAGGCGACTGGACCCCCACGACGGTCGGGTATTACGTGGACAACTCCTCCTCCGGCTACCGCGTGCACCACAACATCGCGATCAACGCGAGGGAAGCCATCCGGTACAACGACACCCGCGACGGTCCCCAGGCGGGCCGGGAGATTCTGTTCCACAACAACACCTTCCTCCACTGCGGCGCGATCGGCTTCGGCTGTTGGAATACGCAAGGCAAAGCCCAGCCGGATGCGGACGTCATGCTGGTCAACAACCTGGCGGTTCCGGAGGGAACGCTGGATTTCGGGCTGTGGGGACAACGGCTCGGCTGGCGGAACAATCTCTCCCGGCCCCTTTCCGCGCTCAAGGACCCGGAGCGGATGGACCTCACCCCGGTTGACGGGCAACTCCGGAGCGGCGGGATCCCGGTATGGGGGCAGCCGGTCGCGTACATCGGCGCCGTGGATCCGCAAAAGGGCTTGTGGCGCTGCGGCGCCGATGAATCCGAGTTGTTGCCGCCCTGATCCCGCGGGTGCCGGAAAGAACGCGGCCGCGCCGAAACGGCGCGGCCGCGGGGGCGCCCGTGAGCTGGCGGGCGCCCCTGGAGAACGCGGGTGTCACCCGATGGCTTCCGGTCCGGTCTCCCCGGTCCGGATCCGGATGCACTCGGGCAGGTCCAGAAGGAAGATCTTGCCGTCGCCGATCCGGCCGGTGCGCGCGCCGCGGATGATGGCGTCGACCGTCGGCCTGACGAACTCCTCATTCACGGCGATGCGCAGCTCGACCTTTTTGAGCAGGTTGATTTCAGAGGGGATGCCGCGATACGTCTCGGTATACCCCATCTGCTGACCGCAGCCGATCACATTCGAGACCGTCATTTTGGTGATATGCGCCGCGAACAGGGCTTCTTTGACGTCCGCCAGTTTGTCGGGTTGGATCACCGCGAGAATCAGTTTCATGTTTCAACTCCTTTCCGTCGTTTATTTGGTCAGGAACCCCTGGAAGTCCGGGTACGCCTCATTGCCGTGCTCGCCGAGATCCAAACCGGCCAGTTCCTCCTCGCGCGAGACGCGCAACCCCATCACCGAACGGATCAGCAGCCAGAAGAGCGTGGAGAGCACGACGGTGAAGAGACCGACCAGAACCACCCCTTTGAACTGCTGCGCGAACTGCGCGGCGCGGGACAGGCCGGTGGCGAGCCCCGCCACATCCGTGGCGATGGCCTCATTGTAAAAGAGGCCGACCGCCAACGTGCCCCACACGCCGTTCACCAGATGCACCGAAAGCGCGCCCACCGGGTCGTCGATCCGCAGGCGGTCAAAGCCCAGCACGCCGAACACGACCAGCACACCCGCGATGAACCCGATGAGGGCGGCCGAGCCGAAGGAGACGAAGGCGCACGGCGCGGTGATCGCGACCAGGCCCGCGAGGCAGCCGTTGAGGATCATGCTGAGATCCGGCTTTTTCAGCAGCAGCCAGGCGGTGAGCGCCGCGCTCAACGTGGCCGTCACCGCGCTGAGGTTCGTGGCGACCAGCACGTGGGCCAGGGCGGAACCGTTGCCCACCGACATGGTGGAGCCCGGATTGAAACCGAACCAGCCGAGCCAGAGGATCAGCACGCCCAAGGCCACACTGGTCATGTTGTGCCCCATCACCGGGCGGATCGCCCCGTTGGGCCGGAACTTCTCAAGCCGCGGCCCCAGGATGAGCGCGCCGGTCAGCGCGGCCCACCCCCCCACCGAGTGCACCACCGTCGATCCCGCGAAGTCGCGGAAACTGTGAAAGAACGCGTGGAGTCCCTGTTCGGCCATGCCTGCCGCAAGGACGCCGCCGCCCCAGACCCAATGTCCGCTGATGGGATAAAGCAGCCCCACGAGCAGCACGCTGAACACGATGAAGGACATGAATTTGATGCGCTCGGCCACCGCACCCGACACGATGGTCGCGGCCGTTCCCGCGAACACGAGCTGGAAAAAGAACTTGGCCCACAGCGGGACCGGCGTCCAGTTGATCGCGGAATACACCCCCTCGTACGCGGCAGAGGAGAAGGGGTTCATGGCGGCATACGCCTGACCCAGCGCCGGCGAGTTATCCGCGCCGGACACGAAGAACAGCCCTTTCAACCCCAGCCACGGCGAGCCGTCGCCGAACATCAGTCCCCACCCGAGAATCCAGAACGACATCGTCGCCAGAGCGAAAACGATCACGTTCTTGGCCAGGATGTTCACGCAGTTCTTGGCGCGGCAGAGACCGCTCTCCACCATGGCGAAGCCCGCGTTCATCCAGAAAACCAACATGCCCGCGAGCAGCACCCACAACGTATCCACCGCGATACGCAGGTTGCTCATGCCTTCACGCATCGTGTCCGCCGATATCTGCGGCGCGACCTCCTGCCCCCGGCCGGTCGCGGCCAACCCGACACCCATCAGAATGAAAACGATTTGCCTGACCCGTCTGTCCGTGATGCTCATGATGATCCTTTCCTCCGTCCGTCGTCCATTGACCGGAAACGGATGTCGCTCCGTAAGCACCCGCGATGCCAATCTGCGGGAAACGCTGCGCGGAACGGCACATAACCTCCTGCCATGGAGTCGGTAAGGAAAGTTGCCTGGCAACGCATATCTTGAGGCCGTTAACGCCGCACGACAAGTTTGTCGGCTTCGGAAGCGTTTTGTCTCCCCGGCTCTTCAAGGATGTCGTACACTGTGCGCCGATTGGGACCCGTCCGGAGGCAAAGTCAAGCAGAGCGAGGTGAGGAGATGGAACGGAGCGCGTTGGCAGAGGAGACGGCTGAGGAAATCCGCAGGCGGGTGTTCGACGAGCCCGGTTTCATGCGCGTGACCCAGGTGACGCGGCGCGGCGGGAGCGTGTTCCGCGTGAGTCTGCGGCCGGTGGCGCTCCAAGGCGAGCGGCGGTATCAGGGCGAGATGACCGAGGGGGGACAGACCACGGTGAAGAATTTTGCCGATGATGCCGCGCGCCGGGGTCTCGAAGAGATGCTGGGCCAGACCGGGCCGCGCGAGCTGCACCTCGTGACCGCCACCGGGGACCTGCATGTGCGCGTCACCCGGAAAGGCAAGGCCATGGTTTCACGCAGCGCGGCGCTGCAGCGCGAGGCCGAGGCGTGTCCCGCGCACGACCGCGTCAAGCGTCAGCCGCTGACGGCCTTCGATTCCGGCGCGCTGCTGCGGGTCCTCGGCGTCGCGGATGCGGACGGACGCGTCAAAGCCTCGATGCGCGGCAAGTACGACCAGATCAACGAATTTCTCAAGGTGATCGACACGGTTCTCGACGGCCGGGAGGAACGGGAGTTGCGCATCGTGGACTGCGGCTGCGGCCGGGCCTATCTGACGCTGGCGGTCCACGCCTATCTGACGCGCGTCCGCGGCTACACGGTGCGGGTGTGCGGCATCGACCGCCAGGCCGGCGTGGTGGCCACGGCGCGCCAGCTCGCCGAGAGTCTGGGCGTCGCCGGAGAGGTCACCTTCCTCGAAGGCGACATCGCGACCTGCGAGCCGGAGTTCAAACCGGATCTGCTGCTGAGCCTGCACGCCTGCGACACCGCCACGGACGAGGCGCTGGCGCGCGGAATCGAGTGGACGTGCCGGTATCTGCTCTGCGCGCCGTGCTGCCAGCACGAGTTGCACAAGACACTCAAAGAAGGCGGGCCGATGCAAGCGGTGATGCGTCACGGGATCCTGCGCGAACGGCTCGCCGACCTGCTGACCGACACCTTCCGCGCGCAGATTCTGCGCGTGCTCGGATTCCGTGTCCGCGTGGTGGAGTTCGTCTCCGCCGAAGCCACGGCCCGGAATCTCCTGATCCGGGCCGAATACTGCGTGAAGCCGGGCCAGTCGGTTGCGGTCAGCGAATATCTCGCGCTGCGGGACTTCTGGAAAGTCACCCCGTGGCTGGAGACGCGCCTGCAGCGTCTGATGGAAAAACACCTGTCCCGTTACTGAGGCGCGCTCCGGGGCGGCGCGTGCACCACGAACGCGCCAATGCCCAACGCCCCTTCCGCCTCGGGCAGCAGCGTCAGGGTATGCGGCCCGTTGGCGCAACCCTGCACCAGCAGCGTGCGCGCTTCTGCAGGCTGCGGCGCATAGGTCTCGGCGAACAACGGATAGGCCTGCCACGTGACCGTGAACGCCTTGGGCATCGCTTTCTTGAAGTACTTGAACTGCCAGACGCAGCCCCAGTCGTCCTTCTCGATCACGACCCGTCCGGAGGGCGACACGAAACGGTTGGTGTTCCACCCCTCGCCATCCGACCCCGTCACACTGCCGCGGAGCGTGAAATGCATCGGGTTCGCGTTGGTCGCGGAATCCGGCAGCGCCTGAAGGGTCCACTCCTCCTTAACGGGAGCCCTCTCAGAACCGATGTTGTTGATCGCCGGCATCCACGCCGGGCCTTTGCTCGGCCGGGTCATGGCCCAAAGCTCTTTCCTTCCCGCCATCGGCTGGCCGTCCAGCAAGATGCGGGCGCGGGCGCCGGCCGCGCCGGTGCCGTCGGAGAGCGCGACCACACGGTTGCCGGTGAAGCGCAGGGTCAGACTGCCGTCCGCGCCCCGCGTCACCTCAGGCGCATTGCCGCCGACCGTCGTGATGGTGCCGGAGGAGTCCGGGTTGTCCCCCAACTCCGGCGCCCGCACCAGCTCCTCGGCGATGAACCGGGCGTAGAGATCGCATCCCGCGGGCTTCAGGTGCACCGAGTCGGTCAGCAGGTTGGTTGAGGGCAGATTGTGGGCGATCAGATATTCGCACCACTTCTTGCGCAGATCGATTTTGAGGCAGCGGTGGGTATCCGCCACCTCAAGGATCTTGCGCGTGCGTTCATCGCGTTTGGCGATCAGCTCCTCCGCCTTTTCCCGTGAGTTGAGATGGCTGGTCCAGAGCACGATTTCCGCAGAAGTGCGCTCGCGCGTGCGTCGGACGATCTCCTCGTACTTGTCGGTCGGGCCGTACACGTGGAAAAAGAGCAGGTCCGGATACCAGGGGTACAGATCGTGGTCCGCGGTGCGGATCAGCACCTGCGAGCCGTATCCGCCAATCGCGGCGTTCCGGAACTCGAACCGCACGGTTGGATACCGCTCGTGGAGGCGCTTCTGCACGGTCCGTGTCCAGCCCTGCGCAACGATGGACTGCCCGTAGAACATCACCCGCACATGCGCGGGGTTTTCCGCCGTCGAGGTCTCCAGTGTTCTCATGGTACGTTGGATATACGCCGCCGTGGGATTCCCGGCCGCCGCCGCGAGCGCGCAGCCCGCCCCAATCCCCCAGAACCCCATGATCCTTCTCCACCGTCTCATCCGTCCCCCTCCTTTTCCTCTTCCGCATCTTTACGGATTGTCCGCAACATACTCCATTACCCGGCGGTGAGGCAAGCCCGCGGTCTCGTACAGAGGGACAGGTATTTCGTACAGAGGGACAGGTATTTAGAAAAAGATAGGCTTGCGGTTCGCGAAGGGGAAGTGATAAGGTGCCGGCAAAAGGAAGGCGGCGGATATGCGTCACGCGAGACTGAGGGCCGAAGGCGGCGGATGCTACCATGTGGTGAGCCGGATCGTGGACCGTACCTTCCGCCTGGACGACGCGGAAAAGGAGATTTTCCGGTGCATGATGCGCCGCGCGGAAGCTTTTTGCGGCGTGCGTGTGCTCACCTACGCGATCCTGTCCAACCATTTCCACCTCCTCATCGAGGTGCCGGAACGCGTAGAGATCGACGAGACCGAGTTGGTACGCCGCATGACGGTCCTCTACGGGAAAGCGCACGCTGCCGAGACAGTCCGGCAATGGGCGGAATGGTGCAAGACCGGCGCGACGTATCTCGTTGACGAGCAGCAGAATAAGCTCCGGGCACGGATGTACGACATCAGCGCGTTCGTGAAGACGCTCAAACAACGCTATAGTATGTCGTACAATGGCCGCCACGACCGAAGGGGCACACTCTGGGAGGACCGCTTCAAAAGCGTGCTCGTCGAGAATTCCGCGAGCGCGAAAGCGGCGGTCGCGGCGTATATCGATCTCAACCCCGTGCGGGCGAAAATCGTCTCCGATCCGAAAGATTACCGCTGGAGCGGTTACGGCGAAGCCTGCGGCGGCGGACAGGCAGCGCGAAAAGGCCTGATTGCCGTGCATGATTCCCGGTGGCTGGAGCAGTCCGGCGGCTGGCGGCACGCCCAGAAACGGTACCGCGTGTTACTCTACACGGCGGGCGAGGAGAAACGTGCGGTTCTTGGAGGCCGGGTTGTGCGGCCGGGCATCGCGTCGGAAACGGTGGGCCGTGTGCTCGAAAACGGCGGGAAACTGACGCTCCCGCAAGTTTTGCGCTGCCGCGTACGGTACTTCACGGACGGGATGGCCGTCGGCGGACAGGTGTTCGTAGACACCGTGTTCGAGAGCAACCGACGCTTCTTCGGTCCGCAACGGAGGGACGGTGCGCGGAAAATGCGCTTCGCCGACTGGGGGGACCTGCACGTGGCGCGTGCGCTACGGGTGAACGCCGTGCACCTGCCGTCTCCGTCTTGACGACGATGTCCCAAAAAAGTGCCGGGAGGAAACGATGCGCCTGCGTTCGCTAAAACCCTGTATCGCGATTCTTATGCTGTCGGTGTTTGGCGGCTGTCTGAGCGGTGGGAAACCGCGCGATCTCGCTGTGATCCGCGATTTCGAACTGGAGCCCTATCTCGGCACCTGGTACGAGATCGCGCGATTGGACCACCGTTTCGAGCGCGGTCTTGATCACTGCCGGGCCGAGTACTCCCTGCGGGAGGACGGGCGCGTGCGGGTTCTCAACCGCGGACGGCAGACCGCCACCGGCGTGTGGAAAACCGCCGAGGGGGTCGCCCGCTTGAGCGGAGCCCCGGGCGAGGGAAGTCTCCGCGTAAGCTTTTTCGGCCCCTTCTACGGCGGCTACAACATTCTGGCCTGGCGGCGCGAGACCCCCTCCTACGCGCTGGTCTGCGGCAACACCCGTGAGTATTTCTGGATTTTGTCGCGTGACCCGCATCTGCCCCCGGAAATGCTGGACGCGATCCTGCCGCAACTCGGCGAGTGGGGTTTCGCGACCAACCGTCTGATCTGGGTCCGCCAGGACAACCCTGCGGCGCGGGCGCTTTGACTCTTGCGTTTGGCGGCGCAACCGTGTACCGTGGGCGCGTTTTCTGAGGCGGAGGAGCTTGGCTCTGACCCGAGGAACCGCGTATCCGGCAGACCGCCTGCCGGTGCGGCCGCTTTTCCGGACCCGTTCCGGCAACCTCCCCGCCCCACAAAGATCGAACCGAGGAGGGCCTCATGACCGCACAGACTCCGACACCCGCGCCGCTGCGCCGTTTCGCCAACGCGGCCGACTACCGCAAGCGTTTCATCCTCCGGGAGCAGATCGACCGCTATTTGCCCAACGGCCGGCATTACATCGACGAGAAGGAGTTGGAAAGGTTCCTCGCCGCCGCCGCCGCACCCGCGAGCGACCCGGTCCGCGTCCGCGAGATCCTCGCGAAATCGCGCGCCATCGAGACCCTGCTGCCCGAAGAGACCGCGGTCCTGATCCACGTGACCGACCCCGCCCTGCTCGATGAGATGGAGGCCACGGCTTTGGCGATCAAACACGCGGTTTATGACAACCGCATCGTGATGTTCGCCCCGCTCTATATGAGCAATCTCTGCGTCAACCGCTGCGCCTACTGCGGGTTCCGTTGCGGCAATGAGGATCAGAAGCGCCGCATGCTGACCATGGACGAGGTCCGGCAGGAGATCGACGTGCTGGCCGGCAAGATCGGCCACAAACGCCTGATCGCCGTCTACGGCGAACACCCCGACACCTCGACCGACTATTTCGCCGAGACGATCCGCACCGTTTACGCGCGCCAGGTCAAGTCGCCCAAAGGCACGCCGGTCGGCATCCGGCGCGTGAACGTCAACGCGGCGCCGCTGCCCATCGAGGACCTGCGCGTGCTCAAGCAGGTCGGCATCGGCACCTTCCAGGTCTTTCAGGAGACGTACCACCGCGCGACGTACGCGCGTCTGCATCCCGCCGACACCGTGAAAGGCGATTACGACTGGCGCACCACCTGTTTCCACCGCGCTCTGGAGGCGGGTGTGGATGACGTGGGCATGGGCGTGCTGTACGGTCTGTACGACTGGAAGTTCGAGCTGCTCGCCTCGCTCTGCCACGCGCGCGACCTCGAACGCCAGTTCGGCATCGGCCCGCACACGATCTCCTTCCCGCGGCTGGAACCCGCCAGCGGCACGGACCTGCCGACCACCTCGCCCTACCGGATCGATGACGCCACCTTCCGCCGCATCCTCATCATCACGCGCCTCTCCGTGCCGTACACCGGCATGATCGTGACCTGCCGCGAGCGGCCCGAATCGCGCGACGCGTTCGTGCGCTGCGGCATCACCCAGATGGACGCGAGCAGCAACATCGCGATCAAAGGCTACAGCGACTTCGCCAGCGAGACCCACCAGGAAAAGGACCGGCAGCAGTTTGTGCTCTCGGACACGCGGACCCTCGAAGAGCTGATCGCGCACCTGGCGCGCGAAGGCATCATCACCTCCTTCTGCACCGCCGGGTACCGCTGCGGACGCACCGGCGGCTGCATCATGGACGCGCTCAAGACCGGCAAGGAGGGCAAGTTCTGCAAGATCAACGCGGTGCTCACCTTCCGCGAGTGGCTCGACGATTTCGCCAGTGCCGCCACGCGCACTTTGTGCGAGCCGGTGCTGCGGCGGGAACTGGCTGAGATCGAGGCGACCCTGCCGAAATTCTACCCGACCGTCAAAGAGCACTACGACCGGATCGGCAACGGCGAGCGCGACCTCTTCTTCTGACGGACCGATTTGCCATGCTCTCCCTTTTCATCCGCATGCTGCCGCTGGTGCTGCTGACTCTGGCCGGAGGCGCGCTGACCCGTTTCCGATGGATGGACGCGGCCTTCAACCGCCAGCTCTCCCTGATCATGCTGAATCTGTTCTATCCCTGCCTCATCGTCAGCGCGATCGTGCGGAACTTCACCTGGGAGAGCCTGCTGCGCGAGGGGCTCGTGCCGCTCTGTACCGCAGGCATCCTGCTCACCGGATGGCTGGTCGGCTGCCTCGCGCGTCCGCTGCTCAAGCGCCACCCCCTGCCCACGCGCCGGAGTTTCCACTTCCTCTGCATGATGAACAACTACTCCTTCCTGCCCATCCTGATGGCGGCCTCCCTGTGGGGCGAGAAGGCCGTGGCCCTGATCCTTTTCGCCAGCCTAGGCGCGGAGGCGTGCGCCTGGACGCTGGGTGTCCGGACCCTGACCGGCCTGCGGAGAACCCGCGGGGTTCTGCGGCAGATGATGAGTGTCCCGATGGCGGCGCTGTTCTGTTCTTTCGCCATCCTGGCCGTGCGCCACCTCTGTGCCCGCCACGGCTGTCTGCCCGCGGGACACTCGCTCGCGGGCCAGGGCTTGGCAGCCCTGCTGGAGACGTGCCGCATGGCGGGTAACGCGACCATCCCCGCCTCGGCGCTGGTCTGCGGCGCGCG
This sequence comes from Kiritimatiellia bacterium, assembly GCA_034003585.1. Lineage (GTDB taxonomy): Bacteria > Verrucomicrobiota > Kiritimatiellia > RFP12 > UBA1067 > JAPXSY01. Next base: position 21,357 of record JAVEYH010000041.1, read on the forward strand.
CATCGCCATGCTGCACCCCGGCAGATTGCTCGCACCGCTCACCGCGGGTCTCAGCCTGCTGCGTCTGGTGCTCATCCCGGCCCTTTGCGTCGGCGGCCTCGCGCTCGTGCCCATGCCGTTCGAGACCCGCCGGGTGCTGCTGCTGCTCGCGGTCCAACCCGCCGCCATGATCAGCATCCCCTTTGCCGAAGCCTACGGGGGCGACGCGGACTTTTCCGCCGCCGCGGTCCTCGTCACCCACCTGCTCTGCCTGGCCACCATTCCGTTTTGGCTGGCGTTCGCCATGTAGACCGGAACGGAGCCCGCCCCTCCAACATCCCGGAAAAAGGAGCGTTTCCGCAACCGGAGGGGACCCGGGCGTCGCTTGGCATGCCGCAATCGTCATGGTATGCTTCGGACGTGCGCCGCGACACACGCGCCGCGGCAGCGGGAGGGGAAATGAGCCACACCACGCCAAACGGAAAGCCGGACGGGCGGGAGACCTACGTCTACCGCGTCAACGCCCAAGACGAGATCGTCTGGGTCAGCGAGAACTGGCAGGCTTTCGCTGACGCCAATTGCGG
>JAVEYH010000041.1:22019-26026 GCA_034003585.1 Kiritimatiellia bacterium
TCTTTTTTCGCGCCGCCGTGGCAGGATACGCAACGCCGGTCCAACACCGGCTGCACCACAGCCGCATAATCGAACGGCCCCGCGCCCCACGCTGGCGGATCAAGCGGCCGCACCGGCCGCGCCAGCGCCTCGGTCGTCTGCCGCATGGTCGGCAACTGCAGCCGGTCCTCATGGCAACCGACACAGCTCCGCCGCTCGCCCGGCTGGAGCTGCAGCACACTGCGCATGCGCTGGAGCTCGTTGAAGTGCTCATCCAACAGATGGAAGTAGAGAACCTTGCCGGCCGGCGCGGTGAAGTTGGCGGAGCCGTCCGCCTGCACCGGAACCGTGCCCAGCACGCTCTTGGCCACATAACTCGGCCAGCCGCCGCGCTCGGTCACGAGGAGCGTGCCGTCCTCCCGCGTTGCCGCACTGCCCTGCCGGAAAGCGTGTGCCCCCAGCGCGTTGCGCGTGCGCGTCACGATCTCGTGCGCCGGGCCCTTGACCTTGTGCACCGGCGTCGCGTAGAAATCCATGAACGGACCATGCCGGTTGCGGTACTGCCCGCAGCTCAATTGCTCCAGCATCGCGGGCACCTCCTGCGAAACCTGGATGTATTTGACCCGGCCCCGCGGGACCGTCGGACCGAGACCCTCGTACACATCCTGCACCGTGAACTGCCCGAGCCCCTGCGCGGCCAGCGCCGCGTCCCGCATGGGGGGCATCACCGGCGGCCGGGATCGCAGCCGGAGCAGGGAGGGCTTCTTGCTGCTGATCAGCGGGTCGAGGTAGAGCAGCTCGCGGTTGCCGTAACGGTCGATGAGGTAGAGCCCCCAGTGCGAACGCCGGCCCGGGCTGTGGCTGACCAGAAAGTGGTCGCGCGAGACCGGTTCCGGGAAACGGAAGGTCTGCTGATGCGAACGCCCCATCTGGTACTGCGGCCGCGTGTCCGGCGTGATGCTCGTGATGGCCGCGGTCTCATACAGACCCTTGGAGCGGTCGAGCAGTATGATCGGCCCCTGGTGGTCGCCGTGCGAAATCAGCGTGCAGACGATCTCCGCGCTGCCCGGCACCTCGCGCGCATGGCCGTACCCATACGGCGTGTTGTTGCCGAAGATCAGTTCCGGATGGGTGCCGTCCGGGCGGATCGACCAGAGCGTGTGCCCGAAATCGGCGCCCTTGTCCTGATATTCCGAACGCGTCCAGAGGATCCGGCCGTCATGCATCATCACGGGATCCCACTCGCTCAGATTCGCGAACGAGAGCCGTCGCATTCCGCCGCCCTCCCGGTTCATGCGGTAGAGCACATAGGCCTGTGGCTGCCAGCAGAGAAAGCGCGCCGCGCACCGGGTGGAGATGAACCCCAGATCGCCGTCCGGCAGCGGAACCGGATCGAAATCATGGAACGGCCCGTCCGTAAGCCTGCGCGCGCCGCCACCGTCGGCACCCACGGACCAGAGGTGCCAGTACGGGTGCCAGCCCTTGACCTCGGGCTTGTCGGGCCGGTACGCGAAAAAGACGGTTCCCGCGTCAAAGTCCGCCACCGGGTGCCGCACAATCCCCTGGCTGCCGTCAAAAAGCGTCTCCACCTCAGCCCGCGCGGGGTCGAGGCGGCCCGCCGCATCGCGCGGCACGTGCAGCACGCAGATGCCGCCGCCCGACGCGAACATCCCGTCCATGTGCTCGCTGTAGTTGTGCGACGGCTGCAGCGGATGGCGCTTGGCGAACAGCACGCGCTCAACCGGCGCCAGCCGCGGATCGCGGAAAAAGAGGCGGCGCTTGGCGCGGCGCGCATCCAGATAGAGCGCCTCGCTTTCCCCTTCGCTCGCCAGACGGACGCGAAGGGCCGCGGCCAAGGTTTTTTCCTCTGCCACATCCAGCCCTTGTCCGGAGAGTCGCGCAATCAGATCTTCAAACTGTGTCAGGGTCCGCGCCACCGCGCCCAGCCGCGCCAGCCTGCCCCAATACGGTTCTTTGCCGGGCACGGCCGGACGGTCGTTGCGCAGCGGTGACAGCTCATCCTTGTCATCCAGCGCGCCCCACGTTTCGCGCTCGCACAAAAAGGCGTAGGTCACAACGCCGTCCCACGTCGGCCCGCTCAACGCGGACGCGGGCAGCATCAACGCCGGCAGAGCCCGCGCGGAACCGGTATGTTTGCAGACCGTCTCCCACGCTTGGCCGTCAGCCGAAAGCCGCACTTCGACCTCGCGCGGCTGGCGGTCGGTGTACCGGCCCGTGCGGTCGCGCGAGAACGCGACGCGTGCGACCTTCGCGGACGCAGGCAACTCGACTTCGACCCACTCCTCGCCGGTGCCGCCCGCGATCCAACTGTGGTCATTGCCGTACAGCCCGTCATTCAGATGCGCGATCGCGTGGATCGCATGCCCTTTGATGACGGACGAGGCGTTCGCCCGCGCACCCAGGGCCGCGAGCGCCAGATTATTCTTCCCCGCAGGCCCGAACACCTCCAGTTCGTCCACCCCCGCCTGCCCCCCCTGGGTGCTGCGGATCACCAGCCGGATATGCTTCGTCTCCCGCGGCGCGAACGCCAGCGCGGTCACATGCGCCTCCGTCACCAATCCGGCCGCCGCGCCGGCAAGATTCCGCCGCAGCTCCTCTTCCACGCGAACGCGCGGTCCGGCCAGCACCGCGGCCGCCATCGTCCATGCGCCCACCTTGCACACCATTCTTTTGTTCATGCCTGCCCCCCCGTGTCCGTTCCCACCATTCCGAACCCCAGCCGCGCGGAGATGCGGTCCGCGTGCGCCCGGACTGTGGCGCCGAGTTGCGGCAACCGGGTCCGGTCCAGATCCATCATCAGCCCGGTGATCCAAACCGCCGCGATTGGATACCCGCCGCGGTCGAACACCGGCGCGCCGACGCAATAGACCCCCTCGAACTGTTCCGCGTCATCAAACGCGTAGCCCTGCGCGGTGACCGCGGCCAGCTCACGCCGCAACCGATCTTTCGACGTGATGGTCCGCGCGTTGTGTTTTATGAACGTGATTTGCTGTAGGACCGCCGCCTGTTCGCGTTCCGGCAGGTGGGCGAGGATCGCCTTGCCCGGAGCGCAGCAGGAAACGCCCACGCGGAATCCGAGTTTGGAGATGAAGGCGAACATCCGCGTTCCGAGCGCCTCATCCAGAATGATCACCTCCGTGCCTTCGCGCACGCCGATCAACACGGTGTCGGTCACCTGGTCGCGCAATTCGCGCATGACATCCAGCGCATGTTCCACCAGATTCGTCTCCGTGATGGCGCGCTGTCCGATCTGCAGCAGTTTGCCGGTCAGGCGGATCTGCTTGGTTTCGGGATCCCGTGTCACCACGTTCATGTTTTCCAGCGCCACGGCGATGCGGTACGTGCTGGAAACCGGGCACTGGAGTGTCTCGGCCAGCTCGGTCAGCATCTTCCCGCGCGGGTGATGCGACAAGATCTCGATCAGGTCAAAACCGGTCTTCAGACTCGGCACATCGTATTTCGTTTTTCTCGCCGTCATAACCCCCCTCTTCGCTTACACCCCCCGGCGCGGGTGGCACCGCGACCTCCCGGAGGCAAAACAACCGCTTTTTCCCGTCACCCCGGTACTCAATTGAACCGGATCAGCGTGCCCTGCGGGACCGGCACCACCTCACCCGTCGCGAGCTGGATGGCTTTCCGGCCGTTCGGAAACGTGATTTGGTCGAGTTGTTCCGCGCCCACACCGCCGGACGTCGCGCCGATAAACAACCGGTCCGTGCCGCGGCCGGACCAGTTGCGCAGCGTCAGCGTGCCGCTCCAGTTCTGGCCGGCGCTGTCCGCAAACCGCACCGTGCTGCTGCCGCTGCCGAAGTCGATGACCGCGGCGCCGTCCACGTCCAGCGTGCCCAGCGTTTCGCTGTATCCCGCGCTGTCGAAGGTTCCGCCCGTGAGCCGCAACGCGCCTGTGTCGGCGATGCGGTCGGATGCCCCCAGCCTCAAGGTGCCTTCCGCCACGGTCGTCACACCGGTGTACGTGTTGGCGGCGGCCAGCACCACCGTGCCCGTCC
>JAVEYH010000042.1:0-25906 GCA_034003585.1 Kiritimatiellia bacterium
CCTACCGGACCCAACGGCAGGGAGGCGCGCGGTTTCGCGACGCACCGAAAGCCCGCTGGTCTTTTGCGCCGTCACGTGCTATTTTATTGGTTTTACGCGAGACGGCAAAATGATGACACACGATTACCCTTTCACCACGATTGAAAAGAAATGGCAGGAGTACTGGGAGGCGAACCGGACGTTCCGCGTCCGGGATTTCGAACCGGGAAAGCCCAAATTCTACTGTCTGGACATGTTCCCCTACCCGAGCGGCGCCGGCCTGCATGTGGGCCACCCCGAAGGCTACACCGCGACGGACATCCTGTGCCGCTACAAGCGGATGCGCGGATTCCATGTGCTGCACCCCATGGGATGGGACGCCTTCGGCCTGCCCGCCGAGCAGTACGCGGTGGAAACCGGCACCCATCCGGCCATCACCACCCGCCGCAACATCGACCGGTTCCGCCAGCAGATCAAGGCCCTGGGCTTCAGTTACGATTGGGACCGGGAGATCAACACCACCGATCCCGGTTACTACAAGTGGACCCAGTGGATCTTCGGGCAGCTCTATCAAAAGGGGCTGGCGTACGTGGCGGAAGTCCCGGTCAACTGGTGCCCCGCGCTCGGCACGGTGCTCGCGAACGAGGAGGTCATTGACGGACGCAGCGAGCGGGGCAACCACCCGGTCATCCGCAAACCCATGCGCCAGTGGATGCTCCGGATCACCGAGTATGCCGAACGTTTGCTCGCGGACCTGGAAACGCTGGACTGGCCCGAGGGCATCAAAGAGATGCAGCGCAACTGGATCGGGAAGTCGGAGGGCGCCGAGGTCGACTTCACGGTTTGCGGCACCGGCCAGACCCTCACGGTCTACACCACCCGGCCCGACACCCTGTTCGGCGCGACCTACATGGTGCTCTCCCCGGAGCATCCGCTGGTCGCGCAAATCACCGCGCCGGAGCAGCGGGACACGGTGACCCGGTATCAGCAGGAGGCGTCGCGCAAAAGCGACCTCGACCGCACGGAACTGAACACGGAGAAGACCGGGGTCTTCACCGGCGCGCACGCCGTAAACCCGGTGACCGGCAAGCCGATCCCGGTCTGGATCGCGGACTACGTACTGGTCAGCTACGGGACCGGCGCGATCATGGCCGTGCCGGCGCATGACACCCGCGATTTCGAGTTCGCGCAAACGTTCGGCATCCCCGTGATCTGCATCATCGAGCCGGACGCCGCCGAGGCGCAGGCCGCCGGAACCGCTGTCGCGGACGTGCTGGCCGGCAAGGCGTGCTGGACCGGCAACGGGCGCATGATCGGCTCCGCCAACGACCAGGGCCTGGACCTCAACGGCATGGCCGTGGAAGATTCGAAGCGCACCGCCGTGGCGTGGCTAGCGGCGCGCGGGATCGGCAAAAGCGCGGTGAAGTACAAACTGCGGGACTGGCCCTTCAGCCGCCAGCGGTATTGGGGCGAGCCCTTCCCCGTCATCCACATGGAGGACGGCAGCATGCGGCTCGTGGACGGGAACGACCTGCCGCTGACCCTGCCGGAACTGGACGACTTCAAACCGACCGGCACGGGCGAGCCGCCGCTGGCCAAGGCCGGGGCTTGGCTGGAGTACACCGATCCCGCGACCGGGATGCGGGGGCGCCGCGAAACCAACACCATGCCGCAGTGGGCCGGCTCGTGCTGGTATTACCTGCGCTATCTCGACCCCCATAACGAACAGGCGTTCGTGGATCCGGCCAAGGAAAAATACTGGCTGCCGGTGGACCTGTATGTCGGCGGCGCGGAGCATGCCGTGCTGCACCTGCTCTACGCGCGGTTCTGGCACAAGGTTTTGTTCGACCTCGGCCACGTTTCCACGCCCGAGCCTTTCCGCAAGCTGGTGAACCAGGGCATGATCCTCGGGCTCTCCTACAAGGACGCCCGCGGCGCACTGGTGCCCATGGAGGAGGTCGAGTTCCGCACCGAGGGCGCCTTCCACAAAACGAGCGGCGAGAAACTGGTCGAGTTTCCGGCCAAGATGTCGAAGTCCCTCAAGAATGTGGTGAACCCCGATGACGTGATCCGCGAGTATGGCGCGGACAGCATGCGCCTCTACGAGATGTTCATGGGGCCGCTGGAGGCGGTGAAGCCGTGGAACACCAAAGGGGTCGAGGGCGTGTTCCGCTTCCTGAAACGCTCCTACCGGATGGTCACCGAACAGCCGGTCACCGATGACCCCCTGACGCCGGAGCAGCTCCGCCTGCTGCACGCCACGGTGAAAAAAGTCACCGACGATCTGGAAGGCATGGGGTTCAACACCGCCATCAGCCAACTTATGATCTTCCTGAACGCATTCTCCGGCGCGGGCAAGCCGCTGCCGCGCCCGGCCGCCGAAACCTTCGTGCTGCTGCTGGCCCCCTTCGCCCCGCACCTCGGCGAGGAACTCTGGCAACGGCTCGGGCACGAAACCACCCTGGCCTATGCACCCTGGCCGGTCTATGACGACTCCCTGCTCCAGGTCGATGAGGTGGAAGTCCTCGTGCAACTCACCGGCAAGCCGAAAGCCCGCGTCATGATGCCGGCCCATGCGGATGAGGAAACCATGCGCGAGATGGCCTTCTCCCAGGACGTGATCCGCGAGGCGATCGCCGGGAAAACCGTGCGCAAAGTGATCTGCGTCCCCGGACGGCTGGTCAACATCGTGGCGACCTGAGATTGGTCCTCTGCGCGCGGGCGGCACAGGCGCCCGTCACACCGGGACAAAAAGTTACGCGTCTCAAGCTGTTTTCGCCGTGACCCCATTCCATCTCACACAAAGGCGAAAAAGCCACAAAGGACCTTTTGCAGCAGCGGGAACGGGGAGGGCAAAACGGTTTGCAATCGTAACCGTGTCTTGTCCGTGTCCCCGAACCTTACCCCACCCCTCCCGTGGCATGTTTTTTGCTGTAGAAAAACCGGCCCGCAGGGGCCAGAGAGGGCAAACGTATGATCCCTTATTTTTATGACCCGCGGCTGATCCTCGTGATGCTGCCGGCGCTGATTCTGGCGGGCATCGCCTCCGTGCTGGTCAAAACGACGTTCAACCGGTACGCCCGTGTGCGCACGTATTCGGGCCTGACCGGCGCGCAGGCGGCGGAGCGCATGTTGCGCTCGAACGGCGTGTTTGACGTGACGGTCGAGGAAACCGGCGGATTCCTTTCCGACCATTACGATCCGACCCGCAAGGTGCTGCGGCTCTCGCCGGACGTCTACCGCGGCAACTCGCTCTCCGCGGTCGGGGTCGCCTGTCATGAGGCGGGGCACGCGCTGCAGCACGCCAACAGCTACGGGCCGCTGCTGTTCCGCACCGCCCTGGTTCCCGTGACGAGCCTCAGCAGCTCGCTCGCCTTTTACGTGGTGGCGGCCGGATTCCTCTTCCGCCCGCTTCTGCTTGTCGGGTGCGCGATGTTCGCGGTGGCCTTTCTCTTCTCGCTGGTGACCCTGCCGGTCGAGTGGGACGCCAGCGCGCGCGCCAAGCGGCATCTGGTGATGGCGGGAATCGTCGCGCCGGGCCAGGAGGCGGAGGCGGGCCGCGTGCTGAACGCGGCGTTCCTCACCTATCTGGCCGCGGCGGTCAGCTCGCTGGTCACCCTGCTCTACTATCTGGCCCGCGCCGGCGTGATCGGCGGCGGAAGGCGGGATTAAGCAAACGGAGTGTTTCGATCTTATGAGCAAGAAAACCCATACCTTCAAGGCGGAGATCCAGCAGGTGCTGGATCTCGTGATCCATTCGCTGTACTCGAAAAAAGAGATTTTCCTGCGCGAGCTGATCTCGAACGCGTCGGACGCGATCGACCGCGCGCAGTACCTCGGCCTCACGGACCCGACGCTGGTCGCGGACGCGCCCGCATGGAAGATCGACATCCTCGCCGACCGGGAGGAGCGGACCCTGATGATCGCCGACAACGGCATCGGCATGAGCGAGGAGGAGCTGGACAAGAACCTCGGCGTGATCGCCAGCTCGGGCACCCAGGCCTTCGCCAAGGCGCTGCGGGAAAAAGGCACGGCGGATCTTCCCGAGATGATCGGCCAGTTCGGTGTCGGTTTCTACGCCTCGTTCATGGTCGCGGAGCAGGTCACAGTCATCACGCTTAAGCGAGGCGTTGGCCAGAAAGCGGTAAAGTGGAGTTCGACCGGCGACGGCGGGTACACGCTGGAGGATACGGCGCGGGACCAGCCCGGCACCACCATCGTGCTGAAACTCCGGGAAGAGATGAAGGAATATCTGGACGAGTGGCGCATCCGCGAACTGGTGAAAACCTACTCCAACTTCATCGCCTACCCCATCCGCTTCAGCGACAAGGGCGAGGCGCCTCCGGCGGACAGCGAGCCGCTCAACACCATCAAGGCCCTCTGGCGCAGGCCGAAAGCGGAGATTAAGGAGGAGGAGTACAACGAGTTTTACACGCACCTCAGCCACGATCACCGGCCGCCGCTGAAGACCATCCATTTCGCCGTCGAGGGCGCCACCGAGTTCCGCGCGCTGCTTTTCCTGCCGAAAGAGGCGGGCATGGATCTGCTGATGCCCCACAAGCGGCACGGCCTCAGCCTCTATGTCCGGAATGTGTTCATCGGCTCCGATTTCGACCTGCTGCTCCCCGATTACCTCCGCTTCGTCAAGGGCGTGGTGGATTCGAGCGACCTGCCGCTGAACGTCTCCCGCGAGATGCTGCAGGACGACGCGCTGATCCGGAAGATCAAGAGCAATGTCACCGGAAAGATCCTCGCCACCCTGACCGAAATGATGAAGGAAGAGCCGGAGACCTACACCGCCTTCTACACCTCGTTCGGCCGGATTCTCAAAGAGGGGCTGCACCTGGATTGGGAGAACGCCGACAAGCTCAAGGCGTTGCTCCTGTTCCGTTCCGCGAAACAGGAAAATAACGGGTTCCTGTCGCTGAAGGCGTATGTCGAGGCCATGCCCGCGAGCCAGAAGGAGATCTATTACCTGATCGCGGACGACCTCGCGACCGCCCGCCAGTCCCCGCACATCGAGGCGCTGTTGCGGCACGGCTACGATGTGCTGTTCTTCACCGACGCCATTGACCAGTGGGTCGCGGAGCGCCTGACGGAGTTTGACGGCAAAAAACTGGTTGCCGTGGACAAAGGCACCCTGGAACTCGGCACCGAAGAGGAGAAGGCCGAGACGAAAAAGCGGATCGAGACTGCGGACGCCGAATTCCGGGAGCTGAGCGCGTTCCTCAAAGACTGCCTCAAGGAAAAGATCGGCGAGGTGAAACTCTCAACCCGTCTGACCGATTCCGCCTGTTGTCTCGTGGCGGACGAACACGCGCTGAATGCCAGCATGGAGCGCCTGATGCGCGCCATGAACCAGGAGGTGCCCAAACAACTCCGCACGCTGGAAATCAACCCGGACCATCCGGTGCTCCAGCGGATGAGGCAGATGCTGGAAACGGACAAGGCCAATCCGAAACTGGCCGATTACGCGGATCTGCTTTTCGGGCAGGCGCTGCTCAGCGAGGGCTCGGCCCTGCCGGACACCCAGCGTTTCACGCGGCTGGTCTCCGAACTCATGTCGGCGTCCTGACCGTTGCCAGCGCCTCCAGCGACCAGACGACCGGGTAGAGCCGTTCGTGGTACCAGAGCACCGAGAAATAGAGGCCGATCGGGGCCGCCCGCAGCGTTTCCCCTGACCGCCACGCCTCCGTGAGCCGGCAACGGCCGCGTTCGGCCGCCGCGTGGCAAGAAGCGTTTCCGCCAAGCAGCGCGATCACAGCCAGGGCCGTCTCTTCGACGGTCGCCTCTTTTCCCGCGCCCCACCCGCCATCCGGTTTCTGATTCCGGATCAGCCAGCGCTCGCCCGCTGTCCGCATCGCCTCCGTCTCTCCGGCCCGTCCCACGGCATCCGCGGCGCATTGCGCGGCACGCAGCGCGTCCACCACCCGTGCGGTCCCCACCACCGGATTCTGTCCGCGCTCCGCCTCCTGATGACCGAACCAAAGCGGCACCCAGCTCCCGTCAGGCCGCTGCGCTTGTTTGAGATAGCGCAGGACACGCCGGATGGCGGAATCCACTCTGCGGCCCGCGCGCAACGGCAGGGCCGGATCGCCGCGCCAGGCCGCCCATGCCGCCAAGGCGTGCGCGCTGATGTCGGGGCAGCTCCGGTCGAACGGCAGCCGGCCCCATCCCCGGCAAAACGTGGGAATCCCCCCGTTCCGGTTCTGCAAGTCAAGCAGCCACCGTACGCCGTCGCGGACCGCCGCGCGGGAATCGACCGCGCACCCGGCCTCCCGCAGCCGTTTGAGCGCCACCAGCGCTCCCGCCGTATCGTCCGCGTCCGGCACGCCGCCCGGCAGGTCCGTCCAAGCCCAGCCGCCGGGCGCCGCACCGGTAAAGGGATGCCGTCCCCGCTTCTGCGCCTGAATCAGCCACATCGCGATCGGTGTCAGCGCCGCTTCCGTCACCCTCCCCGCACCCGCCCCTTCGCGGTACGCGGCCACCGCGCGCGCCGCCAGCGAGGTCACCCATGTGCGCAGATTCGAGTCAATCGGCCAGGCGCCGCCCGCGCGCGCCGAGTGCCGCAGAAACGCAAGCCCCTTGCGCGCCACGGCGTGACCGCCGAAACCGGCGTGACGCAACGCCAAGACCACGAAGGCGGTCAACGGGATCGCATCCAGGTATCCGCCGTGGTCCGGTTGCAGCGCGGAGAGTTTTCGCAGCAGCGCGGGGGCCAGCACGCGCCCCCATGCCGCAATCCGACGGTTCCGCGCCACGCGCAGATGGCGGCACAGCCCCACAGCGATCAGGGCGGGCAGCGCGTAACTCACCACCTGCAGCCGGAGAAGCCGGTAGAGACGCTGCGGCAGACAGGCCAGCGCAAAAGGCAGGGGCATGACCCGCAGCCACGCCTGCCGCGTGTCCTGGCACATGGCGAGAAAGGCCTGGATCGGCACCGCAAAGGTCCGGTCCTCGCCGTAGGTGCGCCGCAACGCACGCGCGACCGCAGCGGGTGACCGTACCTCGCCGAGCCGCCGGTCGATCCACTCGCCGGCGCGCGCCACCGTTTTCGCGTGACGCTCACCCGCGAAACGTTGCAGCGCCGCATGGGCCAGCAGCGTCGTGCTCAGATTCGACCCGCTGTGCAGAGTGTCCCCCCAACCGCCGTCCGGATTCGCGTGACACGCCAGCCAGTCCAACCCGGCATCCGCCCATGCCGGATCGTCTCCCTCCCCCGCATCCGCCAGGGCCGCCGCGGCCAGCGCTGTGGCCAAAGCGCTCTCCGCCAGCTCCCCGATCCAGACCCCGCACGAGGAGTCGCGCAGGCCCCAGAGATGAAGGAAGACCCGCCCGGCCCCCGCCGCGTCCGCCGCATGACTTGTCGCATCCATTGTGCGCAGTGTACCATGCCGCGCCGGAAGGTGGCCCGTAAAAAATCAGCGCAAAGACGGCGCTTTTTCGCAAAGCGGACTTGTCGCGCGGAGCCCTTTCAACTATGATGACGCCCTAAACCCGGATGGTATGAATGTTGCTTGCGGCCCGTTGGCCAAAGGGTCCGGGAGAGTATCGCTATGGCTGTCCCGTCCCTCAGTTTGAGTCAGCAGCAGCGTCAGGTCATGACTCTGGCGCCGCAGCTGCGTCAGTCGCTGGAAATGCTCCAGATGCCGGTCATGGAGTTGCGCGCGGCCATCCTCAAAGAGATGTCCGTCAACCCCACGATCGAGGAGTTGGAGGACCCCAGCGAAGTGCCGCTGGCCGCCGTGGCCGCGCCGGAACCGCCGCCGCAGCACACGACCGATGAGGAACTGGATTTCAACCCCGACATCGACGCGATTCTGCAGCAGGATGACGAGTGGCGCGATTACTTCATGCAGGGCATGGAAAACGCCCCCTCGTATGAGGAGGAGAACGAAAAGCGTCAATACCTGCTGGACTCGATCCGCCAGCAGGGTTCGCTGCAGGATCATCTGCTGGAGCAGCTTTCGTTCACGGATCTGAAGGGCGAGGACCACGATCTCGCAGTGCTGTTGATCGGCAACATATCGGATGACGGGTACTTCACCGGGAGCCTGCCGGACATTATCATGGTTTCGGGCCGCAGCGAGCGCGAGGTGCTCGGCGTCCTCAAGGTCATCCAGACGTTTGATCCGCCGGGCGTGGGGGCCCGCACGCTGCGCGAATGCCTGCTCCTCCAGCTCTCGCTGGTCGAGGACTCCCCCTGGGAGGATGAGGCCCGGCTGGTCATCGACAAGTATCTTGAGCGTCTCGGTGCGCATGACGAGAAGCACCTCTGCAAGGTGCTGGCGCTCACCCGGGAGGAACTGGCGCATGTGACCGCCCTGATCCGTACCCTGAACCCGCGCCCGGGGCGGGCGTACGTCCAGGAAAAGACGGAGTATGTGGAGCCGGAGGTGTTTCTGGTCCGGGAGAAGGGGCGCCTGGTCGCCCAAGTCGACAACCAGATGCTGCCGCACATCCACATCAGCAAGCACTACCGGAGTCTGCTGGAGGACCGGAACACCCCGGCGGAGACCAAGACCTACATCCGCGAGCGCATCCGCGCGGGCGCCTTTCTCATCCGGAGCCTGTACCAGCGCCAGGAGACCATCCGGAAAATCGCCCAGGAGATCGTGGACGCGCAGGCGGATTTCTGGGAAAAGGGGGTGGCGGCGCTGCGGCCGCTGACCATGGCCGAGGTGGCCCGCAAGGTCGGGGTCCACGAGACCACGGTGAGCCGGACGGTCTCGAAAAAATACATGCGCACGCCGCGCGGCGTCATGGAGATGAAGTTTTTCTTCACGCACGGGTTGAAGGCCCGGGACGGGGTGTCCGTCTCGAACAAATCCGTGCAGGATCAGATCCGCCGGCTGGTGGAGGCGGAAGACCCGGCGGCCCCGCTCTCCGATCAGGCCCTGGAGGAGAAGCTCTCGGAGCAGGGCATCACGGTCGCGCGCCGGACGATCGCCAAATACCGCGGCATCCTCCGGATCCCGCCCTCGCACGAGCGGCGGCGCACCTGAACGCGCCGCAACCTCAGTCGATGTAGAGATCGGGCGGCGGAGAGACAGTCTCGAAAACCGGCGCGGGGCTCTCGCGCACTTCCGATCCGGTCAACCGGAACAGCAGGCTGATCCCGGCCAGGAGGCAGATCAGCACCACCACACCGGCGCCCGCCAGCATCAGCACGTTCTTCTGCGGCAGGGTCGCGGGCAGCCGGCGCCCCACATCCGCCCGCAGTTTCATGAACCCCTCTTTAAACGCCTGAATCCGCGCGCACCGCCGCGCGTGGGCTTCGGCGTCCTCGTCCAAGGATCCGGCCAACGCGCGGTCGCTGAGCCGCCCGCCGATTTTGAAGATCGGCAACGCGCGCCGCCGGGCAACGGCGGCGCGGCCGGCCCCCGTGCGCTCTGCCGCGCCTGCGGCATCCGGCAACTGCGGGACAGCGGACGGCGCAGGATGAAAGAGATCCGGTTCCTGCGGCGCGTCCGTCTCTCCCTCCTCCTCCGGCCGCACCACCCATCCGAACAGGTCGCGAGCGCCATGGCGCGCCGGGTGGGCTTCACGCTCCGCGACCGGGTCCTCCTCCGTCCCGGACCTGGCCGCACCCCCGCCCGCATCCCCGGCGGACGGCGCCGATGCGTCCGGCGCCTCCACCACCGGCCGCACCATCACGGCGGGGCGGGGCTCAATCCTCTGGCGCTGCGGCGCGGCCTCCGGCGCCTGACGCGGCGCGTCCGCGTCCGCGTCCGCGGCTTCCGCGCCGCGCCCGGCCTCCTGGGGCACGCTGCGGGTCCGGATGGCGGGTGCACGCGCCCCGGTGTACAGGTCCATGAACTCGCGGATCAGGGGCTCGGGGTCCAGCTCCAGCAGTTCGGCATAAAGCTTGATGAACCCGCGGCCGTAAATCGGCGCCGCCACCCGGCTGAACTGCTCGCGTTCCAGATCCTCGACCACCTGTGCCAGCAGATGCGTGCTCTCCGCCACATCCGAGGGCGTCAGCCCGCGTTGCAGGCGCGCGTTCTTCAGAATTTCTCCGAATGCCATGGTGACCTCGCTTTCCCGTTACACGCGGGGCGGTTCGTCCGCCTCCGCCTCCTCGTCCGGCAACGGCGCGCCCGCGCACTCCGCGCCGCCGCCCACCGGAATCTCCGTGTCCAGATCAATGAGAATCTCTCGCGAATTGGAACCCGCGTGCGGCCCCACCACACCGCGTTCCTCCAGGATGTCGATCAGGCGGGCGGCGCGCGTGTATCCGATGCGCAGCCGGCGCTGCAGCATGGTGGTCGACGCGCGGCGCGTCATGCGGATCACCTCGATCGCGTTCGGCAGCAGCGCGTCGTCCGACTCGCCATCCTCGGCGCCCTCCTCGCTCCCGTCCCCGCCCTCCTCCTCATCCGACAAGGCCGCCTCAGGCTCGTTCTCCCGGATTTTCTCCAGCTTTCCCGAGAGCGCGGCGTCGTAACAGGGGGCGGATTGTTCTTTGAGGTAGGCCACAACACGGGCGATCTCCTCATCCGACACCCACGCGCCCTGCACGCGCGTCTGTTGCCCGCCCTCCCGCAGAAACAGCATGTCGCCTTTGCCGATCAGCTCCTCCGCACCCGGACTGTCCAGAATCGTCCGGCTATCGTTGGACTGCGACACCTTGAAGGCGATACGCCCGGGGATGTTCGATTTGATCGTGCCGGTGATCACGTCCACGGACGGGCGCTGCGTGGCGAGGATCAGGTGGATGCCCACCGCGCGCGAAAGCGAGGTGAGGCGCGCGATGGCCGGCTCCACCTCTTTGCCGACCGCCGCCATGATGTCCGCCACCTCATCCACGACAATCACGATATAGGGCAACCGGTCCGGCACCTCCTCGGACGCCGAGGCCGGCGCGGGGAGGGCATCGGTCCCGCCGAACAGATCCTCCTGTTTGGCGATCACCCGGCTGTTGTACGCCACGATATTGCGGCACCCTTCCTTCTGCAGCAGACGGTAGCGCTTCTCCATCTCCATGATGGCCCACCGCAGGCCGAACGCCACTTTCTTGGGATCGTTGATCACCGGCACCAGCAGGTGGGGCAGCTCGTTGTAACAGGTGAACTCCACGCGCTTGGGGTCCACCAGAATCAGCCGGAGCTGATCCGGCGTGCGGCTCATCAGCAATCCGGTGAGGATGGCGTTGAGGCACACGCTCTTGCCGGAACCGGTGGCCCCGGCGACCAGCAGGTGCGGCGCTTTCGTGAGGTCGAACACCACATCGTCCCCCGCGACGTTCTTGCCCAGCAGCAGCGGCACCTCGCAGGCGTTGCGGGTCCAGGCCTCGCCCTCGATGATCTCGCGGAAGGTGACCGCGCGGGCGCGGCGGTTGGGAATCTCGATGCCCACCGCATTCTTTCCCGGGATCGGGGCCTGGACCCGCAGGCTGGTCGCTTCCAGCGCCATCTGCAGGTTGGCGGTCAGGCTGGCGATACGCTCGACCTTGATGTTCGGCGCGGGGCGCAGCTCATATTGCGTCACCACGGGCCCCGGGGTGGTGCCGACCACCTCCACCGGAACGTTGAACTGGCCCAGGGTATCGACCAGGATATCGGAGGTCTCGGTGATGTTCCCGTGATCCGCCGAGCCTTTGGGGATCGGGTTGAGCAGCTTGACGGATGGCAGCGCATAGACTGCCGGAGGCGGCGCGGCAGGCGCCGGTTGCGCGGCGGCAGCGGGCGCGGGTTTCTCGTGCGCCGGCGCGGGCCGGGCCGCAGTCCTCTCCGCCGGCACCGCGGCCGGGGCGGGTTCCGCGCGCGGGACGGGGACCGGCACGGCCGGGGCGGGCTCGCGCTGGCGCTCTTCCTCGCGCGCCCGGCGCGCCTCCTCTTTGGCCCGGCGCGCGGCCTCCCGGATCGCCTGGCGCTGCTGGCGCTCCCGCTCGCGGCGCGTGAGCCCGTCGGCCGCTTCCGAATCTTCCTTCGCCGCCGCGTCCGGGTGGTCCGGCCCGTCTGCAACGCGCGGCCGCGCCGCCCACCAGCCGGTGATCCATCCCAACCCGGTCACGAGATTCCGCAACCCCACCGCCAGGAACAGGGAGCACAGCATGATGGAGAGCATCAGGATCCCGCCGCCCACCGGACTGAACCAGCGGGCCAGCAGACAGGTCATCAGCGCATATCCGACCGCCCCGCCGGCGTTGGGCTTGAGATTGAGGCGCTCCAGCACCGGGTCGAACACCGCCGCGCTGCCGAGCTGAAGCAGGCAGCAGAGCGCCACCAGAAAAAGCAGCATCCAGAAGGCCCGGCGGACGAGACGCACGATCCGCCCGTAGATCAGCATGACACTGAACAGCAACACCAGCACCGGCACCAGCCAGAGCGCGAGTCCCACGAGACTGTAGCCGATGAACACCGACCAGGCACCGACGATGCCGATCAGATTCGAGGGAGGCGTCAGGGGCGGCGCCTGCAACCAGGAGATGTCGCGCCAATTGTACGTCAGGAGGCTCAGCAGCGGAAAGAGCGCGATGGGAAACAGCAACACGCCGGTCCAGCGCCGCTGGATGCGCCGTTCCAACTCCATCCTATCCTGCTGTTCTGTCAACGGTTCCGGCATGGCGCTCTCACTTTTGCCCCGCGGGCGTATCGGCGCCGGGGGGCGGCGTCGTCACGGGAATCAGCCGGACGACCGGCGGCAACGCCCGGACCTCGCTGATTTCCAATCCCTGTTGAAGGTGAATCCTGACCGGCACCCCGTTGGTCTCCTGCGACAGCGGGAGATTGCCGTTGACCACGGCGGTCACCTGCTCCGGCGTGACCGCCTTGACGATCTCGCCGCGCCCGCTCAGCTCGACCTCCACCCACTCCGGCTCCGCGCGCCAGCGCAGCGACGCGGCGTGCGGGTGCGTCACCACCACGGGCACGCGCTCCAGTTTCGCGGTGGCCTTTTCGCTGAGGATCTGCACCTGCACCACCATTTCGGGCGGTTCCACGGTCGCGTTCACCACCTCACCGGGGGGCAGCAGGCGCACGCGCGTCGTAAAGGTCTGCGAGCGGCCGTCCACATTGATGGGTTCGGTTTGAATCTGCGTGACCGCGGGATCTAGCGTGCTGAGCTGGCGGCGCGAGCCCCGCACGACCGCGTTGGTGAGGTCGTACACGAACTGCACGCGGCCGAGCGCCACGCCGAGTTCGGTCGGCCGCGCGATCATGAGCGGGAGGGACATGGGCACGTCAAACTTGACGACCGCCACGTTCGGCTCGATCTTCACCACCCGGACCCCGCGCACCCCGCGCAGGTTGCCGTGTCGGATTTTGACCGGCACGGAGTCCATCAGATTACTCTTCTTCTGCCGCGGCCGCACCACGCAGCGCGACACAGAGAGCGCCAACTGGTTCACATCCGTGTAGGAGCCGCGCAGGGTCACCTGCACGGAACGCGGCTCCACGGATTCGATCGCGGCACCGGCGCCCGCCGCGTCGAACTCGGCCTCCACCGGAATCGAGATGACCCGCACGTGGCTGATCTCGGCCCGGATCGAGAAATAAATCAGGACGGCGATCACCAGCGAGAGCAACTTCCAATACCCGTTGTTGAGAAACACGATCCGCAGGATCGAAAGCGCCTTATCCCTTCGCATGATCGTCCCCCCCGGCCGGCACCGTCAGCGGTTTCATCCACTTTCCGATTTTCAGGGTTAGCCATTCGGTCACGGTCGACGCGCGCCCCGCCTGCTGCGGCATGGCCACCCGCAGCCAGCGCAAAATCATCTTGCCGGTCTTGTCGTCCTCATACTGGTGCAGCCGGCCGTTGTAGGCCGCGGAAATGCATCCGGTCTCTTCGGACACCACGATGATCACGGCGTCGGTCTCCTCGCTCAGCCCCACCGCGGCCCGGTGGCGCATCCCGGAGGCCGCGAGTTCGCCCTGATTGGAGACCGGGAAGAGGCAGTGGGCGGAAGCCACCCGTCCGTCGCGCACGATAATGCCGCCGTCATGCAGGGGCAGCGGCGGGGTGAAGAGGGAGACCATCAGCTCATGGCTGAACAGCGCGTTCAGCTTGACTCCCGTCTCCTCATACCCGCACAGCGAAATCCCGCGCTCCACCGCGATCAGGGCGCCGATCCGCGCCCGCGACAGGTTCAGCACGCTATGGCAGATCCGCTCGGGCACGGAGGACTCGCGCAGCGCGTACTGTCGCGAGAACAGGCGCTGCCCGCCGACCAGCGCCAGCACGCGGCGGATCTCCTGCTGGAACACCACCACCATGCTCAGCGCCAGATAGATCAGGAAAAAATAGACCACCCGCGCCAGCACGTCGAAGCGGAAAAGGTAGGTGAACAGCAACAGGGAGACCACCAAAACGCAGAAACCCAACAGCACCTGCGCGCTGCGCGTGCCCTTCACGAAACGGATCAGCGCATAGATCCCCAGATAGAGGATCAGGATCTGCATCACGTCATTGAAGCCGATTTGGATCCCGTCAATCATGCGTCTCACCCACCGTTGCCTCCGCCAGCCGGCGGACCACCGCCAGTGCCTGGCGGGTGGCCTTCACATCATGCGCCCGCACCACCGCGGCCCCGTGCAGCGCGCACCAGACCGCCGCACCCACGCTGCCGCCCGCGCGTTCGCGCGCGTCGGGCTCGCCGCACACCTCGCCGAGGAAGCGCTTGCGCGAGGCGCCCACCAGCAACGGCCCCAGCCGCGCCAGCCGCGCGGTCGCGGCCAGCAGCGCGATGGAATGCGCCGTGTCCTTCGCGAACCCGATGCCGGGATCGAGCAGAATCCGCTCGCGCCCGATCCCGCATTCCGCTGCGCGCGTCAGCGCGTCGCGCAGCATCGCCTCCACTTCGCCCACCACATCGCCGTATTGCGCCAGGCCGGACATGGTGCGGGGCGTTCCGCGCATGTGCGTCAGCACCACCCCCGCCCCGCTGTCGCGCACCAGACGGACCATCTCAGCGTCTTCCGTGAACGGCCGCACGTCATTGACCGCGCAGGCGCCCGCCTCCAGCGCCGCCCGGGCCACCGCGGCATGGCGCGTATCCACCGAAACCGGCACACCGCCCCGTCCCGCCAACGCTTGAATCACCGGCACCACCCGGCGCGCCTCCTCCTCCGCGCCGACCTCCTCCGCGCCGGGCCGCGTCGATTCGCCCCCCACGTCCAGCAGTTCGGCGCCCTCCGCTGCCAGACGCAGGCCGTGCGCGATCGCGCGCTCCGGATCCGCGTACAGACCGCCGTCGGAAAAGGAATCCGGCGTCACATTGACGATGCCCATCACGAGCGTGTGGCGCAACGGCACCGCGCGCCCGCGGCACGCCCACACGCGCCCGATGTCTCTCTCCGCGCTCTGCACGCCCTTCCCCTCCCGTGCGGCTACAGCAGCAACTCCGGCGGCTCCTCCGGCCTTTCTTGCGGCGCTCCGTTGCCGGCGGGGACCGCGGGATCCGCCGGCGCCGGTCCGTCTTCGCGAACGTCCTCCTGTAGCGCCGGAGCCCCGTCCGGCAGGCGGCCGTGGCGGATCAGGCCCTCCACATCGCGGCCGTCCAACGTCTCGGCCTCCAACAAACACTCCACCAGGCGCTCCAGTTTCTCCCGGTTGTCGCACAGCATCCGTTCCGCCCGCGCGTACGCCTCGGCCACCAGCCGCGAGACCTCCGCATCGATTTCCTTGGCGGTCTCCTCACTGTAGGCCTGGTTGCGCGCCACTTCGCGGCCCAAAAAGAGCGTCTCCTGGTTGTCGCCGAACGACTGGAACCCGAACCGGTCGCTCATGCCGTACGAACAGATCATTTTCCGCGCGATCTCGCTCGCCATCTTGATGTCCATGCGCGCGCCGGTGGAGAGATCGTCCGTGAAGAGTTTTTCCGCGATGCGTCCGCCCATCAGAACCACCAACTGGTCGAGCAGCTCGCTGCGCGTGCGGGTGAGCACGTCCCGTTCGGGGAGCGACATCGTGGCGCCCAAGGCCTGGCCGCGCGGGATGATCGTGACTTTGTGCAGCGGCTCGGCGTGCTCGCACAGCACCTGCAGCAGCGCGTGCCCCGACTCATGCCAGGCGGTGATGCGGCGCTCGCGGTCATCCATGGCCCGGCTGCGGCGCTCGCGGCCCCACAGCACCTTGTCGCGCGCCTCCTCCAGATCGGCCTGACCGACCGAACGCTTGTCGGAGCGCGCCGCCAGCAGCGCCGCCTCGTTCAGCAGGTTGGCCAGATCCGCGCCGGAAAAACCGGGCGTCCCGCGGGCGATCCGGGCCAAGTCGGCGTCGCGCGCCAGCTTGATCTTTGCGGCATGCATCCGGAGGATTTCCTCGCGGCCCTGCAGGGTGGGCAGGTCGATGATGATCTGGCGGTCGAACCGGCCCGGCCGCAGCAGCGCCGGATCCAGCACATCGGCGCGGTTGGTCGCCGCGATGATGATCACGCCTTCCGCGGTCTCGAAGCCGTCCATCTCCACCAGCAGCGCGTTCAGGGTCTGTTCGCGCTCGTCATGCCCGCCGCCGATGCCGGAGAAGCGGCTGCGGCCGACCGCGTCAATCTCGTCAATGAAAATCAGGCAGGGCGCGTGCTTCTTGCCCTGTTCGAACATGTCGCGCACCCGCGACGCGCCCACCCCCACGAACATCTCCACGAAATCCGAGCCGCTGATGCTGAAGAAGGGCACGCCTGCCTCCCCCGCGATCGCCTTGGCGAGCAGCGTCTTGCCCGTTCCGGGCGGCCCCATGAGCAGCACCCCCTTGGGGATCCGGCCGCCGAGTTTCTGGAATTTCTGTGGGTCCTTCAGGTACTCGACGATTTCCTGGACCTCCTCCTTGGCCTCCCGGATGCCCGCCACATTCGCGAACGTCAGCTTTTTCTTGTCCTGGTTCAGCATCTTCGCCCGGCTCTTGCCGAAGCTCATCGCGCCCATGTTGGCCGATTTGATCTGGCGGATGAAGACGAAATAGAGGATCACCAAAATCAGGATCACCGGCAGGATCTCGCGGAGCAGCGCGCCGAAGACGTTGGTGTTGTAAACCAGCGGGCAGGGGATCTTCTTTTCGAGCAGGAACTGCTCCAGGTTCTCCGACGGGATCAGGTTGACGCGGAACCGCTCTTTGGCGGCACCCTTGCGGACCCCCCGGAGGTAGGTCATGCCGTTCGCGTCGCGCACCAGCTCGACCTTCTCGATCCGCCCCTCTTCCACCAGCCCCCGGAACTCGAGCTGGTCCATGGGCTTCATCTCGCCTTCGGGTTTGTAATAAAACATTCCCAGCATGAACAGCAGCAACAGACCGACGACCATCCAGGCGCCGAAAACCCGTTTGGGAGGCAGGGCGCCGCTCGCCGCGCCCCCCTCCGGTTTGGCCCCCCGGCCCGGAAGCGCCGGCGGCTGATTCGGCATCTCGCGCTTGTGATCACTCTCATTCGCCATAGGTTTCATATCATACGTTTCTGAAGCGTTCGGGGCAATGCGAAAACAGGAATCCCGGGAACCGGTCAGCCCGCAGCCCGGCCGCGCCGGGAACACCCGATGGGGTCACGTGACCGTTCCGCGTTCATCGCCCGGAATCGGAATCGCCGCCGGGAGCGCGGACGGTCCCGTCACCTCCCGCCCTGTTCGCCGACCGCGTACAGGATCTTCCCGCTCTGGCCGTCCGCAATGCAGAAGGATTCGGGGTGGCGGTGCAGTTCCGACTTGAAGGTCAGGCGGCCGGTGTACCGGCGCTGCAGTTCCACGAGGAACGCCTCGTCTTCGGTGCGCAGGCGGTCCAGCACACTCGGCGCCACCACGATCTGCAGCTCCACCAGGCTCTGCCCCTCGTGACGGCCCTTCCGCATGAGCGCCGCGATCTGGCGCTGGATGTCCACACTCAGGGCCAGCGGCGATTTGACCAGACCGTGGCCGCGGCAATACGGGCAGTCCGAATACATCTGGGACAGCAGGCTCTCTTCCTGGCGCTGACGCGTCATCTCCATGATCCCCAGCTCCGAGATGGGCAGCACATTCGTGCGGGCGCGGTCGCGCTTGAGCGACTGCTTCATGGCCTTGTAGACCGCGTTCTGATGTTTCCGGGACTTCATGTCGATCAAGTCCACCACCACCAGCCCGCCGATGTTGCGCAGCCGCAACTGGCGCGCCACCTCCTCCACCGCCTCGAGGTTCACTTCGAGGATGGCCTCCTCCTGCGACCCCTTGCCGCGGTGGCGTCCGGTGTTCACATCGATGGCGATCAGCGCCTCGGTCTCATCGAAGACCAGATACCCGCCGGACTGGAGATTGACCTTGCGCCGGAACGCCTCTTCGAGCTGGCGTTCGATGCCGTGGTGCTCGAAGATCGACAACTGGCCCTCATACTGGGCGATCACGTGTTTGGCCCGGCGCGAGATCCGCCCCGCCACCTCCCGGATGCGGGCGTAGGCGTCGCCGTCATCGATGGTCACGCGGTCGATCTCCTCGGTCAGCCAGTCGCGCACCACGCGTTCGACCAGATCCGGCTCCTGATACACGCAGGCCGGCGCCCGCAGATTCTTGATGTTGTCCTGCAGTTCATTCCACGACTCCCACAGGTTCCGGAGATCGCGCACGAAGGCGCGCTTGCTGGCCCCGGCCCCGACCGTGCGCACGATCAGACCGGCGTCATCCGGCAACGGCAGCCGGTCCAGGATCTTCTTCAGGCGCTGGCGCTCCTTCGCGTCACCGATCTTGCGCGACACCCCGCGCAACCGCGTGCCCGGCATCATCACCAGATACCGCCCCGGCAGACTCAGGTTGGCGGTCACGCGCGGCCCCTTGGTACCGATCGGCCCCTTGGTCACCTGCACCACCAGTTCCGAGCCCGGGGGAAACCGTTTCGCGATCTCCTCATTCGAAATGCGCCGGCGGCGCGTGGGGCGCACGTTCTCCTCGTCGTCATCCAACCGGCTGTCGTCATCCGGCAGCATGTCCCAGTAGTGCAGGAACGCGTTTTTCTTCATGCCGATATCGACGAACGCGGCCTGCAGGTCATGCTCCAGATTCTGGATGCGGCCCTTGTAAATGCTTCCGACCAGGCGCTCCTCGGTGGGATGCTCCACCTGGAACTCCTCCACCCGGCCGTTCTCCACAACCGCCACGCGCGTTTCGAGTTTCTCGACATTCACCACGATCTCGCGCTTGGGCGCGCCTTTTTTGAACCAACCGAACAACATATCCGACCTCCTGACTGGACGGGGATTCCGCGTGTCTCGCGCCCCGTTCAAAACCTGATCCCCGATTCACGTCCATGTATGGACACACTCTGGACTGCCCCCAGCGCCGCCATCATCGACAGCATGAAGGTTCGTCCGTAACTGATAAACGGCAGCGGCAACCCGGTAATGGGCATCATCCCGATCGTCATCGCGATATTGATGAACATGTGACTGAAAAGCAGGGAGATGATCCCGACGCAGAACAGGCGCCCCGTATTGTCTTGCGAACGGCCCGCGACCCAGAGCCCGGACCCGAACAGGCCCAGAAACAAGAGCAGGACCGTCAGCGAACCCGCGAACCCGGCCTCTTCGGCCAGCACCGCGAAAATGAAATCGTTGGACGAGACCGACGGCGGCAGATACCCCAGCATATACTGCTCGCCTTTGAGATATCCTTTGCCGCGCAGTCCGCCGGACCCGACCGCCATCTCCGACTGCCGCCGGTTGTAGCCGCTGCTGAGCACATCCTTGTCGGGGAACAGGAACACCTGCAGACGCCGGACCTGATGCGGCTTCAACTGCGTCGCCGCGATCAGGGCCTCGCGCTTCTCCGGCGTGAGGTCGGCCTTTTCCGCGGCGTAGATCACGCCGAGCAGCACCGCCGCCGCGGCCACCCCGGCCAGTACGCAGGGCCACACCAGACGCGGCGCCACCTTCGCCGCGAACAGCATCGCAAGCACGGTCGGCACCAGAACCATCGCCGTTCCGAGATCGGGCTGCAGCAGGATGAGCACCGCCGGAACGCCCGCCACCAGCAGCGTCAGCAGAAAGGCGCCCACACCCCGTTTCGCGTCCGGATGCCCGTAGAGCCGGGCGAGCACCAGAATGATCGCCACCTTGGCGGGCTCGGACGGCTGGATGCCGAACAGCCAGCGCCGTCCGCCCATCGTGGTCTCGCCGATAAACGGCACCAGCAGCAGCATGACCAGACAGACGCCATACGCCACCCAACGCCCGTGCACGAGCGTGGCGAACGGGCAGGCGGCGATCGCCAGGTACACGACCAGCCCCACGCAACCGATCTCCGCGTGCCGCAGGTAGAGCATCCGGAGTTCCGGATCCTCCCGGACCGAACAGGCGCTGTACACGAACGCCACGCCGATGGCGATCAGCGCGATCATGCAGGAGAAGAGCAGGGGATTCAGGCGTTGGAACCGCAGCCATAGCCGTTTGAGCATGTCAGTCCCCCCTCACATCCGGCGCCGCCGGCGGTTCCGCCGTCTCCGCCGCCGCATTCTCCGGCGGCTGCTCCCCGAAAAGGGACACCAGGATCTCCCGCACGATCGGCGCCACGGTCAGGCCGCCGGACTCGCCGTCCTCCACCATGACCGCCATCGCCACGGTGGGCCGGTCAAAAGGCGCGAAGGCCGTAACCCAGGTGTTCTTGCGCCGCACGCCCCCCGCGTCAAACTCGGCCGTACCGGTCTTGGCGGCGACATCGAGCCCCCGCACCCGGACGCGGCGGCCCGTGCCGCTCTCCGCCACATCCCGCATTCCCGTGCGTACCCGCTCCAGCGCGTCAGCGGACCACCCCATGGCCCGGATCGCTTCCGGCGCGTGGCGCGCGACATGCGGCCGGTAGAGCGTGCCCCCGTTCGCGAAGGCCGCGGTGACCAGCGCCATCTGCAGCGGCGTGGTGAGCAGCAGCCCCTGCCCGATGGCGATCTGGCAGGTGTCGCCGGGCCGCCACCGGTCCTTGAGATTCTGCCGTTTCCACTCCTCGGACGGCAGCAGCCCGCGGTTCTCGAAGGGCAAATCGATTCCGGTCGCCTGCCCCAGCCCCAGTTTGGCGGCCTCGGTGCGAATGGCCTCGTAGCCGACCGTATACCCAAGATGGCAGAAATAGCTGTTGCACGACTGCTCGATCGCCTTGCGCAGCGCGACCGCGCCGTGGCCGTACGTGTTCCAGCAATGCAGCCGCATGGTCCCCAGCTCGAAGACCCCCGTACAGGTGTGGGGCGCCTCGGGGTCCACTCCGCCGTGCGTCAGGGCCGCGATGGCGGTGACCGGTTTGAACGTGCTTCCCGGCGCGTATCCGCCCTGGAGCGCGCGGTTGAACAACGGCAGATGCGGGTCCGTGTTCAGGCGCCGCCAGAGTCCGGCGGAGATGTACGGCGCGAACGCGTTCGCGTCGTACGCGGGCGCGCTCGCCATGGCCAGCACCTCGCCGTTGCGCGGGTCGAGCACCACCCCCGCCCCCCGCAGACCGCGCAGGGCGCGCTCCAGCGCGCGCTGGATCCGCACATCGAGTGTCAGATGGAGGTCCTGTCCCGTCACCGCCTCCTCGCCCTGATACACCGCATATTTGTACCCCCGGGCGTCCACGCGGATCAGCTTGCCGCCGGAACGTCCGGTGAGCAGCGCGTTGTACTTCCGCTCGACCCCGTTCGCGCCGAACATCTCGGGCAGGAAGAAATGCACGCGCTCGCCGGGCAACGGCAGCGGCATGTCGCGCTTGACGTAGCCCAGCACATGCGCGGCCAGCGCCCCCTGGGGGTACGAACGCTCCGGCTGCACATACACGTCCACCCCCGGGAACACGTCCTGGGCCTCAGCCCAGCGGGCCAGGGTCTCCTGCCCCACATCGCGCCAAGCAAGCAGCGGCATGTACCGGCTGTTGATCACATGATTCGACACCGCCGCATACGAGATCACGCGGGGGACCCCCAGCGCCGCGGCGAGCCGGTCGACCTCCGCATCGACCGCATCGATGGTCCGGATCCACGGGCCGCGCTTGCGCAGCTCCTCGACATAAAAGGCGATGCAGTAACTGGCGCGGTTCTCGGCCAGGCAGATGCCGTTCCGGTCGAGAATCCGGCCGCGCAACCCCGGCTCCTGCACCCGCCGCACACTCTGGCGGAGCTGGTCCCGCGAGAAAGACGGGTTCTGCACCACCTGCACCCGGTGCAACCCGGAACCCAGGACCGCGACACCCGCCGCGAACACCAACGCCAGCAAGGCGATGCGCCAGCTATCGGTCTGTTTCTGTCCACCCGATTCCATTGCCCTCTTTCACCGGTCTTTCACTTCCGGAGACGCGGTCCAGCAGACCGCAAAACCCAAACCCCAAAGCCCCCGCAGCCAAACCCGCGGGCGCCGCATACCCGGCCGCCGCCAGCGTCTGCCACAGGAGGGGCCAGCCGCCGATTCCGGTACACAGCCGCGTCCACAACGTCTGCGCCATTGCCGCCACCGCCACCAGCGCCGCGCCCTGCGCCACGGACGCGGTCAGAAACAGCCGCTGCATCAGCCGGACCGCACCGTACGCGGCCAGCAGAAACCCGATCGTGCAGAACAGCGGCAGCCCGCCCAGCAGGTCGGTCAGCGCGCCCGCCCACGTCAGCGCGGTCAGCGCCACGGGCCACGGCCGGGTGAGCGCGTAATACAACGCCGCCGCAGTCAAAAAACCGGGTTTCGCGGGAACGGGCGGGATCACGGGGACCATCTCCTGAAGCAGCGCGGCCGCGCCGAGCGCGAAGAGGATCCGGAACAGGTCCGTGTCAAGGCGCATGCGCACCTCCCAGCGAGAGCACAAACACCTCGTCCAGCGCGGCCAAATCCACCGCCGGCATGACCGCGGCCTCACGCGACAACGCGTTCGGCTCGATCCGGCTGTTCAGCAGATAGCCGATGGTGAGCCCCTTCGGGAAGGTCTGCCCCAAACCGGAGGTCACCACCCGCGTGCGGGGGGCCGGCTCGAAGTCCCGCGCCAGATAACGCAGCCGCAACGGGTCCACCACATACAGCAGCGTGAGTTCGGGCCCGGCCGCAGGCACCGCGCCCCCGCCGTACAGAATGCCGCGCACCAGCCCCACCCCCTCGCCGGGCGTTTCGAGTTCGCACGCCACGCGGCTGTTGGGATCCGTGATCAGCATCACGTCGCTGGTGTGCGGCGAGACCTCCGTCACCCGGCCGACCACGCCGTCCGGCACCACAACCGGCGCGCCTTTGCGCACCCCGTGGAGCGAGCCTTTGGCGAGCCGCACCTGCTGCCAGACCGCCGAGGTGCCGCCGCGCGAAAGGATGGGCGCGGCCAGCCAGCGGCAGGGGACCGGCGGCGTGAAATCGAGCAGCGCGCGCAGGCGCCGGGTCTCCGCCTCCAGCGCCTCGACATCGGCCACCGCCATCCGCAGACGCGCCACGTCGCGCTCCAGCATGGCGTTCCGGGCCGCCAGCCGGGTCCGCGAAAACACGGCCCGCACGCGCAGCCACACGCTCCGCTCAAACCAGACGCAGGCTTTTTCGTAGGGATAGAGGGCTTCGCGGACAAAACCATGCGCGCCCGAGCGCCAGAAAACCAGCGCCGCGAGCGTCACCGCCAACAGTCCGACCCACCATTTCGTTTGCTTCATTTCCGGTCACCCCCCGTTTCGCCGGGCAGGCAGAGACCAGAAAGCAACCGAGGGAAAATCAACGTCCCAGCTTAGTCTTCGCCAGGAAATTCAGCTCGTTCAACACCACTCCCGTGCCTTCCGCGACCGCGCTCAGCGGGTCATCGGCCAGCGTGACGGGCAATCCTGTCTGCGACGCGATCAGCTTGTCGAGCCCCCGCAGCATCGCGCCGCCGCCGGCCAGCACCAGGCCGCGGTCCACGAGATCCGCCGACAACTCGGGGGGACACTTCTCCAGCGTGATCCGGACGGCGTCGACAATCGCGGACACCGGCTCCTGCAGGGCGTCCCGGATCTCTTCCGACGTGACCGTCAAGGTTTTGGGAAGCCCGGCCACCAGATCGCGGCCCTTGACCTCCAGCGTGCTCTCCTCACCCAAAGGATAAGCCGAACCAATCGTGATTTTGATCTCCTCCGCGGTCCGCTCTCCAATCATCAGATTGTAAACTCTCCGCATGTACTGGACGATGCACTCGTCCATGGCGTCACCGCCCACTCGCACACTCCGCGCATAAACGATGCCGGCCAGCGAGATCAGCGCGACCTCGCATGTTCCGCCGCCGATATCCACGATCATGTTGCCTGCCGGCTCCGAGACCGGCAGCCCGACGCCGATGGCCGCGGCCATCGGCTCCTCAATCAGAAAAACCTCGCGCGCGCCCGCATGCCGCGCCGACTCCTGCACGGCGCGCTTCTCCACCTCCGTGATGTCGCTCGGCACCGCCACAATCACCCGCGGCTTCACCACCTTGGCCACATGCACCTTGCGGATGAAATACCGGATCATCGCCTCGGTGATGTCGAAGTCGGCGATCACCCCCGACTTCATCGGACGGATCGCCACGATGTTGCCCGGCGTGCGGCCCAGCATGCGCTTGGCCTCCTCGCCCACCGCCAGAATCCGCTTGGTCCCCTCCTGGATCGCCACCACGGAAGGCTCACGGATCACGATCCCGCGGTCTTTGACGTAAACCAGCGTATTGGCGGTACCCAGATCGATCCCGATATCGCTTGAAAAAAAAGACAACAACTTGTTGAGCATCTCGCGTTCTTTCCCGTGGGACAAACGTTCAAATCGGTGCCACAATGAAGCAGTGTCGATAGTGTCCACGATCCGCGGGAACGGGTCAAGCCCCAATTCCGGTTTTTTGCTTGCGCCAGAATGCTGTTGCCTACAGCCGTCTCCTGCGGTATCGTACCGCATAACCCTCTGTTGCCGGGCGCCGCGCCAAACGGTGCGCCCGACCCGCGGCAACGCGAAAGGAGCAATCCGATTATGGCGAGACCTGTGACGATCTTCACCGGCCAATGGGCCGACCTGCCGCTCGAGAAAGTTTGCGAACTGATGTCCGGATTCGGGTATGACGGGCTCGAACTCTGCACCTGGGGCGACCACATTGACCTGGACCAGGCCTCCCGCAGCAAAACCTACTGCCAGGAAAAACGCGCCCTGCTGGAGAAGCACGGGCTGGGGTTCTGGGCCATCTCGAACCACCTCTCCGGGCAGTTGGTCTGCGACCCGATCGACGCGCGCCACTACGCGTTCGCGCCCGCCAAGGTGCGCAACGACCCCAAAGCCGCCCGCAAGTGGGCAATCGACATGCAGAAAAAAGCCGCCAAGGCCGCCCGCAATCTGGGCGTGACCGTGGTGAACGGGTTCACCGGCTCTCCGGTCTGGCACCTGATCTACTCGTTCCCGCCCTGCCTGCCGGGCCAGATCGAAAACGGGTACAAGGAGTTCGCCAGAATCTGGAAGCCGATCCTCGACGTCTACGCCGACAACGGCGTCCGCTTCGCCCTGGAGGTGCACCCGACCGAGATCGCCTTTGACATCGCGTCGGCGCAGCGCGCGCTGGAGGCGTTGGACGGCCACCCGGCCTTCGGGTTCAATTTCGACCCCTCCCACCTCGGCTACCAGGGCGTGGACTACGTGAAGTTCCTCCGCACCTTCCCGGACCGGATCTTCCATGTCCACATGAAGGACGCGTGGTGGGGCCACGGCGACGGCACGGTCGGCGTCTTCGGCGGCCACACCGAGTTCGCGGACCCGCGCCGCTTCTGGGACTTCCGCTCGCTCGGCCACGGCGACATCAACTTCGAGGACATCATCGTGGCGCTGAACGACATCCGCTACCAGGGCCCGCTCTCCGTCGAGTGGGAGGACTCCCGCATGGACCGCTGCCACGGCGCCCAGGAAGCCTGCGATTTCGTCAAAGGTGTGGACTTCCCGCCCAGCGCGATCGCGTTCGACGCGCAGTTCGACCGCTGAGCGGCTCAGTGATTTGAAGCCGTTTGGGTAGGGACGCCTCCCCGAGGCGTCCGCCCTTCGGCTTGCTCAGGGCAGACGGACGGTTCGGGGAACCGTCCC